>DASVAK010000088.1:0-8418 GCA_036376395.1 Candidatus Krumholzibacteriia bacterium
ACCGCAACTACGCCTACCTCATCGCCGACAAGATCGGCGGCGCGGCGGCGTTGTTCGATCCCCCACCCGACATCACGCGTTACGCGGACCTGATCCCGCGCGAGCGCGTGAAGATCGAGTACATCGTGATCACGCACGGGCACAACGACCACTGCTGGGGGATCTCCGCCGCGAAGGAAGCGTTCAACGGCAAGGTGGTCGGCCACGCCTCGATGCACCTGCCACTCGACGTGAAGGTCGACGAGGGCGACACGCTCCGTCTCGGCGATCTCACCCTGCGCGTTCTCTACACGCCCGGCCACACCGACGACCACATCTGCGTGGTGTGCGACAATCACGTCATCACCGGCGATGTGCTGTTCGTCGGCAAGGTGGGCGGAACCGACCTCGGCCCCGGCGCGCGCAAGGAGTGGGACAGCCTGCAGAAGCTGATGCAGCTCCCCGACGAAACCAACGTGTGGCCGGGACACAACTACGGCGTCGCGCCCACGTCCACCATCGGCCACGAAAAGAAGACCAACCCGTTTCTACTCCAGCCCGACTTCGACGCCTTCGTCCACCTCAAGGCGAACTGGCTCGACTACAAGAAAAAGCACGGCATCAAGTAACGCGCGGCAAGGCACGCGCCTTGCGAAACACCTCACCAGCGCGCCCCGACAGGTCGCCAATTCGAATCCTGTCAACGGCTTGGCGCGCCTGGAGGAGTTTCGCACATGGCCAGTTTCTTGCCGGGCACCACGGATCGTATCCACGATCTCGCATCGGAGCTGGTGCTTTCGCTCGAGCTCTCGCGCGGCGAGGGCTGCGATGTCGCCGCGACCGCGGCGGCCGCGGAGCGGTTCGCACACGCGGTGCACGGCGTCCTCATCGCCGCCGAGGCGCTCGACCAGGCCGGTTCCACCACGCGCATCGACGCCACGTGCCACGCGCTCGAGAACGCGTACGCGCAGTGGAAGAGCGTCGACGTCGCGTTCACCCACACGCTCAAGCTCGCCTACGCGAACCAGGTGCCGCGCACCAATCTCCTGCTCGATGACATTCACGCCACGCTTCGCCAGCGCGTCGGTGATCCCGTCGCGGAGACGTACACCGACGTGCGCTCACGCTGGGCCGCGCACGTCGCGGCGTGCCCCTGGGACAGCTACCTGAACCGCGCGCCGCAGCACGTCGATCGCGGCGCGCTGGAGAGCGCGCTCGCCGGCCTCGCGCGCGGCGACGACCTCGACGTGGAAGACTCGATGACGGCTCTCACCGGCCCGCTTCGCCATGCGTTCGTCGAGCACGTGCAGGAACACGCCGACGACCTCGACGATCTCGAAATCGGCCTGTGGCGACGGCCGGAGATCATGGTGGCCGGCGACTTCTGGGGCCACGCGAAATCGGCGCGCGTGCTCGAGGTGCTTGCCACCGCCGGGCCGGCGCGCACACGCGCGGCGGCCGCCACGCTCACCGGGTTCTTCACCGGGCAGAAAGGCGCCGCCACCGTCATCCACGCGCTGCACGGCGTCCACGAATCCCAGCACGAGCGCTTTGCTCGCTGCCTGATGCTCCACCCCGACTACGAAGTGCGCCGTTACGCGGTCAACATCGTCGACATCAATTCGATCTGGAAGGTGGTCACGCCCGAGCGCGTGCCCTGCGCCACCATTCTCTCCCTGCTGGAAAAGCTGGTGGGGTCGAGCCGCCACACCACCGCGCAGCGCAAGATCTTCTTCGACGCGGTGTATCGCCGGCTGCTCTCGCTCACGAACCGGTCGGACGTGCTCTACGCGCGCGGCATCGTGCGCATCTTCGTGAAGCTCAACTTCTTCATGGAGGACGACTACTTCCAGAAGCTCTCCTCGCTGCTCGACTATCTCGCCGCCAAGGAGCGCGTGCACCGCATCGAGGACGGCGTGCTGGACGAATACACGACCCGCATCAAGAGCGAAAAGCAGAAGGTGGGCCACCTCGCGGGCGAGGCGCCGTCATTCGACGGCATTCCGCCGGTGGTGCTGCGCCGGCTCGCGCGCGACGGCCACTACTGGAGCTCGCTCATCGTCCACCCCATCGCGAAGATCGCGCGCGAAACCGTGCCGCACGTGTCGACACGCGACCGCGCGCTGGTGGTGGCGAACAACCACCGCGTCAACCCCGAGGTGCTGCGGGGACTGGGTCGCAAGCGCGACCTCTTCTCGTCGCACAGCGCGCGCATGGCGCTGCTCGCCAATCCGCAGACTCCCGTCGCCGTATCGATGGCGTACACGGCGGATCTCACGCCGGCGGACCTCGACGCATTGCTGCGGCGTTCGACGCTGCACCCCGAGCTGCGCACGCAGCTGCGCATGAAACACCAGACCGCGCGCGGCTGATTGGAATTGCCTTGCCACCGCGTCGCGGGCGCGGGTAGGTTCGGTCGGCCCTCGAGTCGCCCATGAACCACGAGCTCGGCACGCTTCTCTCCGCCTGGTGGACGATCCCGTTCGCGGGCATGCTGCTGTCCATCGCGCTTTTCCCGCTCTTTGCCCCGCACTTCTGGCACCGCAATTACCCGAAGGTGTCGCTCTTCTGGGCCCTCGCGCTGGCGATTCCGTTCGTCTGGCTGCACCGGGGCGAGGCGACCCATCACCTGCTCCAGGTGGCACTCGAGGAATATCTCCCGTTCATCATGATCCTTTGGGCGCTCTACATCGTTGCGTCCGGAATCCTGGTCACGGGAACGCTGCGCGGGACGCCGCTGCAGAACACGATCATTCTCGCCGTCGGCGCCGCGGTGGCGTCGTGGGTGGGAACCACGGGGGCGTCGATCGTCCTGATCCGGCCGCTGCTCCGCGCCATCTCGAAACGCCGGTATCGCGCCCACACGGTGGTCTTCTTCATCTTCCTGGTGAGCAACGTGGGCGGGCTGCTCACTCCGCTCGGCGATCCACCGCTGTTCCTGGGTTTCCTGCACGGCGTGCCGTTCTTCTGGACGCTCCACCTCTTCCCGGTGATGCTGCTGGTGGCGATTCCGTTGCTGGCCATCTACTACCTGCTCGACACCCGCTATTACAAACGGGAACCGGCGCAAGCCGACGCGCCCCCGGCAGGCAGTATCGGCGTCGTGGGATGGCAGAACTTCTTCTATCTCGCCGCCGTGGTGGGGGCGGTGTTCGCGAGCGGCGTAGTCGATCTCGGGCACGTCAGCGTGCTCGGCGTCCAATGCAGCACGGCCGGCCTGGCGCGTGACGCCGTCCTGGCGGCCATCGGTCTGTCCTCGCTCCGGACGACGCCGGCGGCGATCCATCGCGACAACCAGTTCTCGTGGGGACCGATCAAGGAGGTGGCGATTCTCTTCGCCGCCATCTTTGTCACCATGATTCCCGCGCTGGCCATCCTGCGCGCCGGGGAGAATGGCGCGCTGCGCGGCGTGATCGAACTGGCGCGGGAACCGGCGCACTATTTCTGGCTGACCGGCGCGTTGTCGAGCTTCCTGGACAACGCGCCGACCTACCTGACGTTCTTCAACACGGCGCTGGGAGCGCTGGAGCCCGGAAAGCCGGAGCCAGAAGCGCTGGCGCACCTGCTGACCACGCACGCGCACTACCTGCAGGCCGTCTCGTGCGGCGCGGTGTTCATGGGCGCCAACACCTACATCGGCAACGCGCCCAACTTCATGGTGAAGAGCATCGCCGAGGAAGCCGGCGTCGAGATGCCGAGCTTTTTCGGCTACATGATCAAGTACTCGATCCCGGTGTTGATTCCCCTGTTCCTGCTCGTCATGCTGGTATTCTTCCGGTAGGTGAAACCATGGCACCGTATGTCGAATTGATCGTGCGCGGCGATGACCGCGCGATGAAGGCGTTCGTGGCGGGATATTTCGCGGGGTCGGCGCCGGCCCGGGTGGTGTTCGCCGATGATGCCGGGTTCCATCTCCACGGATTGCGCGAGCGCATCACGCATCACGGCGAGGTCCAGCACCTCTTTGTCGAGCAGGCGAACGCGGATCGCGTCCGCGCCGCGCTGGCATCCGCGACGCCGCACCATCGCTTCGAGATCAAGGAGGAGCGGGCCGCGTCGACCGCGCGCTTCAGGTTCGACTTCGACACGCCCAGCCGCGAGGTTGCCGGGAAGATCAAGGCCACGCTGGCGGCGCTTCCCGCCGGCGCGACGCTGGGCGATTACAATCCGCGCGAGCGCACCGAAAAAGGCGCGTCCGGAGCCGAGCTGTATTCTCCCGAGCACGACTTCCGCTTCGACGGCCGCGGCGTGCTTCGCGGCGATCTCTTCGCCGTGGTGGATGCGCGCGCCGCGCTCTCGGCGATCGATTTCGTGCGCTGCGACGAGATCGAGGTCGACCGGCCCTAGCGCTTCGACTTCGGCGCCACGGAAACGATCTTCGCCATCAGCGCGGGGTCGTCGGGCAGCAGGCCTGAAGCAGGCAGCCGGCGCGTCACCTCCACCCACTTCGGATCCTTCGCGAAGACCTCTTTGAAGTAGGCGAGCGCTTCCTGCTCCTTGCCCGCTGTCATCAGCGTGACGGCCGCCCAGTATTTCACCTCGGGATTTTGCGGCAACTGCTTCGCCGCGTCGTTGTACGCCGCGAGCGCGCCGGCGAGGTTGTTGTCCGCCATATGGCGGTCGCCTTCATCCATCTTGTCGTAGGCGCGCTGCAGCATGACCAGGCGCCGCAGCTCTTTCACCGGCTCCGGACTGTCCTCCACGCGCAGATCGATCACGCGATCATCCCACGGCCTCCCGCTCGACTCGCCCTTCACGATCAGGATCGCCGCCGATTGCTTGCCGCGGATGTCGCCGCCTTCTTTCTGCGCCGCCTCGAGCGCCGACAACAATCGCTCGGCGAGGTCGCCCTTCGTGGTTTCGTAGGCGCGCGACATCGCGCCCCACACCGTGTCGTGCTCCATGAGATTGGCCTGCACCGAGTACTGCGCGCCCGGGTGGTCACCCGCGGCGGCAATGCATTTCGACCCCGTGTGGGCGGCGACACGACCCTTCGCGTCGACCATGGCGACCTGGCGCACCGACTCCTGCGCGTCGGCGGCGATCAATGCCGCCAGCGCCTGCGGCGCCGTCTTTCCCGCCTTCATCAGCGCGAGTCCCAGCGGGCCGTACGACGGCTCGGTGAACGATTGCGTCGCCACCGCGCCCACTCCCGCTTCGGCCCACGCGACGTGACCGCCCACCGAGAACCAGTGCGACTGGACCGCCACACCGAGCTCGCCCGTCACCGAATCGCGCGCCACGATCGAGTACGTGTGGACGGGACGCGCCACGTCCCGGCGCGAAACCGACGGCGTCCACGCGAATGCCGCCTGCGCCGTCACCAACAGCATCCAGCCGATCACCCACATGCGTCTCATGCGAACCTCCCGCGCGGCCGTGCCGCATTGACTCCCCACGCGAAAACGCCTATTCTCGACCCACTGCGGTTTGACGCTACCACAACCGCAACCATCCCAACACATGCCGCCACGATAGGATTGCCATGAACGCTCCGAAAGAAGCTTTGCTCGACCGGTTTCTGCGTTACGTGAAGATCGACACCAAGTCCGATGAGAATTCGGAATCGTGCCCCAGCACGGCCAAGCAGTGGGACCTCCTGCGGCTCCTGCACGAGGAACTGCTGGGCCTGGGTCTCAAGGACGCCTCCATCGACGAGAACGGCTACGTGTTCGCCACCGTGCCGTCCAACCTGCCGCCCGAGCAGGCGGCGAAGGTGCCCGTCGTGGGTTTCCTCGCGCACGTCGACACCGCGCCCGCGATCACCGGCACGAACGTGAAGCCGCACGTCCATCGCAACTACAAGGGCGGCGACATCACGCTTCCCGGCAGCACCGGGCAGGTCATCAAGGTGAGCGAGTACCCGAACCTCGAGAAGATGTACAAGGGGATGGACATCGTCACCACCGACGGCACCACGCTGCTTGGCGCCGATGACAAGGCGGGCGTGGCGGAGATCATGACCGCGATCGACCTGTTCCTGCAGAACCCCGATATCCCGCGCGGCGTGGTCAAAGTGGGCTTCAATCCCGACGAAGAGATCGGCCGCGGCGCCGACAAGTTCGACGTGAAGCGTTTCGGCGCGGAGTTCGCGTACACGATGGACGGCGGCCCGCTGGGCGAGATCGAGTTCGAGACCTTCAACGCGTACGGCGCCACCGTGACCATCGAGGGCTTCGGTGTGCACCCGGGTTACGCGAAGGACAAGCTGGTCAACGCCATTCGCATCCTGGGCGATTTCATCACGCGCCTGCCGCGCGAGATGAGCCCCGAGATGACCGACCAGCGCGACGGCTACATCCATCCCTACCTGCTGAACGGCCAGAATGAGGCCGTCTCGATGCGGCTCCTGCTGCGCGATTTCGAGATGGACGGCATCGAGAAACAGAAGGCGATCATGGAGAAGATCGCCGCCGACGTGCGCAAGCTGCATCCGAAGGCGAAGGTCACTTTGGAGATCAAGGAATCCTACCGCAACATGCGCTACCAGATCGACAAGGAGCCGCGCCTGGTGGAGTACGCCGAAGAGGCGATCAAGCGCATCGGCGTGACGCCGAAGCATTCGATCATCCGCGGCGGCACCGACGGCGCGCGGCTCTCGTACATGGGCCTTCCCTGCCCGAATCTCTTTGCCGGCGGCGAGGCGATTCACTCCACGCTGGAGTGGGTGCCCGTGCAGGTGATGCAGAAGGCGGCGGAGACGATCGTGCGGCTGTCGGAGATCTGGGCGGAGCGTTCGGTGACGAAGCAGTAGTCAGCGCTGTCGCGCCACGGCGCGGAACGCGCCCAGCAGTTTCTTCTCGATCGGGAACCGGACCGGCCGGTAGATCCCCAATCCCTTTTCCTCTTTGAGGTACGCCCGGGCGCGCTCGAGCTGCATCGCGTCGCGAAACGCGGGCCAGATCCACTGCGCCTGCTTGAAGGCAACCGCGGCAGCATCCGCTTTTCCCTGGTGCGCCAGGAAGCTCACCCGGCACAGTGTGAGATTCGCCGCGCCCAGCCAGTCGGTGTCCTTGAGCAGCAGCTTGCGCGCGCGATCGATGAGTGCGAGCCCGTCCTGTGTCGGAATACGCGCCACGTGATCCTCGATCTCGTCGAGCACCGTGGCCGGCATCTCCTTGATGAGGCGGAACGACACCGTGGTCGCGCCGAGCACGTTGTGCACCGGCTCCAGGTACGGGCGCAGCCGCGTCATCATCATCGGCACCCAGTACGTCCCCCAGTACTTGAAGTCCTGGCAGACCAGCAGTGTCTGCCCGGGGACGATGCGCTCGCGCACCAGGCGAAGCAGGTGCGCCATGCCGCGCCACGATTTCGCGCCGTCGATGAACAAGATCTCGATGGGGCCGTCGCCCGGTGCTTTATCGAGCACGGGCACGTCGGGCTCTCCCGCCGCGCGCTTCGCGGTGGCCTCCCGGTCGCCCTCGATCACCTCGTCGGGAAGCGATGCGGCGTGCGACACGACGATGTCCGAGTACGCGATTAGATTCTTGAGAAACGCCGGTTCGAAGGATTGACCTGGTAAGAGGCCGAGGTCAGCGCGCGCCGACATGAATTCGCGCCAGAGAAAATTGTCGACGGCGTGGAGACGGCCGGTGGCGTCGTGACCCGACGCCCGCATACCCGCGGCCAGGCACAGCGTGCTCCCGCCGAGCCAGGGGCCGATCTCGAGCACGACCCCGCTTCCTTTCCACATCGATCGCCCCAGCCAGAAGAGATACTTGATCTCCTCGTTTTGCAGCATGGTGGGGACGGACCGCGGGTACTCGAAGCGAACTGACTTCCACGCGCGGTGTTCCATAGCGGAGCCGTGATTATGCTACGCTTGGCGCAAGGAGGCAACAGAGCATGTGCCGCAACATCAGGACGCTGTCAAATTTTGAGCCACCCGCGACCGACGACGAAATCCGGGCGTCGGCGCTCCAATTCGTGAGAAAAATCAGCGGAACGACCAAGCCGTCAAAGGCGAACGAGGAGTTGTTCAACCAGGCGGTGGAAGATGTCGCCAGTGTCGCGCGCCGGCTGGTCGATCACTTCGTGACCCACGCGCCGCCGCGCAACCGCGAGATCGAAGCCGAAAAGGCGAAGGAGCGCTCGAGGCAACGGTTCGGAGACTAGAACACCAGCACCGCCAGGACCACCAGCGCCAGCGCGATCCGGTAATAAGCGAACGTCTGCAGGCCGTGCCGGCGCAGGAAGCTCAGCAGGAACTTTATCACCAGCCAGCCGCCGATGCCGGAGGCGAGAATGCCGACGATGAGCGCGGTGCGCTCGTCGGCGGGGATCGGCTCGCCGGAGGAGAACAGGTCGATGCTCTTCTTGAGCGCCGCGCCGAACGTGATGGGCGCGGCCATCAGGAACGAGAAGCGCGCCGCCTGCTCGCGGCGCAGGCCGCACATCATCCCCGTCGAGATCGTGATGCCCGAGCGTGACACGCCG
>DASVAK010000104.1:0-2486 GCA_036376395.1 Candidatus Krumholzibacteriia bacterium
CGCGACGCGCCCAGCGCCTTCGCGATCATCACCACGAACTGGCCGATCGCGCCCACGCCGAAAATGGCGACACTCTTTCCGCGCAGGTCCACCGCGGTGGACGCATGCACCGCGTTGCCGAACGGCTCCTGGATGGCGGCCACTTCGGGCCGGATTTTATTGGGGTCGGTGCGCCAGAGCACGTTGGCGGGGAGCTTGATGTACTCGGCGAAGCCGCCGTCGCGGGAGATGCCGATGATCTTCTCGTTGACGCACACGTGGCGCTGCCCGATCAGGCACTGGTGGCAGCGCCCGCACGTGATGTGCGACTCCGACGCCATCAGCTCGCCCTCTTTGAATCCGTAGTGGGCCTCGGCCACCGCACCCATCTCGACCACGGTGCCGAGCACTTCATGGCCGATCACGCGCGTCGTCTTGCCTTCCGCCTTGAGCGAATTGTGGATCATGGCCTTGAACGACGAGCGGAACCAGATGCCGGCGTCCGACCCGCAGAAGCCGGTGTACTTGAGCTTCAGGATGACCTGGTCGGCGTCGTGCGGGTCTTTGGGATCGATGCGCGGCTTCGCCACCTGGGTCTTGCGGAATCCCCGCGTCTTCTCCCACTTGTCCATCTCGACGTCGTAGGTGAGCGCCCACATGGGCTCGGCCACGCGCGGGAACGGGATGCGCTGCGAGCCGATGCTCGCCGCGCCCTTCGGCTCGGGCTTCGCGTCGCGCGCGCTCTTTCCGGGGCGCGTCGGCGTGTGGCGACGGCCGCGCGTGAGGTTGCCATTTCTCGTTCGAGAGCCTGCTTTCATGATGTCGGTATCCTTCGGTTGAAGATGGAAACTCAGGCGGCCTCTGCCACGCGCGCATCCTGCGCGCGTTTCGAATTGAGTGCGCGGCCGTAAAGCGTGGCGCCGCGGCTGCGTTCGATCGCGACACGGACGGTGTCGCCGATATTCGCGCCGTCGGCGGAAAGAATGGTGTGCTTGAACGAATCGGTGCGGCCCGAGACGAAGCCGGGCTGCTTCTCCACGTTGTCCTCGATCAGCACGTCGTGGGTGGTGCCGACGAGCATGTGGTTGATCTCGCCGGTGATCCGCTTCTGCAGATCGACCAGCTCGATGATGCGCCGCGTCTTCTCCTCCGCCGGCACGTCGTCGGGGAGCTTTCGCTGCGCGTAGGTTCCCTGGCGCTCGGAATACTTGAAGATGAACGCCGCGTCGAAGCGGACGTCTTCCATGAGCCGGCGCGTCTCGTCGTACTCGGCGTGCGTCTCGGTCGGGAAACCGACGATCACGTCGGTGGTGAGCCCGAGTCCCGGAATGGTGGCGCGCATCTCGTCGACCAGCGCGCGAAACTCGGCGTTGGTGTAGGTGCGGCGCATGAGATCGAGCACACGGTCGTTCCCCGCCTGTAGCGGGAGATGGATGTGCTTGCAGAGCTTGGGGTGATCGGCGATGGCGCGGATCAGGTCGGCCGGGAAATCCTTGGGGTGCGGCGACGTGAAGCGCACGCGCTCGATGCCGGGCACGTCGCCCACGCGGCGCATGAGATCCGCGAAGCGCGTCTCCCCGTGCCGGTACGAATTCACGTTCTGACCGAGCAGCGTCACCTGCTTGTACCCGTCGCGCACCAGCGCCTGCACTTCGGCGACCACGCCGTCGGCGTCGCGGCTGCGCTCGCGGCCGCGCGTGTACGGCACCACGCAGAACGTGCACATGTTGTCGCAGCCGCGCATGATCGCGATCCACGCGTTGACGCCGCCGCTTCGCACCGGGTCGACGCCGGTGTAGGTCTCGGTCATCGAGAGCTTGAGCGCGGCTTTATCGAGCGCCGCCGTGGGCTCGATGATCCCGCGCGACGCGTCGATCAGTTCGGGCAGATGGCGGTACGAATCCGGCCCCGCGACGAAGTCGATCTCACCGTGGCCGTCGAGGAGGTCCTGCTTCAGGTTCTGTGCCATGCAGCCCAGGATGCCGACGGTGAGCGGGGTGCGCCGGAGCGCCCGCGCGCGCTTCAACTGCTGCAGGCGGCCGTAGATCTTCTGGTGCGCCTTCTCGCGGATGGCGCACGTGTTGATGAGCACCACGTCGGCCTGCTCGAAGCGGTCCGAGAGCTCGAAGCCGCGCTGGGCGAGGATCGACTTCACCAGCTCCGAGTCGTACTCGTTCATCTGGCAGCCGTAGGTTTCTATGTGGACTTGCAGCGCCATGAAGTTGAAATGGGGCAATGTGTTAGGGCGGGTCTGACTATACCAGAAGCGGGCCCGGCGGGAAAGCGGCTTCGCGGCGCGAGAGAGCCGCGTTCCGGGCGATCGGGGCGGGATTGATCTCGGCCGTGGCCGACTCTATCCGCGTGAGATCCGGCCCCACAGCGGACATCTCCAGACGTCCACCCTTGCGGAGGTGCTTCCATGCCCCTGCGAACCCTCTCCCTTTTCATCCTTCTCGGCTGCCTGGCATCCAACACCGTGGCGGCCACCTCGTACAGCTGGGGCCACG
>DASVAK010000107.1:0-2060 GCA_036376395.1 Candidatus Krumholzibacteriia bacterium
CACGGGGTCGCCCATCACCGTGTAGGCGCGGCGCACCCGCGAGCCCATGTCGCCGACGCGCACGTTGCCCGAGTTCAGGCCCACGCCGATGTTGAGCGTCGGCCAGCCGCGCGCGGCGAAGCGCGCATTGAGCGCCTCGCGTTCCTTCTGCATGTCGAGCGCGGCGAGCACGGCGTTCCTCGCATGCTGCGCGTCCTCCACCGGCGCGCCCCAGAACGCCATGATGGCGTCGCCGATGTACTTGTCGAGCGTGCCGCGATGCTGGCTGCGGATGATGCCGCTCATCGCGGTGAGATACTCGTTGATGTACTCGCGCAGCTCCTCGGGCTTGAGCGCCTCGGAGATGCTGGTGAAGCCGCGCACGTCGGAGAACAGGATGGTGAGCTCGGCGGCGCGCGGCTCCATGTTGTACTTCTGCGGGTCGCGCGCCATCTCGTCGACCAGCTCGGGCGGCACGTACTGGCCGAAGAGCTCGGTGAACTGGCGCTTGGAGCGCGCCTCGACGAAATAGCCGTAGGCCATGTTCACGGTGTACAGCGCCGCGGTCATCAGGACCGACGCGGCGAGCGGCAGCACCATGTCGGCCTGCGTCCAGACCGCGACGTTCATCCCGGCGATCACGCTCATGCCGGCCACGGTCAGCAAGGTGGCCCACAGCGGCGCGAGCAGCGGGATGAGCAGCGAAAGCGCCACGCCACCGATCAGCAACAGGACCACTTCCGCGCCGAGCATGTAGGGCGGCTTGAGCTTCACCTTGCGGTCGAGCATGCCGGCGATCAGGTTGGCGTGCACCTCGACGCCCGGGTAGACGCTGTCCACGGGCGTGGAGCGCAGGTCCTTCAGTCCCGGCGCCGTCGTGCCGACGAGCGCGATCCTGCCTTTCAGGCGATCCGCCGGCATGCGCTCGGCGAGCACGTCGGCGAGCGACACGTAGGCGAAGCTGCGCTGGTGACCGCGGTAGGGGATGAGCGCGCTCGCGGTCTCGTCCACCGGAATCGCGAGCGGCCCGACCTGCAGCCACTCCAGTCCAGAGTAGCCGCGCTGCAGGAAACGGTCCGGGGCATAGCCCGGCTCCACTTTGGGAAAGCCGAGGATGGTGCGCACCATGGCGAGCGACAACGCCTCGTAGTACGCGCCGTCCAGCTCCGCGATCAACGGCACTCGGCGCACCACGCCATCCGGATCGGTGATCGGGTTGAAGTGCCCCGCGCCTGCGGCGTTCTCGAGGAATTCCGGCAGGTTGCCCCCGTAGCCCGTCCAGGTCGTGAAGGGGATATTGCGCCCGCGGAACGTCCCCTTGGGCAGCACGGGACCGGGAATCGCTCCAGTGCGCTTCGCGTCCTTCTCGCTGTTCAGGTAATAGCCGAACACGACCGGCTTGCCCTTGATCGCCCGGGCGAACAGCGCGTCGTAGTCCAGCGCCGGACGAAGCTCGGCATACTGCTGCCGGAATTGCGGCACGTCCTTCATTACGCCTTGCGCCAGACGGTCGAGGACGCGGATCCCGGACGAATAGTCGGGTTCGGCGAACACCACGTCGAAGCCGACGATGGCGGCCTGGTACTTGCCGAACAGCTTCTCGACCAGCTCCGCCAGCCGGTCCCGGGGCCAAGGCCAGCGCCCGACCTCCTCGAGGCTCTTTTCGTCGATGTCGAGGATGACGATGCGCTCGTCGACGCCGCCCGGCATGGTCAGCCGCAGCCGCGCGTCGTAGATGATGTCGTCGAGCTGCGTGATGAACGGGACGTTGTAGTACTTGGCGGCGTGCCCGATGAAGAACAGCGTGATGGCCAGCCCGAGCGCGATGCGGACGATGTGCTGTTTCATGCAGGCTCCGTCGGGCCGGCGGGGCCGCGTGCGGGGCGCGGTGTCGCCCCGCGGGTCATCCCTTCAGGAAGAACTCCATCTTGACGCCAGCCAGCTCGACCACGTCGTGGTCCTTGAGCGCGTGCGGCGCGGTGCCGATCGCGTGGCCGTTGACCGTGGGCGGGTTGGCGCCCTCGACGTGGGTGATGAAGTAGCCCTGCGGGCGCCGCGTGAGCACCGCCACCTGCACGCCC
>DASVAK010000141.1:0-14630 GCA_036376395.1 Candidatus Krumholzibacteriia bacterium
GGCGACCTGTCCTCGGCGTGCCTGGTCTTTGTCGGAACGCATCTCGCGTTCGGGACACGCGAGTTCGCGATCAGCAACATGGTGGTGATCGCGGTCTGGCTCGTCATCGTCACGGCGCTTGCCCGGCGCTATGGAAAACTCGTGGAGGGTTCGCGTGAAGAAGCCGCTATCTCGAAGGGTTGATGTTCTCGCACGCTGTGCGGCGTTTGCCGCCGCGCTCGCGTCGCTCGCTTTGGCGCCACGCCCCGCGCGCGCCCAGGACGATGCGACCGCCGCCGAGCCCACCGTGCGCACGATGGCGGCGGGCACGCATTACCGCGCCGGCTCGGTGCACCGGTTCCTGCTCGGCGACGATTATCGCGACCTGTGGACCACGCCGGTCGACGCGCCGGTGCTCGACCTGCGCGCGTTCGCCGGCGGCCTGCGCCCGGTCCGGCGCGTCGGCGGGCAACAGACGCTGGGACTCGCGATGAAGGGCGCCAACGGGCGCGACTACACCTTTCGTGGCATCGACAAGGACCCGAGCGAGATTCTCCCCCCCGAGTACCAGGGGACGTTCATCGACCGACTGATGCAGGACCAGATCGCGTCGAGTCTCCCCGCCGCGTCGACACTGGTGCCGCCGCTGCTCTCCGCCGTCGGCGTGCTGCACGTCGAGCCGCGCCTCGTCGTCATGCCCGACGACTCGCTGCTGGGAGAATTCCGCCCCATGTTCTGCGGCATCCTCGGCACCATCGAGGAGTACCCGGGCGCTCCCGGCGACGGCAGCCCGGGCACCTTCGGCGCCACCGAGATCATCACCGGTGAGGAGATGTGGAAGCGCATGGACGCTTCGCCGGCGGACCAGCCCAATGCGCACGCCTTTCTCGCCGCGCGCCTGGTCGACCTGCTGATCGGCGACTGGGACCGCCATCGCAACCAGTGGCGCTGGGCGCGTATTCCAGGCGAGGCGGGCTGGCAGCCCATCCCCGAGGACCGCGACCAGGCCTTCGTGCGTTTCGAGGGCTTGCTCCCGTCGCTCGGACGCGAACGCCTGCCCCAGTTCGTGAGCTTCGGCAACGAGTACCCGCGCCTCGAGGGGCTCACGTGGAATGCGCGCGACGTCGATCGCCGCATCCTGGTCGGCCTGGATCGGGACGAGTGGAGCGAAATCGCGAACACCGTGCGCGCGAAGATCACCGACGACGTGATCGCGCTCGTGGTCGCGCGCCTGCCCGAGGCGTACCGGGCGAAGGAAGGACCGCGGCTCGAGTCGGCGCTGCGCGCGCGACGCGACCGGCTGCCCGAATACGCCGCGGAGTTCTATACCTTCCTCGCCGAAAAAGTCGACATCCGCGCAACCGACGCGGCGGAGACGGCGACCGTGGCGCGCGCGGACAACGGTGACGTCGCCGTCTCGATCGATGCGGACGGCGGCCGGTTGTTGGAGCGCACGTTCCATCCCGGCGAGACCGAGGAGGTCCGCATCTACCTGGAGGGCGGAAACGACAGCCTCGTCACCACCGGGGCGCACGGCGACATCACCGTGCGCGTGATCGGCGGCGACGGCGACGACACCATCGACGACCACGCGGGAACGCACCTGCGCGTATCCGATGCCAGCGGGAACAACACCATCGTGCGCGAGCACGGCACCACGCTGGACACGCGGCCCTACACCGCACCGCCGCGCGAGAAGGCGCCGTGGATTCCGCCCCGCGACTGGGGCCGGCGCACGTTGTTCTACCCGGTGATCGGCGGCAACAGCGACCTGGGTGTGCTGTTTCTCGTCGGGCTGCGCTCCGAGGGCTTCGGTTTCCGCAAGGACCCCCACGCCGACACGCATTCCGCTCGCGTCGCCTACGCCACCAAGGCGGGGTCCTTCGGCGGGGATTACACGGGCGAGTTCCGGCGCGAAAACTCGGACGTGTCCCTCGGCCTCTACACGCGGCTCTCGGGGCTCGACTTCCTCCACTTCTACGGGTTCGGCAACGAGACCACGTCCGAGGCCGTCGAGGACTTCTACAAGGTCAAGCACACCGAGTACGTGTTGGCGCCGTCGCTCAACCATCCCGCGGGACAACACGGGAGGATCACGTTCAGCATCCCCGCCAAGTACACCAAGACCGACCTCCAGCCCGACCGCATGATCACCGGCGTGAAGCCTTACGGCGCGGAGGATTTCTTCCAGCTCGGCGGCGGCGCGGAGCTCGCCGTCGATACGCGCGAGTCGAGCGCACCGGCGTCGGGGGGCGTGCGCTTCGACGCCGGCGGCACGGTGTTTCCGCCGCTGGGCGGCGTGGAGGAAACCTTCGGCGAGGTCCACGGCGAGGCCGCGCTCTACCAGCCCGTCCCGGTGCTGTCGACGCCGGTGCTCGCGCTGCGCGCCGGCGGCAAGCAGGTGTGGGGACCGTACCCGTACCACGAGGCGGCGTATATTGGCGGAGCCCGCACGCTGCGCGGCTTCCCGCAGCAGCGCTACGCCGGCGACGCGTCGGTGTACACGAGCGCGGAGCTCCGCGTTCCCGTCACCCACATCTACCTCCTCGTGCCGGGAATGCTGGGCGTGTTCGGACTGGTCGACACCGGGCGCGTCTTTTTCGAAGGCGAGTCGAGCAGCAAGTGGCACACGGCCGCCGGCGGTGGCATATGGGCGTCTTTCGCGGACCCCTCCAAGACAATGAGCCTTTCCATCGCATCCGGCGAAGGCACACGGGTATACGTCCATATCGGGCTCTCCTTCTAAACCCCGCGCGCGGTTTGTGCCCGGCTCCCCGGGCGTGGTAGATTTGATGCCCATACTGTCGTGGCTCGCGGGTCCTGTCACCGGCCACCCCGGAGCAAACCGCCGCGCTCGTTACCGCGGCGGTTTGCCGGGGTCTCCGGCCGGCGCCACCCGCTCGCCGGGCAATTCGGTTCAAGGAGGACGTTCGTGGCTGCAGAATTCCGCGTCCGGGCCGAGTCGCAGACCCATCCCAGCGACCCGTCGCAGTTCGCCGATCTCGACACGCAAACCCAGCGCGGGTCGTTCCGCGGGCTGGCGGCTGCGGCGGCGATCTACGCCGGCGCCTACGCGCTCGCCTATCTCTCCGACTGGGCCACCATGGTGGCCGCGCACGGCTTCATGTTGCCGCCCCTCGCCCACAACATCTACTCGCTCGTCGCGATCGGGTACGCGTCGTTCATCTCGTACCGCTGCCGCAAGATCACGTGCAGCCCGTGCGCGTTCACGCGCATGGCCATCTCCTTCCTGGTGGTCTCGTCGGCGGGAATCGCCGTCCACATGTGGGGGTGGGAGCAGGAACCGATGATCGGCGGTGTGAGCTGGGTCGGCGTCTGGGTGGTCGCCTATCCCAGCGTGGTGACGCTCGCGCCGCAGCTCCTGCTGCTCGGCGGGCTTCTCTCCTGGGGCGTGCTGGTGGGAATTGCGATTACTTCCATGCTCGTGCACGGCGTTCCGGCCACCTTCGTCGGCTCGCCCTGGCTCAAGCTCACGCAGGCCGCCCTGCCGGTGCTGATCTGCGTCGGCATCAGCTACGCGATCGCGTACCGCGTCTTCAGCCTCGCGCGCGACGTGGCCAGGGCGCGCCGGCTGGGGAGCTACGAGCTCACCGAGAAACTCGGCTCGGGCGGAATGGGCGAAGTATGGAAGGCGAAGCACCGCCTGCTCGCGCGCCCCGCGGCGGTCAAGCTGATCCGGCCCGAAGCGCTGGGACAGGGCACCGACATGTCCTCGGCGCGCGCGCTGATGCGTCGTTTCGAGCGCGAGGCGCAGGCGACGGCGCTGCTCACGTCGCCGCACTCGGTGGTGCTGTATGACTTCGGCACCGGCGAGGACGGTGTTTTCTACTACGTGATGGAGCTCCTGGAAGGCAAGGACCTCAAGACCATCGTGCGCGAGTCCGGCCCGGTTCCCGCCGAACGGGCGATTCACTTTCTGCGCGCGGCGTGCAATTCACTCGCCGACGCGCACGATCGTGGGCTCATTCACCGCGACATCAAGCCGGCCAATCTTTTCACCTGTCGCCGTGGACGCGAGTTCGACTTCATCAAGGTGCTCGATTTCGGCCTGGTGAAGCACGTGCGCGACACGGGCGAAGTCATGAGCCAGCTCACCGGCACCGGCACGACCAGCGGCACCCCCGGGTTCATGGCGCCCGAGATGGTCACCGGCGAGACCACCGTCGACGCGCGCGCCGACATCTATGCCCTTGGTTGCGTCGCATACTGGTTGCTGACCGGGCAGATGGTGTTCGAGGGCAACACGCCCATGTCGGTGCTGATCCAGCACGTGAAGGAAGAGCCGGCCGCGGTTTCGTCGCGCACCGAGCTCCCCGTTCCCCCGCGGCTCGAACAGTTGATCCACGCCTGCCTGGCCAAGGACCCCGACGACCGGCCGGCCTCCGCCGAAGAGCTGGGAGAGGCGCTGGCGGAGATCGCCGCCGAATTGCCGGCGTGGACGCGCGCGCGCGCGGAAGCGTGGTGGCGGACCAATCTGCCGGGTCTCTACGCCGCGCCGCGCGATCGCCTGGACACGGGGGCGTCCACGGTGGTCAATGTCTAGCAGGGCGCCCGGCCGTCCGGCCGTCGCCGGTCCGGTCACCATCGCCTCGGTGTGCGCATTCGCCATGATCGCCACCCAGGTGGCGGGCAAGGCGGCACGCGACTCGCTCTTTCTCACCAACTTCCCCGTCTCCGCGCTGCCGATGATGCTGATCGCGTCGGCTGCGCTCTCGATCGTGGCCGCGCTCGCGGCCGCGCGCGTCATCACCGTGTTTGGACCAGTGCGCACGGTGCCGTCGTTCTTTCTCGCCAGCGGCCTGCTCGTGCTCGCGGAGTGGTGGTACGCCGCGCGCAACCCCGGGCCGGGCGCCGTGGTCGTGTACCTGCACATCGCGTCGATCGGCTCGATTCTCATTTCGGGCTTCTGGTCGCTGGTCGACGAGGCCTTCGACCCGCGCACCGCGAAGCGCGGGATCGGCCGCATCATTGGCGGTGCCACTATCGGCGGGCTCTTCGGCGGGCTGGTCGCCGAGCGTGTCGGCGCGCAGGCGGGCATCCTGTGGATCCTCCCGGTGGTCGCATTCCTCAATATCGTGTGCGCCCTGCTGCTGCCGCGGTTCGCGCACGACGGGGGCGGCCCACCCGGCGGATCGTTCGCCATACTGTTCGCGCGCCGCGGCGGCCACTCCGACGAATCCGGATTTCGCGTGCTCGGGCGGACGCGCTACCTGCGTCACCTCGCGCTCATCGTGCTGCTGGGCAATGTCGCCGCCACGCTCATCGACTACGTGTTCAAGGCGCACGCGACGATCGCCTTTCCCGACGACGCCAACCTGGTGCGCTTCTTTGCGCTGTTCTACACCGCGGTCTCGGTGCTCACCCTCGCCGTGCAGACCGGGATGACGCGACGCCTGCTCGAAGGCATCGGCATCGCCAACACGGTATCGATCCGCCCCGCGCTGGTGACGGCGGGCGGCCTGGTGACGCTGCCCGCGCTCGGACTCCTGGCGGTGGGAACCCTGCGCGCACTGGAGATGGTGGTGCAGAGCTCGCTGTTCCGCTCGGGCTACGAATTGCTGTTCACGCCGGTGGTGCCGGGCGACAAGCGCCGCACCAAGACCATCGTGGATGTCGGCGCGGACCGCATGGGCGACATCGTTGGCGGCGCGCTGATCCGGCTCATGATCCTGCTCCCCGTCGCGGTCGCCGAACACGCGCTGGTGGGCGCGGCCATCGCGATTTCGCTGCTCTCGCTCGCAATCGCACGCGCCCTGCACCGCGGCTACGTGCAGGCGCTGGAGAAGAGCCTGCTCCACCGCGCGGACGCGCTCGATATCGATCCGTCGGCGCGCGCCACCATGATGGAGTCGTTCACCGGCATCGATTTCTCGCTGACGGGCGCGGGCATCCGCGTGGAGGAATTGCGCGAGCTTGCCGGCACCCGCACGAAAGAACCCGCGCCCGACGCGGACGAAGACACCGTGCCCACTGCGCCGCTCTCACCCATCAACGACCCCGACATCGCCTCGCTGCTCGAGCTCCGCTCGGGCAACCCGCGCCGCGTCCACGCCGAGCTCAACCGCGCGCGCACCATCGGCTCGATGGTCGCGGCGCAGGTGACGACGTTGCTCGCGTGGGACGAGGTGAGCGGATGGGCGGCGCGGACGCTGGCCAAGGCGGCGCCGTCGATCACCGGCCAGCTCGTCGACCGGCTGCTCGACCCCAACGAGGATTTCGCCATCCGCCGCCGCATCCCGCGCATTCTCTCGGCATGTGCGACGCGGCGTTCGGTCGACGGGCTGGTGGCCGCGCTGTCGGATGCGCGCTTCGAGGTGCGCTACCAGGCGGCGCTCGCGCTTCTGAAGATCCAGGAGCGCGCTCCCGCCCTCGGCGTCGACAGCGCGCTCGTCTACGCCGCGGTGCTGCGCGAAACGCGCGTCGACCGCCGGTTGTGGACCGAGCAACGACTGATCGACGAGCCCGACGCGGGAGAAGATCCGGCCATCATCGACCCGTCGCTGCGCGGGCGGGCCGGGCGCCGCATGGAGCACGTGTTCACGATTCTCTCGCTGGTGCTGCCGCGCGCGCCGTTGCAGGTCGCATTCAAGGGACTGCTCACGAGCGACGCCATCCTGCGCGGCACGGGGCTCGAATACCTCGAGAGCGTGCTGCCGCGCGAGGTGTGGAGCAGCCTGCACCCGCTGCTCGACGACACCCCCGGGACACCCGCGCCGGCCCCGCCCCCGGTGCGCGCACCCGACGAGGCGCTCGAGAAACTGATGCGGTCGAGCGAGTCGATCGAGCTCAACCTGCAGGAGATCCGCCGGCTCGCCAGGAACGAATGAGGGCCAGCAGCTGATCCCGGCGCAGCGCTCCGGGGTTCGCTTTCGCGCCCGGCCACCCCTCCATCAGGAATTCTACCTAGCCCGGAAGGACGCTGCGACACTCCGCCTCGTCGCCTTCCATACCCCCGCGTCCCGAGGACTAGCTATCTTTTCACCCTTTCGCTCTATTCAATCCGGTTCCCGGCCACACCTACACTATCAGGGAAGTGATTAAGCACACCCATATTCTCGTGTCGACGCGCCCGGCGGTCGCCCTCAACGCCGCACGTTCACGGCGACCAAAGGAGAACGTTCATGTTTAAGAGAGTCGCCATGGCCCTGATCGTCGCGATCGGGATGCTCGGCATCGCGAGCGTCGCGTCCGGCCAGGACCGCATACACAACTATTTCAACGACACCGCTCTCAAGGTGAAGGCCACCGACAGTCCCGTCGCGAAGCGCGAGATCCTGAGCACCCGCCTCGGCGAGATGACGCGCGCGATCGACACGATCAAGAGTGCGCCGCTCACCACAGAGCAGGACCACGTCACCCTGGATCGTCTCAAGGCCACGCTGCAGGAAAAGAGCGACGAGCTCGACGGCGTGAACGGTTTTGACCGCGTTCCCGATGACCAGCTCAATGCCTTCTCCACGTACGTCGTGCAGGACATGGAACAGGCCGACAGGAACATCACCATCGGCCTGGTCACCGCGCTCCTGATTGTCATCATCATCATTCTGATCGTGTAGGGGAACAACCGGTCCCCGTGATGATGAAGCTGTTGCAGCGAATAACCGCGGGTGCCACGCGCCCACTCTCGACACACCTGGGGTATGGGGGAAGCGTGGTGCTCGCGGTGTTTCTCGTGTCGTGCAGCACGATGCCGGCGTCCGATTCCACGGCCCCGGCCCGTGCCAGCCCGCCCGCCTGCTCGCTCGTGTTCATCATTCACGGCGACGGTGACTACCTCTACCACGACACCCTCGGCAAAGCGCGCAGAGCGGACACGGAGATCCTCGGACGAACACAGGACATCGCACAGCGCATGCCGAACGCGGAAGTCGTCATCTTCCACCAGGTCAAACGCCGGCATGTTCTGTTTCTCGTTCCACGCCACGACGGTTACGCCTACCACTATCGCGACGGGCGGCTTGTTGACAAGACGGCGTACTGGCGCGACCAGGGGGATTCGCACTTCGCGCCGGAAGCGCGCCTCTACGCGCAGTTCAAAGTCGCCCGCTCCCCGGTCCGAATGACATTCTATTTCGGTCACGAGCTGCCTGAATTCAACGGGACGGGATACGATGCCTCGTATCCGGAACGTCCCGTCACCATTCGAGATCTCGCGGACGGCCTGGGCGCTCTTGCGGGCGGATCCACGACCGATCTGCTCGTTCTGGCGACCTGCTTCGGAGGCACCCCCCACACCATCGGCGCTCTTGCGCCCCACGCGCGCTACATCATCGCGTCGCCGGAAAACCTGCACCTCTCCTATTTCGACCTCGAGCCGCTGGCAAGTCTCGACGCGGCGCCCGGCGATGAAGGGATGGCCGCCTTCGCGGACCGGTTCGCGCGCAACGCGTTCGACCGTCTCGTCGGTGACATCCAGACGGTGGCCAGCGTCGTCGTGTACGACGTGAACGCGACCAACGCTTATCGCGCCAGCGTGGCCGGGAGCTACGACCACACGCTCGGCCTGGCCCGGGGGATGCCGGCATCCGCCGACCATTGCGATTGCGCCAGCGACTCGACCTACGCAACCCCGGCCATGAGCAAGGGGCTCACCGTGTATTACCGCGCGCCCCGGTTCGGACGCATGAAGAACGAAACGCGCCACTCCGGGTGGGAGTGCTGGCGCATCGCCGAAACCGGACGCGAGCCGAGCGGAGAAAGCGCCGGGATGCGGCCGTGACGCGCACACAAGTTCCAACATCTGAAGGAAGAACGTAATGACACCAACGCTATCGCATCGGATCCAGTTGAAGCGTGCCTTTGACCTTGTCTTCTCGTTCGCGGGTCTCCTGGCCCTTTTGCCGCTCATGGTCGTTATCGCCGCCGTCGTGTGGTCGGGCGATGGGGGTCCGGCGCTGATCGCCCAGGAGCGCGTCGGCTGGCGCCGTCGCCCGTTCCGAATGCTCAAGTTTCGGAGCATGACGGTGAACGCGGAGGCCGTGACCGGGCCCGTGTGGTCCTGGGTCGATGACCCGCGCGTCACGCGCATCGGCAGGATTCTGCGAGCAACGCACCTGGACGAGCTCCCGCAGTTGTGGAATGTGCTGCGGGGAGAAATGAGCTTCGTGGGTCCGCGGCCCGAGCGCGCTGCGTTCGTCGAAGAGCTCGAGCAGGTGATTCCCGGCTACACCCATCGTCTTGCAATCCGTCCCGGGATCACCGGCTTGAGTCAACTTCGGTCCGGCTATGACGAGTCGGTGCGCACGGTGAAGCGCAAGGTCCGCTACGATCTGCTCTACGTCCGCAGGGCGTGCGCACTGCTGGACGCCATGATCCTTCGGGACACGATCTTGTTGATGGTCGGGATGACCGGCCGGCTGGCGCTGCGCAGGGCCACGGTCCGTGCAACGCCGGGTCCCCGACTTTCCTCACGGCCAAAGCACGCATAACCGCTCTGGAGGAGGTGAGCAACATGCTGTGGACAATCGCTGTCATCATGATGGTCCTCTGGCTGCTCGGTTTGATTACCGCGCACACCATGGGAGGTTTCGTTCATGTCCTCCTGGTTCTGGCGATCGTGATCGTACTGATCCGGCTCATCCAGGGCCGTCGCGCCATCTAACGATCGGGTCGTCATGACGAAGAAAACGAAACTACACGCTGCCGCGGAGAACGAAGTCCGGGTCGCCGAGCCGTTGCGGGTGTCCGAGCTGCGCTACCGGCGCCTCTTCGAGACGGCGCAGGACGGGATACTCATCCTGGACGCGAACACCGGACAGATCACCGACGCCAACCCGTTTCTCGAAGCCCTGCTCGGGTATCCGCATCACGAGCTGCTGGGCAAGACGCTCTGGGAAATCGGCCCGTTCCAGGACATCGCTGCCAGCCAGGAATCATTCCGGCGGCTGCAGGCGACGGAATATGCCCGCTACGACGATCTGCCCCTGGAAACCAGGACGCACGAGCGCCGGCACGTGGAGTTCGTCAGCAACGCGTACATGGTCAACGACGTGAAGGTGATCCAGTGCAATATCCGGGATATCACGAGCCGCCGGCTGGCCGACGATCGCGCCGAGAAGGTCAACGAGGATCTGCGCCTGCTGGTGGCCGGATTGCGGACGCGCGAAGAGATTCTGCTCGAGCAGGCCACGCGTGATCCGCTTACGGGCCTGTTCAACCGACGCTACCTGGACGAGACGCTGTCGCGCGAACTGAGCCTGTGCTGGCGCCGCAACGCGATCCTCTCCCTCGTGATTCTCGACATCGATCACTTCAAGAACATCAACGATACGTTTGGCCATGAGGCCGGCGATCTGGCCTTGCGCGGGTGCGCGCACGTGCTGTGCAACAATCTGCGCAAGAGTGACATCGCCTGCCGCCTCGGCGGCGAAGAGTTTGTCCTGGTTCTTCCCGATTCGTCGCTCGAACACACCCGGCAGCGCGTGATGGAGATCCGGGCGCTCGTCGGAGAAATGGCGCTGCGTCACAAGGGACGGCTCCTGGATCGTATGACGCTGTCAGCCGGAATTGCAGGCGCGCCGGAGCACGCCTTCACGGCCCGCGACCTGTTGCGCGCCGCCGACGATGCGCTCTACATCGCCAAGCATGAGGGGCGCAACCAGATCGTCCTGTGCAGGTCGCGAAACGGCTCGCCGGGTGAGGATGCCGCGCACGCGGCGGAGGACTAGCTCCATATTCTCCCCTTCGAACAAATGCAGGATTCACTACGAAAGGAAAACAGTCATGGAACACAACAACGGTGTTGGCAGCAGGGGTCCGGTGGCGGTCGCGTTCTTGATGGGCGCGCTGGCCGGCGGCATCACCGCGATGCTCTTCGCGCCGCAAACCGTCGCCCGGATGCGCGGCCAGATCAAACGCGGTGCGCCCAACCTGCGGGAGCGCGGCGGAAACCCCGGAGACAAGATGCAGAATGGGGCCGGGCGCAAACGGCGCGCGGCTCCCCGCAGCGCGGTCGTGAAGAAAGGTGAACAAACATGAAGACCATCGGCATTCTTCTCATAGCAATTGGCCTGATCGGCGTAATCTGGGGCGGAGTTACCTACGTCAGGGACCGGGATACCGCCCATGTTGGCCCGATCAGCCTGTCCGTGGAGAACAAGGACCGGGTGTCGATTCCGCCCGCCTTCGGAGCCACCGCGCTCGTCCTCGGCGGCGTGCTCGTGATCATGTCGCGGCGCAAGCGCGCCCGCGTAACCATCTAGCCAGAATCCGGGGGCAGGTACCACGTCGCGTGCGCGGGTCGTGCCCGCAGTCACCCGGCGTCGTGCCTGCCCGTGGCCAATGCGCGACGTTGCGCTCCGGCGCTCCATGTCGGCCCAAAAGTCCCGACCTTGACGGTTGCAGGGGCTGGCAATACACTGGACGTTGTCATATCACACAGCGCCTGCCACCACGCCGAAGGAGCACGTTCGGCGAGTCCCTCTCCGACGCTCCGGCGTCCTGGCACTGGCCTTGAGCCTGGAGCCCGCAGTGACCGCCAAGATCCGTGTACTGTTGATCGAAGACAATCGTCTCCTGAGGGAAGGGATCGCGGAGATCCTTCGCGCCAATGGTGGTTTCCTTGTTGATGCCCGGGCCGACGGCAATGATTCGGCCGGTCAGCTCACGGATGGCCGCGCGCCCGACGTCATCCTCCTGGATCTTGGCCTCGAAAAAGAACACAGCCTGAAGCTGATGACGTCGCTTCGAGAGCGGTTTCCAGAGGCGAGAGTGGTCGCCATGGATATCCTCCCCGACCAGAGCGACCTGGTCGAATTCGTGGGAGCGGGCGGATCCGGTTTCATTCTCAAGAACGCCCCGGTGGATGACTATGTGAAGACCATCAAGGCCGTCGCCAGCGGCACCACCATCCTTCCGGCGATGCTGACCCGGTCGCTCTTCACCCAGATCGTCGAATCGGCGCTCAAGAAGGGAGACACTCTCCCTGACCACGCGACCCGGTTGACCCGGCGCGAACGCGAGATCGTCGACCTGATCTCGGAGGGAATGAGCAACAAGGAAATCGCCCAGCGCCTCCACATCGCCACGTTCACCGTGAAGAGCCACGTCCACAACGTGCTCGAGAAGCTGGAGCTCAACACCCGCCTCCAGATCGCCGCCTTCGTCCGCGACGGGCGCGAACGATAGCCGCGCTCCCCGCGACGGTTCGGGGGAGTAGCTCCTGTTTCAACCCTTCGGCCGATTTCATCCCGTCCTGAGAACTCCGTACGCTGCAGCCATGGAATCGGCTCCGCGCTGACAGTCCGGCCGGCGATTTGCCGGACCGGCCCCGCGAGTGCGTATTTCGGTGAGATCCAGAGGAGGAGCGCGATGAACGACACCGACGAACGATTTGGAACAGGTGACCACACCCCGGATGGCACGGAAGGGCGCGCGGTGAAGCTGAGCACGCACTACTACGTTCTCTCGTTGAGCGACCGTACCAACCGGCTGTACGAGGCGTTTCGCGACAGCCTGATCGACATCGAAAACACATGGTTTCCGATGGCGTCGTCCAGGACGCTTGCGCAGCCGGATCTGAACGACGCGCAATTGCGTTCACTCTTGATACGCGTGGACCACCACTTCGGCCACTATTACACGCAGGACCCGCTGGGGATGGTCCTCGCCGGCAGCTCCAGGAGCCAGGAAATGTTCTCCGCCGTGACCCGGTATTCCGGAGTGATCATCGGCCGGACCACCGGTGACGTTTCTTCGACATCGGTGAACGATCTGGGGAGCATCGTATGGCCGATCGTAAAAGGCGTGATGGCCAGCGCGGGTCAGAAACTCGAGCGCGAGTTGGAAGCAGCGATCCTCGCGCACAATATCGCCAGCGGGATTGACGCCGTACGGCGGTCGGTCGAAGCCGGGGTGGGCGCAACGTTGCTGGTAGAGGAATCGTACCGGCTGCCGCCGCCCGAAAGCTCGTCGTTGGAGGATGACACCGACAACGTCGTTGACGTCGTCATCGACGGGGTGCTGTCGCTGGGCGGCAATGTGATTTTCCTGGAGAACGGTTCGCTCGAGAGATTTCAACGCATCGCCCTTATTCTGCGTGCCTGATCGCACGCGCCCGCTATCTGCCCCCGTAATACTCACCGCCTCTTTCAGGACCGGAGCGCCGCGCTCCCGGGCCGTCATGGCTTCATCGGCACTCCGGATTCTTGTAGTATGCTCCCGCGTCCACACGTGGTGCCTGTGACTCCTCTGTCTCCTGCCAGCGAAAGGAGCATGCCGTGAAGTGGATCACACGAGAGAAAGTCAAAGTCGATCGCGTCGCCTGTCCATGGCTCATCCGGCGATTCATCGACCCGGAGGCCGAGTTTCACTTTGTCCCCGAAAGCACCGTCACGAGCGAGGCGAAGCGCCTCAGCGCGACGGCGTTCGACGTACCTGACGTCGAGCTGGGCCACCACGGGGAGGATGTGTCGTTCGATTCGTTCATCAGGAAGTATGACCTGCAGGACCCGGCCCTGCGCCTGCTTGCGGAGATCGTGCGCGCGGCGGATTCACGTCCCACGACACCCCACGCGGCGGGCGAGGGTCTGCGTTGGATCGCGCACGGGTTCAGCGCGCTCGGCCTGTCCGACCACGAGATCCTCGATCGCGAATTCGTGGTGTACGACGCGCTGTATGCAGAGTGCCGGCGGCGGCTCGCAGGCTGATCGAGCACCGTGGACGTCAGCGTCGGGACGTCCGCGACGACCGCCTCCTGTTCTCGGGCGATCGTCCGCCGCGCTGCTTCGCGAAACGAACGTCGAACACGGGCCGCCAGCGGTCGTAGAGCGTCACCACCAGCGTCAATAGGATCAAAAAGAAGATCGTGGGCGCCATGTCCAGGCCGTTCCCGCCGCGGATGCGCAGCAGCGCCTCGGCGATGCCCGCCACCGTGACGTTGGTCAGCACCACCACGACAAAGAGTCCGATGCCCGACTCGGGCGATGCGTTGCGACGCGCCCGGCGCAGCCCGAGGAAGGCGTTGATGATGACGATGAGCCCCGTGCCCAGCACGAGCTTGGGCGGCCCCGTGTCCACGCCGGGCACGATCTGCGCGAAGATCACGGTGACGAAGCCGGCGAGCACGATCTTCTCCACCAGGTGCACATCGAACAGTCGCCACGAGGTCGCGACCTCGCGGTCGCGCTCGGGCGCTTCATCGATCTTCTCGGGAAGCGGGGGCGCGACCAGCCGGAGCGCGTGTTCCGGCGGGCCGGCGAAATGCCGGATGGTCACGCGCGTGAGAATGATCAGCGTCCCGAATGCCGCCAGCATCACCGCGAACGAAACCGGGCTGTTGCGGATCGCTTCCATCCAGCCGGTGTGTTGCGGCGCGCCCAGCACCTTGCCCTTGAGCACGTTGGTGAAATCCAGCCGCGCGATGTGAATCCAGTATTCCTGCGGGAGCTTGAGGATCCAGATGACGGCGGCGGCCCACAGGTACTCGCGCTGCGACAGCTTGCGCGGCGACCAGCGGCTGCGCACCACCTCGTAGAAGATGAAGTAGTACTCGAACGCGTTGGGCAGCAGGAAGAGCATCGGGCGCCAGTGGGTGAGCTCGAACGCCACCACCCCGATGAGCCGCAGGTAGAACAGCACGCGCCCGATCTGGGCCGCGGCGTGGATCGACCAGTTGCGGTAGATCGAGAGCA
>DASVAK010000180.1:0-2041 GCA_036376395.1 Candidatus Krumholzibacteriia bacterium
GTGCGCTCAGCCCCGTCGCCACCTTCGACCTGTACCTGGTGAAGTTCAGCGAAACCGGCGCGTGGCAATGGAACAAGCGCTTCGGCCTCACCGGCGAAGCCTGGGGCGACCTCGACTTTGGCGGCGGCCCGCGGCCCGAGATCACCGGGCCCGACATCTTCCTGGCCGTGCTCAACACGAACGGCAGCCACGTGTGGAGCAAGATCTTCGGCGCGGGCGACCGCGAGGCGGGCACGAGCGTTTCCTTCGCGTCGAATGGCGACGTCGTGCTGAGCGCGTGGACGCAGGGCACCGACCCGTTCAGCTTCGGTGGCGCCATGTTCTCGGGCCAGGCGAGCCACCAGGATCTGCTCGTCGCGCGCTTCTTCCAGGCCAACGGCAACCACCGGTGGAGCACGGAGTACAGCGGGCCGGGCGGAGACACGCGCGGCTACGCCGGCGAAACCGACGGCCAGCTCTTCATCGGCGGGACCATGACGTCGACCACCGATTTCGGTGGCGGTCCGCTTCCGAACGCGGGCCTCGAGCAGGTCTTCATCGCCCGCTTCGCGGACCAGTTGACCGGCGCGGGACCGATGGCCGCGCCGCGCGCCGAGCTCTTCCAGAATTCGCCCAATCCCTTCAATCCCTCGACCACCATCGCGTACGCGTTGTCGTCGCCCGCGCGCGTGACGATCGAGATCGCCGACGCGTCCGGCGCGGTGGTGGCGCGGCTCGACGAGGGCGTGCGGCCCGCGGGATCGCATTCGGCGTCGTGGAACGGGCGCGATGCGCGCGGTCGCGCCGTCGCGAGCGGCGTGTATTTCTACCGGCTGGCCGGCCGGGACGATGTCCCGGCGCGCAAGATGGTGCTGCTCAAATGAGCCCGGGCGGGCGAACGTGCTCGCACGGTGGATCGACCGGTTGCCTTGTGCTAGGGTGATCACGTTGACCGCTCCCCAGGGGAGTCGCCCCGTGAACGTATCGCCCCGCTCCTGGCACATCTTCTTCGTCGCGATGGCGCTGGTTGTCTCCAGCGTTGCGCAGGGCGCGCAGAGCGCACCCGCGTCGCGCCTTCGCGTGGCGCCGGTTCCCGGCTGGGTGGCGCGCCACGACGCGCCCCGTCTCGCTGACGCGGCGCTCAAGTCCCACAGCGGCGCTTCGTACTGGCTCCTCGTCGACTACCAGTACGACCTCGGCTCCCGGTCCCGCTACGTCCACATCGCCATCCGGATCCTGAACCAGCAGGGCGTGCAGGCGTTCTCGGAGTTCAGTCTCGACCACGATCCGTCCTACCAGACGCTGCTGCTCCACAGCCTGCGCGTGCGCCGCGGCGACCGCGTCATCGACAAGCTCGGGGTCGACCCGATCGAGACCACGCAGCGCGAGAGCAGCGCGGAACGATTTCTCTACGACGGCACGCTGACGTCATCCGCCCACCTCTCCGATATCCGCGCCGGCGACGTCATCGATTACGAGTACACGATCACCGGTGCGCACCCGGCCTACCCGGATCGCATGTTCAACGAGTGCCCGCTCGAGTTTCCGCTTCCGCTCGAGCTCTTCCTGCTGCGCGTGCGCGTCCCCGACGGGCGCAAGGTCGAGTTCAGCCACCGCAACACCGACCTCGAGCCCGCGATTTCGCGCGCCGGCGGTGTCACCATCTACGACTGGAAGCGCGAGCGCACCCAGCCCCGCGTGCTCGACAACAACCTGCCGCCCTGGTACAGCCCGTATGCCTCGGTTCGCTTCACCGACTTCGCGGGCTGGCGGGACGTGGCGGCATGGGCGGTGCCGCTGTTCCAGGTGTCGCCGGACGAGCGCAAGCGGCTGCGGAAACTGGCGGAGGAATCGCTGCGGTTCGACGACGATCCGGCCGCCATCACGGCGGCCATCCGCTTCGTGCAGGACGAAGTGCGCTACCTGGCACTCGTGCAGGGCATGAGCGCGTATCGGCCCCACGCGCCCTCGCGCGTGTGGAGCCAGCGCTACGGCGACTGCAAGGACAAGGCGCTCCTGCTCAGCACGCTCCTCAACGAGCTCGGCGTGGAGGCGTATCCGA
>DASVAK010000186.1:0-10556 GCA_036376395.1 Candidatus Krumholzibacteriia bacterium
CGTGGCCCGGGCGCGGGTGCCCCACGCACGTTTCCTGCGGACCCGGCTGAGCAGTCTTCTGTTTGTTCCGACTTCATCGAAGAGGTTGCGTGCGCAAGCGCGCGCCAGCGTTTATCATGTACCCGAGGGGGCCCCGGGGATACCATCGCCCGGTCCGCCGTCCAGTCACCCGGAGGAACAATGAATCGCATCGTCATGCTGCTCCTTGCGGCCGGTGTTCTCGTCGCAGCGCCGCTTCTTGCCGCCGCGCCGCCGCTCAATGAAAAAGTCGCCGTGCGCGCGACATTCGGCGCCGCGCCCGAGCAGTTCGGGCGCGCCAACATCGGCGCCGCCACCAAGACCACGCGCCTGGTGAACTGCTTCTCGGCCGACGGCAACCACATCGCCGTCCACGACCGCGTCAAGCGCGACGTGAAGATCTTCTCGGCGACCGGTGTGTTCGACAAGGCGATCCGCCTGCGGCTCACCGGCGCGAAGCCCGACACCGTGCGCGCGCGCGACGTCGCGCTCGCGGGCGACAACCTCTACGTCCTGGTCGACGACCAGAAAGACGGCTCCAAGACCATGCCCGCGTCGATGCGGCTGGGTGTCTTCGACATCGCTACCGGAACCTGCCGCGACGTGCGCTCGCTCGACACGTCGGTGCTCGCGGGCGGCCAGCCCACGGCGCGCGGCGCCGACGCGTATCTCCTCCACCCCGACGGCGCGAAGTTATGGTTCGTCGACTCGATCAACCAGATGAGTTTCGAGATCACGGGTGCGCAGCTCGCGAAGCGCCCGGTGTTCGGGTGGGGAAGCCAGCATCGCGTGCGCACCGACGACAACGCGATGACGATCAACCTGCTCGATTCGACCGGGAAGATCCTGAGGCGCATGCCCGGCTCCGGCGTGCTGGTCGCGGTCTCCGACGACGGCAGCAACTTCGCGGTGATGCAGACCGCGGGAGGATCGGACTGGAAGATCGTGATCTTCGACGCCAACGGCGACGCCATCGGCGCGGCACCGCGGCCCAACCGGGCGTGGAAACCGTTCAAACCGCCGGTGATGGAACGAAAATACGAGCTGGTCGAATCGCCGGCCGGCCCGGAGCTCTACGAGATGTACGCCAACTCGGAAGGCGTTCGCATCGTCCGCTGGGGGAAGTGAGCGGTCCGGGCGATTGACGCGGCCGGACGCCACGTGCTATCCTAAGTGCCGTTGTTTCAGCGCCGTCGCGCCCTGCGGCGGCTTCCTTATAGTTCCTCGGAATTCCCAGCGCGCCCGGTCCCGGACCCCGCGCGCTTTTGATTGTGTTACTCGCGCGGCGCGGCCGCGCGATCTCAAACTGAGGTAGCCAGCCGATGAAGTTCATCCTGAAACCGTTCTTGCTCCTGTGGCAGGGATGGAAGAAGTTCGCCCACATCCTGGGCATCATCAATACCAGGATCCTGCTGACGATCACGTATTTCGTCCTGCTCTCGGTGGCAGCGCTCATCCGGACGATAGCGCGCGCCGATCTGCTCGACCGCAAGATGGAAAAGAAGCCGACGTACTATCGCAACCGCGAGCCGTTCAAGGACACGATCCAGTCGGTCCGTCGCACGTTCTCGTTCTAGCGCCGTCGCGCAGGAGACTCCACGATGTATATTCTCGGCATCTCGTGCTACTACCACGATTCCGCCGCGGCGCTCCTCAAGGACGGCGTGATCATCGCGGCCGCGCAGGAAGAGCGTTTTACGCGCATCCGCCACGACCAGGACTTCCCGACCCAGGCCATCAAGTACTGCCTGAAGGAAGCCGGCATCACGATCGACCAGGTCGACTACATCGGCTTCTATGACAAGCCGATGGTCAAGTTCGAGCGCATCCTGCAGACGTACCTCGCCACGTGGCCGAAATCGTACCCGTCCTTCATCAAGTCGTTGCCGCTGTGGCTGCGCAAGAAGCTGTGGATCCCGAGCCTCATCAAGAAGGAGCTCGACTACGACGGGGACGTGCTCATGATCGAGCACCACCTCTCGCACGCGGCGAGCAGCTACCTGGTGTCGCCCTACCAGGAATCCGCCATCGTCACCGTGGACGGCGTGGGCGAATGGGCCACGTCGACCATCTGCCACGGCGTCGGCAACGACATCACCATCCTCAAGGAAGTGCACTTCCCGCACTCGCTCGGCCTCCTTTACAGCGCCTACACCTACTACCTCGGCTTCAAGGTCAACAGCGCCGAGTACAAGGTGATGGGCCTCGCGCCGTACGGCGAGCCGAAGTACGTCGACAAGGTGCTCGAGACGATCTCGTACAACGAAGACGGTTCGTTCAAGATGAACATGAAGTACTTCGCGTACGACTACGGGCTCGAGATGACGAACAAGAACTTCGAGGAGCTGTTCGGCCAGAAGAAGCGCGAACCGGAGTCGAAGCTCGAGCAGTTCCACAAGGACGTCGCCATGAGCGTCCAGGTGGTGACCGAGGAGATCGTGCTGCGCATGGTGCGGCACGCCCACGAGCTCACCGGCAGCAAGAACCTGTGCATGGCCGGCGGCGTGGCGCTCAACTGCGTGGCCAACGGCCGCGTGGTCAAGGAGACGCCGTACAAGGACGTGTTCATCCAGCCGGCCGCGGGTGACGCGGGCGGCGCGGTCGGTGTGGCGACGTATCTCTACCACACCGTGCTCGGCAACGAGCGCAAGTGGAAGTGGGAGCACGCCTACCTGGGGCCGGAATACTCGACGGATGAGATCCGCCGCTTCCTCGACGAGAACGGCATCGTGTACAAGGAGTTCGACGAGAACGGCATGCTGGACGCCACCGTCCAGGCCCTCGTCGACCAGAAGACCATCGGGTGGTTCCAGGGACGCATGGAGTTCGGACCGCGCGCTCTGGGCGCCCGCTCGATCATCGCCGATGCGCGCAATCCCGAGAACAAGACGGTGGTCAACCTGAAGATCAAGTTCCGCGAGAGCTTCCGTCCTTTCGCGCCGTCGGTGCTCGAGGAGAAGTGCAGCGAGTGGTTCGAGCTCGATATTCCGTCTCCTTACATGCTGCTGGTCGCGGACGTGCGCGAGGGCAAGCGCACCATCCCGGCGGTGACGCACGTCGACCAGTCGGCGCGCATCCAGACCGTCAACGAGAAGGAGCACGCGCGCTACTACAAGCTCATCAAGCGGTTCGACGAGAAGACGGGCTGCCCGCTCATCATCAACACGTCGTTCAACGTGCGCGGCGAGCCCATCGTGTGCAAGCCCGACGAGGCGTACACGTGCTTCATGCGCACCAACATGGACGTGCTGGTGCTGGACAAGTTCGTGATGTACAAGCCCGACCAGAAGCCGTTCAACGACAACGTGGACTGGCGCACGCAATTCGCGCTGGACTAGTCGGGTCGTAAACAACGCGGCGTCGCCCGCCGAAGCGGGAACGGGGCGCGTTCTTGCCACGCGGCGCGACGCTGTGATAACCTCCGGGTTCGGTTTTTCCACGCACCCGGAGGTTTTTCTTCGATGCATCTCGCCAACGGAACCCTCGCCAACGACGTTTGTACCGCCACCGCGGCGCTCTCCGCCGCGGCGATCGCGTATTCGCTCCACCGCGCGCGCCGCTCGGCCACGCCGTCGCGCATCGGCAAAGCCGTGCTCGGCTCGCTGATCGTGCTGGGCGCGCAGGCGCTCGACGTGACCCTGTTCAACAACATGACGGTGCACGTGATCGGCGCGGCCTTCCTGGTGCTGCTGGCCGGCCCGGCGCTCGCGATGCTGGGCATGGCCGCGGTGATCGTCGCGCAGGCGCTGGTCTTGAGCGACGGGGGCGTCGCCATGCTGGGCGCGAACGTGCTCAACCTGGGTGTCGTGGCGGTGGCGGCGGCGACGGCGTGCCTGCGGCTCGCGGGGCGGCGTCCCGGCTCGCTCCCCGCGCTGCTGGCCGCATCGCTCCTGGCCGGGGCGGTGTCGGTGGCCGCGGCTATCACGGCGATGGCGGCCGAGCTCGCGTTCTCCGGCGTGTCGTTCCAATCCGTGCTCGCAATCACGCTTCCGGCACACGCGCCCTTCATCGCGTGGGAAACCGCAACCACGCTCCTGCTCGTTCTCCTGGCCGCGTACGCGCGGGCGATCGAACCGCTCGCGGGCACCACTTCAACCAGTTGACGAGGGCTGCCTGACACATGGCGACCAAGCGCGCAGCGTCATCCATCTCGCGCCTGGAACTCAGAGCCCGTGATCTGCGCTGGCGGTGCGAGCCGAACGGCCTCGGATTCGACACCACGGCGGAGCTCGAGACCCGGCGCAACATCATCGGGCAGGACCGCGCGCTGCAGGCGATCCGCCTCGGACTCACGCTCCGCAGTCCCGGCTACAACATCTTCGTCTCGGGCCTCACCGGCGTCGGCAAGCTGACGGCCATCCGCTCCGAGCTGGAGGGCATGGACCTCTCCCGCAGCGACCTCAAGGACATCTGCTACGTCCACAACTTCCACGACCCGGACAGCCCGGTGTGCCTGATGCTCAAGCGCGGGCAGGCGATCGTCCTCAAGAACCGCCTGCTCGACCTGCTGCGCACGGTGACCGAGGTGCTCCCCGTCGCCATCCAGAGCGAACCGTTCAAGCGCAAGCAGGCGACCATCGCGGATGACATCAAGCGCCGCCGCGACGAGCTCCAGCGCGCGCTCGAACACGACGTCGCGAAGCAGGGCTTCTCGGTCGTCGAGATGGATTTCGGCAACTACTCGCGCCCCGAGATCGTGCCGCTGGTGGCGAACGAGCCCGTGCCCATCGAGCGTCTGCCGAGCCTGCTCGCGCAGGGCAAGATCCCGCAGGGCGATTACGATCGCATCCAGGGCGCGTACCCGTCGCTGTCCCGGCGGCTCGACGACACGATGGTGCAGCTGCGCGAGCTCCAGCGCGAGCTGGACCATCGCACCGCGGAGCTCGAGAAGTCGCAGCTCGCTCCGGTGATCGACGATGCGCTGGGCAGGATCGGCGAAGAGATCAAACACGAGAAGGTGCAGGCGTTCCTCTCGAAGCTGCGCTACTACATACTCGATCACCTGCCCTTGTTCGCGGTGCCACGGCCGGAGGCCGAGCGTCGTCGCGCGGTGCTCCCGTTCCGGGTGAACGTGCTGGTCGACAACACGGGGCGCACCGAGGCGCCCGTGGTGATCGAGACGTCGCCCAACTACACCAACGTCTTTGGCGTGATCGAACGCTTCGCGGGTCCCGATGGCGACGCGAGCACCGACCACACCGCCATCCGCGGCGGGTCGCTGCTCAACGCCAACGGCGGGTTCCTGGTGCTGAACCTGGTCGACATCTTCGAGGAGCCGATGGTGTGGAGCGCGCTCAAGCGCGCGCTCAAGAGCCAGCGCCACGCCATCCGCGGTTTCGATTCGCTGCTCATCATGCCCATTTCGAGCATCAAGCCGGAGCCCATCGAGCTCGACATCAAGGTGATCCTGATCGGCGACGCGTGGAGCTACCACATGCTCTACGACTGGGACGAGGATTTCCGCACCATCTTCAAGGTGAAGGCGGACTTCGACACGGTGATGGAGAACAACCCGGTCAACCGGAAGAAGTACGGGAAGTTCGTGCGCATGATGTGCGCCACCGAGAAGCTGCCGGATTTCCACAAGAGCGCGGTCGCCGCCGTGATCGAGGAAGGCGTGCGCTGGGCGGGGCGCCGCGACAAGATCTCCACGCGTTTTTCCGACGTGGGGGACCTCGTGCGCGAGTCGGCGCACTGGGCGCGCAGGAAGAACGGCAAGAACGGCAAGGCCGTGCTGGCCGAGCACGTGCTGACCGCGGTGAAGGAGCGGCGGCGCCGCACCGGCCTGGTCGAGGACCGCATGCAGGAGCTCTACGAAGACGGCGTCATCCTGCTCGACCTCGACGGCAGCAAGATCGGCCAGGTGAACGCGCTCGCTGTGTACGACGTCGGCGATCACGTCTTCGGCCGGCCCAGCCGCATCACCGCCGAAACCGGCGTGGGGCGCACGGGGGTCATCAACATCGAGCGCGAGTCCGACATGAGCGGCCGCATCCACAACAAGGGCATGCTCATCCTCGAAGGCTACCTGCGCCGCATGTACGCGCAGGACAAGCCCATCACGGTTTCGGCCAGCCTGTGCTTCGAGCAGGGCTACGGCGTCGTCGACGGCGACAGCGCCTCGTGCGCGGAGATGTACGCGCTGCTGTCGAGCCTGGCATTCGTGGCGCTGCGCCAGGACATCGCGGTCACGGGGTCGATGAACCAGAAGGGCGAAGTGCAGCCCATCGGCGGCGTGAACGAGAAGATCGAGGGATTCTTCGACGTGTGTCGGGCGAAGGGACTCACGAAGAAGCAAGGCGTCATGATCCCGGCCATCAACGTGCCCGACCTGATGCTCCGTCACGACGTGGTCGAGGCCGTCAACAAGAAGCACTTCCACATCTACGCCGTGAGCAGCATCGACGAGGGCATCGAAGTTCTGTCCGGCAAACCCGCGGGCCGCTGGCTTCCGCCGCGCGGGTTCCAGTCGGGAACGATGCACTACCTCGTCGACCAGGGCCTGCGCCACTTCCACGATCGCCTGCGCGACGCCGAGGATGGCGTCGCCGAGGTGGAGAAAAAGACCAAGGTGGTCGAGAAACCGGCCGCGCCGGAGAAGGACGTCCCTCCGCAGCCACCCAAGAAGAAGCGGAAGGACAAGGCAAAAGCCCGGCGGCGATGAACCCCGCGCCCGAAGCACGGATCAAGTCTCTGGCCCGCGAAACGGGCTTCTCTCTCTGCGGGATCGCCCGTCTCGATCCCGACCCCCGCGCCAACGATGTGTTCGCACGCTGGATCGACTTCGGCATGCACGGCGACATGGCGTATCTCGCGCGCCATCAGCCGCTGCGCGAGGACGCGACCACCCTGCTGCCCGGCGCGCGCTCGGCCATCTGCGTCGCGCTCAACTACTACCAGCCGGTCGAAAGAGTGCAGCGCGCCATGGACGGCCGCGATGGGCACGGTCGTTTTTCGATCTATGTCCACGGCCCCGATTACCACGACGTCATGCAGCGCATGCTCGCGGAGCTGGAGATGCGCGTGCACGCGGAGTTTCCGCAGGCGTCGACGCGTGCGGTGTGCGACATCCATCCCATCTCCGACCGCACGCTGGCGATGCGCGCGGGCATCGCGTGGCTGGGGAAGAACACCAACGTGATCTCGCCGGAATATGGCTCGTGGATCTTTCTCGGCGAATTGTTGACCACGCTCGACCTGCGCGCCGATGAACCCCTGGAGACGCTGTGCGCGGGTTGCACGAAGTGCATCGACGCGTGTCCCACGGGAGCGCTCGACACACCTTTTGTGCTGGACGCGCGCCGCTGCATATCGTATCTGACCATCGAAAAACGCGGCGACATCGACCCGGAGCTGGCGTCGCGTATCGGCGTCGACGTCTACGGCTGCGACACGTGCCAGAGCGTGTGCCCGTTCAACCGCGTGGCGAGCGAATCAATCGTGTTTCAGCGCGAGCATCGAAGTCCGTTGATCGATATGACGCTCGATGAATTGGGTGCCATTGGCGCTGAAGAGTTCCGTGCAAATACGAAAAACAGCGCGATCCGACGCGTGAAGGCAGAAGGCATGCGGCGCAATGCGCGCATCGTAAAGGAGAACCTGGGTGGCTGAGTTCAAAGATCCCGTGTGCGGCATGACGGTGCGGCCGGAGACGGCGGCCGCGACCGCCGAGCACGACGGGGTCACGTATTACTTCTGTTCCGTCGGCTGCAAGGTGAAGTTCGTCGCGAACCCGGAGAAGTACACGAAGCCGGCGGCGGTCCACGAGCCGATGCACGGCACCACGGCCCCCGCGTCGAAGCCCGCGCGCGACGACGTGGAATACACCTGCCCGATGCACCCCGAGATCGTGCAGATCGGCCCCGGCAGCTGTCCCATCTGCGGCATGGCGCTCGAGCCGCGCGTGGCGACCCTCGACGAAGGAGAGAATCCCGAGCTCAAGGACATGACGCGGCGCTTCACCGTCTGCGTGGCGCTGACGCTGCCCGTGCTCGTGGTGGCGATGGCCGGCATGGTGCCGTCGCTTCACCATCTCTTCGCGTCGCACACGTGGGTCTGGGTCCAGGCCGCATTCGCAACACCGGTGGTGCTGTGGGGCGGCTGGCCGTTCTTCGAGCGCGGGTGGCAGTCGATCGTGCGGCGCTCGCCCAACATGTTCACGCTTATCGCGATGGGAACCGGGACGGCGTGGGCGTTCAGCGTGCTCGCGCTGCTCGCCGGCGGCATGTTCCCGCCCTCGCTGCGCACCCACGACGGGCATGTCCCGGTGTACTTCGAGTCGGCCGCGGTGATCACCACGTTGGTGCTGCTGGGCCAGGTGCTCGAGCTGCGCGCGCGCAGCCGCACCAGCCAGGCCATCAAGATGCTGCTCGGGCTGGCGCCGGAGGTGGCGCACCGCCTGGGGGCGAGCGGAGTCGACGAGGACGTCCCGCTCGCACACGTTCATGTCGGCGACGCGCTGCGCGTCCGCCCCGGCGAGCGCGTGCCCGTCGACGGCGTCGTGCTCGACGGCGCCAGCAGCGTCGACGAATCCACCATCACGGGCGAATCGATTCCGGTGGAGAAGAGCGCGGGCAGCCCGGTCACGGGCGGCACGATGAACGGCCACGGATCGTTCACCATGCGCGCCGAACGGGTGGGCAGCGACACGCTGCTTGCGCGCATCGTGGGCGTGGTGAGCGAAGCGCAGCGCAGCCGCGCGCCGGTGCAGCGTCTCGCCGACCGGGTGTCGGCGTGGTTCGTGCCTGCGGTGGTATTGATCGCGGTGGCGACGTTCGCACTCTGGGCCACGCTGGGGCCGGAGCCCCGGTTCGCGCATGCGCTGGTGAATGCCATCGCGGTGCTGATCATCGCGTGTCCGTGCGCGCTCGGGCTGGCGACGCCAATGAGCGTGATGGTGGGAACGGGAAAGGGCGCAACCAGCGGTGTGCTTATTCGCAACGCCGCGGCGCTCGAGAAGCTGCAGAAGGTCGACACGCTGGTGGTCGACAAGACGGGCACGCTCACGGAGGGCAGGCCGCGCGTGGCGGCGTTCGAGAGTGTGAACGGCATGGGCGAAAAGGAGCTCTTCGAGCTGGCCGCGTCGCTCGAGGCATCGAGCGAGCATCCGCTGGCCCAGGCCGTCATCGTCCGGGCCCGGGAGCTGGGCGCGAGCCTCGCGCCGGCGCAGAATTTTCGCTACTTCGTCGGCAGGGGTGTCGCCGGCAGCGTGAATCGCCGGCGCGTCGTGCTCGGCAATCGCGGCTTCATGGACGAGGTCCACGTGGTCGTCGACCCGCGCGCGAACGATCGCGCCATCGCGATGCGCGGCCGCGGGCAGACGGTGATGTTCGTGAGCGTCGACGGGGTGGTGGCCGGATTGATCGGTATCGCCGACCCGCCCAAGACCTCTGCTCGCGACGCGCTCGATTACCTGCGCGCGCAGGGAATCCGCATCGTCATGCTGACGGGCGACCATCATGCCACGGCGGAGGCAATCGCGGGCCAGCTGGGCATCAGCGAGGTGCTGGCGGGCGTGCTGCCGGAGCAGAAAGGCCGCGAGATCGAGCGGCTGCGCGGCCAGGGGCGCGTGGTGGCGATGGCGGGCGACGGCATCAACGACGCGCCGGCGCTGGCGCTCGCCGACGTGAGCGTCGCCATGGGCACGGGCTCCGACATCGCGATGGAGAGCGCGGACGTGACGCTCATCACGGGCGACCTGCGTGGGCTGGTGCGCGCGCATCGCCTGAGCCGCGCGACGATGAAGAACATCCGCCAGAATCTGTTCTTCGCGTTCGTCTACAACACGATCGGTGTGCCGATCGCAGCGGGCGTGCTGTATCCGGTGCTCGGAATTGTTCTCTCCCCGATGCTCGCGAGCGCCGCGATGACGTTCAGCTCGGTCTCGGTGATCGCGAACGCGTTGCGCTTGCGAAACGTGAAGCTGGATGCGTGACGTTGCGCCGCGCGTGATTGCGACGCGGTCAGGTTATTTTATAGACAATTGTCTGTTTGCATGTTGACGCGTTAGCGAACGTTGCTATATTGAAAGTACAGCGCACTCCTCCCGCGCTGGGTTGTGCACGCAATTCCACGGAGGTTGTGCGATGTTCGATGGTCTCACTTCTATTTCCGATCGCCAGGTCCTTGCCAACGCCGACAGAATCGTGATCGAGGATCGCAAACTCACGTTGAGGATGCTCGATCATCTGCACGCGATCGAACAGCGCAGGCTGTACCTCCAGCTCGGCTACAGCTCGATGTTCGACTACTGTACCGTCCATCAACGGATGTCCGAGACGGATGCGCTGAGAAAGATCCGTACGGCGCGCTGCGTCGCGCGCTACCGGCAGCTCATTCCGTTGTTGGAATCCGGCGAGGTAAACCCGACGACCGTGTCGATGATCGCGAAGCACATCAACCCGGAGAATGCCGACACGGTCATCGAGGCAATCAAGAACAAGTCGACCCGCGAGGTCGAACGCTTCATCGCTGCGCTCAATCCCTTGAGCGTTGTGCCCGCGGACCGCGTCCGCCCGATTGTGGTGCCGGCGCAGAAT
>DASVAK010000196.1:2500-48425 GCA_036376395.1 Candidatus Krumholzibacteriia bacterium
ATCAAGCCCTCGAATATCCTGGTCAGCATGCAGGGCGGCACGCCGGTGCCGAAGATCATCGACTTCGGCGTGGCGCGCGCCACCAACCAGCGCATGGCCGAGCACACCATGTTCACCCAGCTCGGCGTCGTGGTGGGAAGTCTTCGTTACATGAGCCCGGAGCAGGCCGACTGCCGCCTGCTCGAGATCGACACGCGCACCGACGTGTACGCGCTGGGCGCCGTGCTCTACGAACTCCTCACCGGCGCGACCCCCATCGACGTGCCCACCATCGAGCAGACCGGGTACGCGGAGATCCAGCGCCGCATCCGCGAAGAGGAGCCGCGCCGTCCGAGCGAGCACGCCCACAACACCGACGAGGGCCGCGCTCTGGCCGCGACGCGCGGTTGCGACGTCGCGACGTGGCGGCGCCAGCTCTCCGGCGACCTGGACTGGATCACGCTCCGGGCGCTGGAAAAGGAGCGCGAGCGCCGCTACGCCACCGCGGCCCAGTTCGGCGCCGACCTGCAGCGCCACCTCGACAACGAACCGGTCGAAGCGGGCCCGCCCACGCGGCGCTACCGGCTCATGAAGTTCGTCCGGCGCAATCGCGCCGCGGTGATCTCGGGCACCGTGGTGGCGCTCGCGCTCATCCTCGGTCTCGCGACCAGCACCGTGTTGTTCCTGGAAAACCGCGCGTCGCGGCATCTCGCCGAAGCGCAACGCGACGAGATTCTCCGTCTCTCCGACGCCAACGTGCTCACGCGTCTCGCCGATGAAGCGCGCGACCTCCGTCCGCCGCATCCCGACATGGCGCCCGCGATGCAGGACTGGCTCGCGCGCGCGGACGCGCTCGCCGGCCGGCTGCCGCTGCACCGCAAGACACTCGAGCAGTTGCGCAGTGAAGGCGTGCCGGGCGACGGCGGCGCGGTGCACTTCGCGGATCAGCAGCGCGAGTTCCACTACCTGCACCTGGAACAGCTGGTCACCGACCTCGAGCGCTTCGTCGATCCCGACCCGCGCACCGGCGCGATCGCGCGCATTCGCGATCGCCTTGCGTTCGCCGGGACGGTCCGGGAGCGCAGCATCGATTCGCAGCGCGACGCGTGGCGCGACGCCATCCGCTCCATCGCCGACCCGCGCGAGTGCCCGCGCTACGGCGGCCTCGTCATCCAGCCGCAGATGGGGCTGGTGCCGCTGGGACGCGACGCCGGGTCGGGGCTCTGGGAATTCGCGCACCTGCGCAGCGGCGAACCGGCGCGGCGCGGGCCCGACGGCCGGCTCATCATGGCGGAGGAAACCGGCATCGTGCTGGTGCTGTTGCCCGGCGACTGCTTCTGGATGGGAATGTCGGTGGAGAAGCAGCCGGACAGCGCCAGGCCCGGCGGGTTCGCGGGCGCGCGCTACGACGAAGTGCCGGTGCACCGCGTGTGCCTGGACCCGTTCTTCATGTCGAAATACGAAATCACCCAGGCGCAATGGCTGCGACTGACGGGCACGAACCCCAGCCAGATCCAGCCCCGCGACTACGGCATGTACTTCACGACGCTGCGCCACCCCGCGGAGAATCTCAACTGGCAGATGGCGGACGAGTTCGCGCTCGACATCGGCCTGGTGCTTCCGACCGAGGCGCAGTGGGAGTACGCGGCGCGCGCCGGTTCGATGGGACCGTACTGGTGTGGCGCGGACTACCACTGCCTGGCGAAGACGGAGAACATCCTGGATGAATCGGCCCGCGTGCCCGGCCGCCCCGGCGGCTGGCGCTATGCGCCGTGGCACGACGGGTTCGTCGATTCGTCGCCGGTCGGGTTCTTCGCGCCGAATTCGTTCGGGCTGCACGATGTGCTCGGCAACGTGCCCGAATGGACGCGCGACTGGTACGGTCCCTACGATCTGCCGGTCGCAGCCGGCTCGGGCGAGCGGCTGGTGAAAGACGGTGTCGAGCGCGTGGCGCGGGGCGGTGCGTACTTCTTCTTCTGGGAACGGATCAGCACCCAGCTCCGGCTCAACCTCAAGCCCCACACCACCGATCGCATCGGCGCGCGCCTTGCCCGCGCCCTGGATGCGCCCGCCGACCAGGACGACGCCTCCGCGCCGGCCCGTTCCGCCCACTAGCCTGATTTCTCAGGAACCCGCCCGAATTTTCTCAGGAAAAAGATTAGCCGCCCGGCCCGGAAACGGCGCACAAACAAAAAAGACTCCCGAACCAGGGGTCACCGGCCCGCCGCGTCCGGCAGGGGAAGCCATCTTGGTCGGCGGCTGATCGCCACCGGCCGGCGGGCCGTTTTGGAATTCCGGGCCGCGTCGTCAGCACACCAGCGGTTCCGGTCGGGCAGACCGGCCGGACGAGCGATCGTCCGGCCCGGTCTTGCCGCCCGTCATTCCTCGCGGTTGTGGGCCGGTTCCGCCTCGAGCACGAACGGCGCATGGCTGGCGTCGACCGGGCGGTCGACGAGCACTTCGAATTCGCAGCAGCCATCGCCACGCTGGAACGTGCGCCGGCGCTGCACCTCGCATCCCAGCAGGCGGCTGAGCACGTTCACGGTCAGAGCGCACACGGCCGGCTTCTCGTTGGCCACATCCAGGAACGGGCAGTTGCGCTCGATCAGCGCGGGCGCGGGCTTCTGCACCACCGTCGCGAACTCATCGTCATCGCGGTAGTAATTCTTGAGCAACTCGATCTTCTGGGCCAGCGTGCGCCCCTTGAGCCGCGGCGCCCATGCGCGCACTTTCGCGTCCGCGATGCGATGCATCGCCGCTTCCAGCGCCGCCTCGCCGTGCACTTCAGACACCGCCTCGAGCACGGCGAGCGTGAGCTCCTCGTATTTCTTGGGAAAGAAGACCTCGCCGCGCGCACTCACGAAATAGAGCGACGCGGGACGGCCCGAACGGCCGCCGTTCTCGCGGCTGTCGCGGCGCGTCACCCACCCGCTGCGCTCCAGGTGAATCAGGTGCTGTCGCGTGCCCTCGTCGGAGATGCCGAGGTGCTGGGCAAGATCGGCGATGCTGGCGCCTCCGCGCTGCTTGAGATACGACAGGATGTCGCGGCGCGTGGCTGAAAGAGCTTCGATCGCTTCGTGCACGGGCAACCCCTCCCCGGAGGTTTCCGGCGCGGACGCCGGCTGCTCGATGTACTGAAGCGACAGGAAAACAGGAGCCTTGATGGTACGGGGTGCGGGCGGCGCTCGTCAACCACTTGTCCGCCCGGCATGCGCGGCTTCTCGCCCTGGCACGGACACGTGTCCGCCCGGGGCACGGCGCTTGTCGCCGTGTCACGGTCGGATGCCGACATATGCGCCCGGCCGGGGTTCGGATTATACTTCGGCCGGATGCGCATCGCCCTGATTCAGTTGAATACCCTGGTCGGCGACGTCGACGGCAACGTCGGCCGGATCATCGATGCCGCGCGCCGCGCCAGGGATGGCGGCGCCTCGCTGGTCGTCTTCCACGAGCTGTGCGTCTCGGGGTATCCGCCCCGCGACCTGGTGGAACGCGCGCCCTTCATCCTCCAGTGCGAGGCGGGGCTCGATCGGATTCGCGCCGCCTCCGCGGCCATGCCCGGCACCGCGATCGTCGTCGGGCTGCCGATGACCTCGCGGGCGAGCTCCGGAAAGGGCGTCGCCAATGCGGCCGTCGTGGTGTGCGACGGCGACCTTCTCCATCGCCACGACAAGCTGCTGCTGCCCACCTACGACGTCTTCGACGAGGGCCGCTACTTCGATCCCGCCGATTCGTGCCGGCCGTTCCAGTTCGGCGGCGAGACGATCGGTCTTTCCATCTGCGAGGACGCCTGGAATGATCCGCTGCTCTTCCGCCGTCGTCCGTATGCGCTCGACCCCATCGAGATGCTGGCGGCGCAGGGCGCGCGGCTCATGGTCAACATCTCCGCCTCGCCGTTCACGGTGGGGAAGGAGGCGTTTCGCGCCGAGCTCATGGCCAGCCACGCGCGACGACATGACTGTGCGGTCATTCTCGTGAACCAGGTGGGTGGCAACGACGAGCTCGTGTTCGACGGCTGCAGCCTGGCGGTGAACGCAAAGGGAGATGTGGTGGAGGCGCTGCGCGCGTTCGAAGAAGACGTGCGCATCATCGACACCGCCGCGCTGCCGGCGAGAGCCGCGTACGCGCCGGTCGAGGAAGTGGAGAGCATGCGGCGCGCGCTGGTGCTCGGCGCGCGCGATTATTTCGCCAAGTGCGGCTTCAGCCGCGCGGTGGTGGGGCTCTCGGGCGGGATCGATTCCGCCGTGACCTTGTGCCTCGCCGCCGAAGCGTTGGGTCCGCACAACGTGCTCGGAATCGCGATGCCATCGCCGTTCTCGTCGCCGCACAGCCTCGAGGATGCGCGCGCGGTGGCGGGCGCGCTGGGCGTCCGCATCGAAGAAATCGCGATTGGAGATCTCATGGCGGGCTACGACGCCGCGCTCGCGCGCGCGTTCGAGGGGCGGCCGCGCGATGTCACCGAGGAGAACATCCAGGCGCGCATCCGCGGCAACCTGCTGATGGCGGTCTCCAACAAGTTCGGACACATGGTGCTGTCGACGGGGAACAAGAGCGAGATCGCGGTCGGTTACTGCACGCTCTACGGCGACATGAGCGGCGGGCTGGCGCTGATCTCCGACGTTCCCAAGACCGACGTGTACCGGCTCGCGCGGCTCTACAACCGCGAGCGCGAGGTGATCCCGAACCGCACCATCGAGCGCGCGCCGTCCGCGGAGCTGCGTCCGGACCAGAAGGACAGCGATTCGCTCCCGCCCTACGAGATTCTCGACCCGATCCTCGACCTCCATCTCGAAGGCGGCGCGTCGGTCGACGACATCGTCGCGCGGGGCTTCGACCGCGCCACCGTGGAATGGGTGGTGCGCGCGATTCGTGTCAACGAGTACAAGCGCCGCCAGGCCGCGCCGGGGATCAAGGTGACGTCGAAGGCGTTCGGCGCGGGCCGCCGTTTCCCGATCGCGGCGCGCTATTCGATCTGAGATGGGCGCGCGCGACGACCATCCTCCCGGCGTGCGCGAGATCGACCACTCCGGCGACATCGGCCTCGACGTACGCGCGCCGACGCGGCGCGCGCTGCTCGAGAATGCAACCCGCGGCCTGTGCGGATTGATGACGTGGAGCCGCGTCGACGCCGTCTCGACGCGCCCCATCGAAGTGCGCGCCGGCACCTTTCCCGACCTGGTCGTGGACTGGCTCTCGGCGGTGATCCTCTCGGCCGCCACCCACGCCGAGCTCTACGCGGGCGCGACGCTGGAAACGGCGGAGGAAGGAGTTGCGGCCGGTGTGCTGCACGCGGCGCCGCTCGACCCGCGGAGCCACCAGCTTCGTTTCGATGTCAAGGCGGCGACGTACCACGACCTGGTCGTCGAAGAAACGCCGGATGGATTCCACGCGCGCGTGATCTTCGATCTCTGATCCATGAACGAACCCGCGACATACTGGGCGCTGCACGTGTTCATCAGCGGCCGCGTGCAGGGCGTGTTCTTTCGCGAGAGCACGCGGCGCGAAGCGTCGGGGCTGGGGTTGTCGGGGTGGGTGCGCAATCTCGCGGACGGCCGCGTGGAAGCGCGCTTCGAGGGCGGCCGCGAGCCGTGCGAGCGCGCGCTGGCGTTCATTCGCACCGGGCCGCCGCGCGCCTCGGTCACGCATGTCGATGTCGAGTGGGAGAAACTGGAGAGCGCTCCGGGAGGAGCGTTCTACGTGCGCTGACGGCGGGCGCTACGACGCGACGAACGCCGCCATATCGGCGAGCACGTCGTCGGGAAAACGGCGGGGCTTCTGGTTCGAATCGACGCACACGTGGTGCGTGAATCCCCGTGCCAGCACGTCGTCGTCGCGCCTGACCACGTAGTCGAAGGTGACCATGCGGCTCTTCAGGTCGCGAACCGTGGTCTCGATGGCGAGCGCGTCGTCGTAGTCCGCGCTCTTCAAGAACCGGCAGCCGTACTCGATCACGGGAAGGCGCACGCCGGCGCTCTCCAGGTCGCGGTAGGCGTGGCCGGCTTCGCGCAGGAGCCCCGTGCGGGCCAGCTCGAACCACAGCAGGTAGCTCGAGTGGTGCGCGACACCCATGCGGTCCGTTTCCGCGTATCGCACCGACACCTTCTCCACGTGAACGCGCGCCACGGCCGCGACGGTACCCAGTCACGGCGCCGGTTGGCAAGAGGCAATTCCGTGCTCCGCTTGAAGATACGCCCCAAATTGGGCGTTTACACCCCTCCCGCCCATTCCTTATAGTTGCGCTGGTCACCGGCCGCCGTATCTTTTAGCCCCTGAGGCAACCTTCCGCGGTCATCCAGACGCATTCATTACAGACCACATTTCGAGGAGACTTCTCATGCCTACGCCATCCGTCAACGAGACCCTCGGCACATCGAGGAGACAGACCATGCCCACGCCGTTCGTCAACGAAGCGCTGTCTAATTTCGGCGACGCCGCCGTCGCGTCGAAAATGCAGCAGGCGATCGACCACGTTCGCTCGCAGCTCGGCCGCGACTACCCGCTCGTGATCGGCGGGAAGAAGATCACCGGCGACAAGTTCATCACCTCCATCGATCCGTCCAACCCGGACCAGGTCGTGGGGCGCGTGTCGGCGTGCACGCAGGCGCAGGCCGAACAGGCCATGCAGGCCGCGCTGAAGGCGTTCGAATCGTGGCGGAAGGTATCCGCCGAGGACCGCGCCACGGTGCTGTTCAAGGCCGCGAAGGTGATCCGCGACAAGAAATTCGAGTACGCGGCGTGGATGGTGTTCGAAGTCGGGAAGAGCTGGGCCGAGGCGGACGGAGACGTTGCCGAGACCATCGACTTCCTCGAGTTCTACGGCCGCGAGGCGCTCCGTCTCGCCGATGACCAGCCGCTCACGAAGATCCCGGGCGAGCAGAACGCGCTCGAGTACATCCCGCTCGGGGTGGGCGCGGTGATTCCGCCCTGGAATTTCCCCATGGCGATCATGGCCGGCATGACGAGCGCGGCCATCGTGGCCGGCAACACCGTGCTGCTCAAGCCCTCCAGCGATTCGCCCATCATCGCGGCGAAGTTCGTCGAGGTCATGGAGCAGTGCGGTCTCCCGGCCGGCGTGCTCAACTTCGTGCCCGGCAGCGGACGCGAGGTGGGCGAGTACGTGATCACTCATCCGAAGACGCGGTTCATCGCCTTCACCGGGTCGAAGGAAGTCGGTCTGCACATCAATGTCGAAGCCGCGAAGCACCGCGACGGCCAGGTGTGGATCAAGCGCACCGTGCTGGAGATGGGCGGCAAGGACTCGATCATCGTCGACGACGACTGCAACCTCGATGAGGCCGCGAAGGGCGTCGTCGCCTCGGCGTTCGGCTTCCAGGGCCAGAAATGCTCGGCCTGCTCGCGCGCCATCGTGCACGAGAAGGTCTACGACCAGTTCGTGAAGAAGGTGATCCCGCTGGTGAACGCGCTCAACCAGGGCGCGCCGTCGCAGTCGAAGGACATCAACATGGGCCCGGTGATCAACCAGGGCGCGTGCGAGTCGATCCTCGACTACATCGAGGCGGGCAAGCAGGAGAGCGAGCTCCTGGCCGGCGGCATGCGCGCCGCGGGCAAGGGCTTCTTCGTCCAGCCCACCGTGTTCGGCGACGTGCCGCCCGAGGCGAAGATCTCGCTCGAGGAGATCTTCGGTCCGGTGCTGGCGCTGATCAAGGCGAAGGACTTCGACCACGCGATCGAAATCGCGAACAACACCGAGTACGGCCTGACCGGCGCGGTGTACAGCAACAGGCGCGAGCACATCGAGCGCGCGCGTCGCGATTTCCACGTTGGCAACCTGTACTTCAACCGCAAGTGCACCGGCGCGCTGGTGGGCGTGCATCCCTTCGGCGGCTTCAACATGTCGGGCACCGACAGCAAGGCCGGCGGCCGCGACTACCTCCTGCTCTTCACCCAGGCCAAAGTGATGTCCGAAAAGGTGAAGTGAGCCGGTTTCAACACCCGTTCTCCGCGCGAGCGCTGTCCACGATTCTCGTCGTGGCGGCGCTCTCGCGTTTCGGGTTCAGCGCGTGGGTGGTGGGCCTCGACGCGCCGCCGAAGGGCGACGAGGCGGACTACCACGCCATCGCCACGCACCTCGCCGCCGGCGAGGGGTTCCGCGCGGAGGACGCACCGACCGCGCGACGCCCGCCCGTCCACCCGCTCGTTCTCTCCGTCCTCTACCGCGCCACCGGGCCGGATCCCGCGGCCGGGCGCATCCTGCAGGTGATCCTGGGCGTCGTCGTGGTGGGGATGACCGCGCGGCTCGCGCGCGCGTGGTTCGGCGCGGGCGCGTCGGTGTGGGCGGGATGGTTCGCGGCGCTCAACCCGTTCCTCGTGTTCATTTCCGGCTACCTGCTCACCGAAAATCTCTTTCTCGTCTTCCTGCTGGGAGCGATGCTCCTCGCTCCGTCGCCGCGTGCGCTGTGCGCGCAACCGTGGTTGCGCACGGCGCTGGTGGGGTTGCTGCTCGGGCTCGCCGCGCTCACGCGGCCGTCGGGACTTCCCATGCTCGAGTGGATGCTCGCGGTGGTGTTGCTCCTCGCGGTCGCGCCGTGGCGCACGCGGATCGCGCGCGTCGCGCTCGCCGCCGCCGTGTTCCTGCTCGTGCTCGCACCGTGGCTCGCTCGCAACGCGCGCGTCATCGGCGCGCCCGTGCTGACCACGCACGGCGGCATCACCTTCTACCAGGGCAACAACGAGAAGGTGGCGACGACACCGCCCTGGCGGGGCGGCGTGGCGCCGCTCGAGGCGCTCCCCGACGGCGGCCGGCTGGCCGGGATGAGCGAGCTCGAACGCGACCGGGCGGCGTGGCGGATGGGGAAGGATTACCTGCGCTCGCACACGGGAGACGTGCCGTCGCTGGTGGGCTGGAAGCTCGCGCGTTTCTGGCGGCTCAAGAGCGACATGGGGCTCAGCGGCATTCGCAGCGGCTGGTGGTTCAATCGCAACTCGGCGTTGGGGCGTATCGCGGCGCGGCTCGACGCGGGCTTGATCTACGCGCTGGTGGCGTTTCCCTTGTTCGTCGCGGGGCTCGTCGTCACGCGGCGCAACTGGCGGGAACTGCTCTTCGCGTACGGATTGATCGCCGTCCACACGGCGATCGCGGTGGTGTTCTTCGGCTCGCTTCGCACCCGCATCCCGGTCGAGCCGGCGATCTGCGTGTTCGCCGGCGCGGCTGTCGTCACGCTGGCTCGCCGGGGCGCCACGCGCGCGCCACACCCACCAGGAACATGAACGCAGCGAACACCTCGGCGTCGTCGATGTTGTTCTCGGTGAGCGCGCCCGCCAGCAGCGCCGCCGTGACACCCAGCGCGCCCGCGGCGTAGTGCCGAGCCAGCGACCCGCGCGACGACGCGCGCATCCGCGTCCACAACGACCCCGCCAGCACCCCGAAATACGCGACGAATGGGATGAAGCCGAGGAGCCCGCGCGTCGCGAGGACCTGCAGGAAGATGTTGTGCGAGTCGACCGTGGTGCGCACGTGCCGCGCCGCCAGTCGCTTCTCCGCTTCGATCGAGTAATCCCCCATGCCCACGCCGGCCAGCGGATGGTCGAGGAACATGTGCCACGACATGTCCCAGAGCACGAGCCGCGTGGCCACGTTGCGGTCCGCCTGCTCGCTCGCGAACGTATCCACCGCGAGGGTGCGGTCCTGGTCGTTCTTGTACCCCTGCGAGAACAGGACGAGCGCGCCCACCGCCAGCGCGGTCACTGCCGCCAGCGCACGGCTGCGCAGGAGCAGCGTGACCACGGCGAGCCCGGCGATCACGGCGATCCACGCCCCGCGTGTCATGGTGAGGAGCAGCGCCGCGAACATCATCACCGCGCCCGCCGCAATCCACCCGCGCCAGCGCCGCGCCGGAGCGGCCAGCGCGACCGCTGCGGCGAAGGGCACCAGCTGGCACAGGATGCCGGCCAGCGTCATGGTGAAGAGCGTGCTCGAAACGCGATGTTCGGACCCGATGTGGATCGGCCCGAGGTGCAGACCGCCCGCGCGCTGAACAAAGGCGACTCCGCACGACGCCGCGGCCGAGAAGAGCAGCACGCCCACCGAGCGTTCGCGTACGCCGACGCGCGCGATGTGCGCGCTGACGAGGAAACAGATGAGCAGCTGCCAGTACTCCTGCCAGTCGGTGAAAGCACGCGCACGATTTTCCGACATCCACACCGACGGCAGCGCCGACAACGCGAGTACGATGGATGCGACGAACAGCGCGTCGGGGCGGGGAAGACGCCCGCGTTGCGCCACCAGCCAGAGCAGCCAGGCCAGCACGCCGAACCCGATCGCGATGTTCTCACCGGCGATCGAGAACGGAATGAACAGCGCGAAACAGAGGAATGCACCCTGGAACAGGCGCGTCGATATCACGGGGAGGAAGGACACGGCGGCGCTACAGCCTCACCGCGAGGGAAAACCGGTGCATGGTGCCGAAGGCCTCGTCCTCGTCGAGCGTGGCGGCGTAGTGGAGCACCAGCCGGTTCGCCGCCAGCGCGCTCGCGCCGAAGCTGAAGGAGTTGCGCGTCTCTCCCGCGCTCAGGATGGACGCCCCGCCGCGCAACGCGAGCACGCCGAAGAGGTAGTCGGTCTCCACGCCGAAGAGTGCGTGGTGCCATCCCTCGTGGATGTAGACCATGTCCGCTTCGAGGCCGACGCCGTGGATGCCCTCGCGCGCGAGACCCACCACGTAGCTCGCATCCTTGTGCTGGTCGCGGTCGTCATTGTAGGAGTAGCGCGAGAACACGTTGCGCGCGACCACGGCGGCCGACCACTTGCGCGTGACCGCGAGACGCGCGGCCATGTCGACCGACGTCCCCCACGCGTCGAAGTCGGCGACCCCGCTCCTCGACATGAAGGCCTGGCCGCCGAAGGCGAAGCTCACCAGCGGCTGGGGGCACCACGCGTACGCGAGCCGCAGGTGGTTTTCGCGGTAGGTATCGCCGTTGCCGAGGTCGGCGGAGAGCGTGCTGAGCATCGCGCCCGCCGCGTGCCGCGACGCGCCCGAATCGGGCACGTGCGCGGAGCCGATCGGCGTCACGAACACCGCCTGGGCCTGCGTGACGAACGACTCCGGCACCAACTCGACGTAGGCCAGTCCCGCCGCGCGGCGCGCCAGCGAAAGTCCCGCGGGGTTCCAGTCAACCGCGCTCTCGTCGTCGACACGCGCAATCACCGCGCCGGCCATGCCCCACGCGCGGGCACCGTAGCCGGGCAGCATGAACGCGCCGCCCTCCGACGAGTCGGCTCGCGCGAGCGCGGGAACGAGCATGCACAGCGCGGCCGCGGCCATCGCCGCGCGCCGACTCACCGCGACGCTCCCGGATCGAAGAGGAAGGCGCGCCGCCTCACGTCGTGCGTACCGTCGGGGTAGTCGATGACGGCGACCGCGATCAACGGGCCGCGCCGGACCGCTTCGGATCCCCCGTTCAGCCCGTCCCAGATGAACGAGTAGTAGCTGCGAGGGGTGCGATTCTCGAAGCGCGCGACTTCGTCGCCTACCATGTCGTACACGCGCAGCGTGGCGCCGCTGGCTTCGCGCCCCGGGTTCAAATCGAACGAGCCGCCCGGCGGGAACGGAACCGGGATGAAGAAGGTCTCGGTCTCGACGAAATTGACATGGACGGCGTTCGACGGCGGGCTCACCTGCAGCACGGAATCGATCACCGCCACCCGGACGGCGGTGATGGTGTTCTTTCCGGGCAGGAGCGGGATGCGAACGCTGAACGACTTCGTCTTCACCGTGGCAGCCGAGTCGATCACGACGTCGTTGCGCAGGATGAGCACCTTGCTGTCCAGGCGCAGCGTGTCCACGGTGCCTTCCACGAGATAACTCGAGGTGTGCGTGCCGCCGTCGAACGGTTCCAGCACGGGCGGAGCGAGCAGCGCGGGCGCAGCGGCGAGGCCGGCGATCACGACGGCGGCGCGGAACAGCGTGCTGGCAGACAGGAAGATGATGGGACCTCGGTTAGAGGGCCGCGTGCCGCGCGGCCGTGCGAAGGATTATCAACGGGACCGCGAAGCCGGTCAACGTCCTTGCCGACGGGCGGGCGAGAGGCGTTGTTCGATCTCGACCAACGCGTCGCGCGCGCCCGAGCGGACGCACACGTGGGCAACCGGCGTGATGGGGGTCGGTTCGGGATTGATCTCGATCACCCAGGCGCCGAGGTCGCGCGCCGCCTCCGGGAATGCCGCCGCGGGATGAACCAGCCCCGAGGTGCCAATCACCAGCATGACCTGGCACGCACCGATCGCCTCGTAGGCGCGATCGAGGTGGGCAGGGTCGAGTATCTCGCCGAACCACACCACGTCGGGGCGCAGGAACGAGCCGCAGTGGCAGCGCGGCGGAATCTCGTCGCCCGTGAACGGGCCGCTCGCCGGGTGGTTCGCGTCGAAGCACTTCACGCGCTGGATGCTCCCGTGCAGCTCCACCACGCGCGATGATCCGGCCGCGATGTGCAGCCCGTCGATGTTCTGCGTGAGCACGTCGAACGAATCGAACCACGGTTCCATGCGGGCCAGCGCGCGGTGCCCTTCGTGCGGCGACGCGCCCGCGATCCGCTCGCGCCGCTCCGCGTACCAGCTCCACACCAGCGGTGGATTGCGACGAAACCCCTCCCGCGTGGCCAGCATCTCGAGATTGTAGTTCGACCAGAGGCCGCTCTGCGCATCGCGGAAGGTGGGAATGCCGCTCTCCTTCGACATGCCCGCGCCGGTGGTGGCGACGACGCGTCGCGCCGCGGCGAGCAGCTCCACGGCGCGGTCGACGCTGCGCTCGAACGCATCGTCAGGCATTGCGAACCAACCTCGGCGCGCGCGCGAAGGTGGCCAGCGCGATGCCGGCCAGGATCAGTCCCGCCCCGAGCGCGACGCGCGACGAGATCGTCTCGCCGAGAAACGCGAAGCCGAGCACGACGGCCACGATCGGGATGATGAAGGTCTGGTACGAGACCACCGTCACGTCGATGCGCTGCATCACGAAGAAAAACAGCGTGAACGCCGTTACCGACCCCAGCGCGGCGAGATAGACAATGGTGCCCCAGGTGGCGGGGCTGTAGTCGAGCTGGAGCGGGCGCTCGATCGCAAGAGCCAGCAATGTCGCGAGCGCGGCCGACGTCGCGAACGGAATCAGAAGCGACGCGACGGGATGAAAACCGTGGCCCCACTTCTTGGTGGCGACCGTCCCGACCGTCGAGCACGCGACGCTGGCGAGGACGAGCGCGGTCCCGGCCGCGGCCGCCGGGCCGAGATTGAGATTGTGCGAGAAGATGATGCCGACGCCGACCATGCCCAGCGCGATGCCCGCCATCTTGCGCACCGTCAGCCGGTCGCCGAGCCACGCGCGTGCCAGCAGCGCGACCATGAGCGGCATGGTGGAGTAGAGCACCGCCGCCAGGCCGGACGAGATTCTCTCTTCGCCGAAGTAGACGAAGATGTAGGGCAGTCCCACGTTGAAGATGCCGTTGAAGAGTCCCAGCCGGACGAAGCGCGCGTCGCGCGGGAACGGCACGCGCATCGCGCGCAGCAGGATCGCGACCATCAGCGAGGCCACCGTCATGCGCACCGCGATGCTGGTGACGGGCGGCGCGCCGCGAAGCCCGATCTTGATCATCATCCAGGTGGAACCCCAGATCAGGCACATGGCGATGTAGGCGGACGCAACGGACGTGCGAGAGGACACGACAGGGAACCTTTCGAGCGGTGACTGCGGGGAGCCGAATTGGATTATACTGCGCGGCGACCCATCCTCATCCCGGGAAGAGGGACCATATCCGATCCGCCGTCCGGCAACAATACTCCGTGTGGTTCGCGGCCGCGCTGCTGCTCCTGTGCATACCGACGCTCGACGCGCTTTTCGGCGCACGCGGCATCGGTGTGCGCGCCGCCGCGCTCGTGCCCGGCCTCGCGCTTGCCGCGTGGTGTCTCTCTCGCGTGCCCGGGCCCGACGGCCTCGAGGACCGCGCGCGCTACCGCTGGCTCTTCATGCTCGCGGGCCTGCACATCGTCGCCACGCTGTTCTTCTTTCCCGTGCAGCATCTCTTCGATGCGCGGCCGGTGGTGACGGCCGACCACGCCGTGCACTTCGCCCAGTGCCTGCGCTCGAAGACGGTCTTCTGGACGACGTTTCGCCTCGATTGTTACAGCCCGTATTTCATGGCGGGCTACCCGGCCGGCACGCTCTTCGACCTGGACATGAAGGGAGCCGAGCTCTTCACGGCGCTCATCCCCATCCATACCGCGACCGCGCTCAAGCTCTTCATCCTGGTCGCGTACCTGTCCATGTTGCCGTCGGTGTACCGCGGCGCGCGCATGCTCGGCTTCCGGCTCGACGAAGGCGTGTACGGCGTGATGCTGCTGCTCGCCTACTGGCACTGGGGCCGGCCGTACGCGGGTGATTTTCGTTTCGTGGGCATGTTCTCGTTCGTGTTCGCGACCCACGCGGTGATCTACATCAGCGGGCTCGTGCGGCGCTTCCTGGACGGCGACCGGCCCACGCAACTCTTCATCCTGGGGCCCGTGGTCTTCCTGCTCCACGTGCTGAGCGCGGTGATGGCCGTGGTGCCCGTGGCGGCGGTGCTGGTCGCCGATCGCGCGCGGCTTTCGCGCCGGCGCGCCGAACAACTCGCGCTGTGGGCGCTCGTGGTCCTGTTCGTGAACGCGCTCTGGATCCTGCCGCTGATCCGCTTCCTGCCCTTCAAGACGCCGACGCAGGCGTACTTCCAGCTTCACGGCGCGCGCTCGCTCGCGCGCCTGTTGCTCGAGCCGGCCGGATTGATCGCGCTCGCGGTGTTCGTGCTCGCCGCTGCCGGAGCGTGGCGGCTGTGGCGGCAGCGTCGCGCCGGCGTGGCCGCGCCGTGCGCGCTGGCGTCGCTGGTGATGCTCGTGTTTGCGACCTTCGGCGTCTACATCCCCGGCGTGGACCAGCTCGAGCCGGGGCGGTTCATCTTCTCCGCCATCGTGTTCGCCACGCCGCTCGCGGGCGCGGGCACCGCGTGGCTCCTCGATCTGGCGGGGCGTCACGCCCGGTCGCGCGCGCGTGTGCTTCGCGCCGCCGTCATGGTGGCACTCGCGCTCGCGCCGGTTCCCCTCGCCATGCTGGACGCGAAAGCGTACTACCACCACACCCTCACCGTGGACCTTCCCCCGCGCGTGGAACGGCTGCGCGCGGAAATCGTCCGCACCGTGCACGGCGACGGCCGCCTGATGATCGAAGAGGGCAGTGTTCGCGCGTACGACGGGATCTTTCTTCCCTCGCTGCTGCCATCGCAGACCCACGTCGAGCAGATCGGCGGTCCGTATCCGCAGGTGCCGTTGATCTTCCACCGCACCACGTTCGATTCCGCGTCGTTCCTGGGCCGGCCGTTCGATCAGTGGCGCCCGGACCAGCTCTCGGCGCGTCTGCGCTTCCTGCGCGTGCGGTGGGTGGTGACGGCGACCAATCCGGCGACCGCGTTTGTTGCTTCCATCCCCGGTATCGTGGCGTTGTGGAGCGAGGGCCCGCTGCACCTGTGGACGCTTTCCGGCGATCGGGATGGGGTGCCCGTCCGCGCCGGCTACAACCGCATCGATGTCGACATCGCCGGCGTGACCCGGCCGCTGGTGCTCCCGTATCACTGGATCGACGGCCTCGAGACCGACCCCGGCAACGAGATCGTGCCCGTGCTTCGCGATGACGACCCCGTGCCCTTCATCTGCATCCGCCGCGCCGCGGTAACTCCCGTCGCGATCCGTTATTAGGCGCCGTCCTGCACCCGTCGCATTGACACGGGAGAGCCCGATGGGGTACGATAAGACCTGTTAAATCCACGTTTTACGCGAGAGGGAAGCATCCGTAACAACTGGTAAAGCGCCGCCCCTTGAAACGCCCGAACCCCGGCTTGCTCGTCGTCCTTGCGGCGGCGGCGGCGGTCCATTTGGCCGTCGCCGTGCTGGATTTCCCCACGCTCGCGCGGAACTTCCTCTACGACGACGCCTTCTACGATTTCCAGATCGCGCGCCACATCGCACAGGGTGCCGGCCCCACGTTTGACGGCACGCACCTGACCAACGGGTTTCAACCCCTCTACGTCGCGCTGATCGTTCCGTTCTATGCGCTGGCCGGCTCCAACGATACGCTGCCGATCCACGCGGCACTGATCCTGTCCGCTCTGTTCACGGTCGCCACGGCCGGATTGCTGTATCGCATCCTCGCGCGGCGCGTGAGCGAGGCCGCCGCCATCATTGCCGCCGGCGTGTGGTCTTTCTCGCCCATCGTGATCCGGCAAACCGCGAACGGGCTGGAAACCGCGGTGGCCGTCTTCATGCTCGCCGCCACCGTCTGTTACTACCTGGAGAAGGTGCGCCCCGAAGCGCGCGTCGGTGCACGGCGCGCAATCACGCTGGGTGTGCTGGCCGGCGCGTGCATCATGGCGCGCGCCGATCTCGGCTTTCTCGTGCTTGCGATGTGTCTCGACTACCTGCTCGTGCGACGGCGCCTGCGCGCCGGTCACGGGTGGCGCCGCGAGGTGGCGACCGCGGGCCTGGCGTGTCTCGTCGTGTGCCTGCCGTGGATGATCTACGGCGTTCTCGCGGTAGGCTCGCCGTTTCCCGAGAGCGGCAAGGCGACGCGCTATCTCTCGCTGGCCTACGCGCCCTTCTTCGGGCTGGGCCCATCCATCACCGCCGACGGGCCGACCGCGTCGTTCATGGCCGGGCACTTCGTCCGGTCGGTCGAGACCTTCAAAGTGGTGCCGCTCCTGCACCCGATGTTCCGCGCCATCAAGAAAGCCGGCATGCGCTTCGACGCGCCGCACAGCGGAGAACTGGCGGCCGACGCGGCCGGCCTTCTCCTGCTCGCCGGTCTCGTCGTGTGGTGGTTGAGGCGTCGCCGGGGAGAGGAAAGCGCGACCTGCCGCGAGTTCGAGTTCCTGCTCTGGTTCTCGGTCATGATGGTCGCGGCGTACTCGACGTTCGTTTTCGGCGTGTTCTTCTTCCTGCGCTACTACTATCCGCTCTACTTCATCGGCATGATCTTCGCAGGTTTCGCGCTGCACGACGCCATTCGCTTCGTGCAGTCGCGATCGCTGCACGTGCGGCGCCTGTCGCTGGTCGCCACCGGCGCGTACGCGACCGCGCTGCTGTTCATGGGCTACAGCACGAGCTTCCGCTCGCAGCCGATCTACGGCTTCTACGACGTGGCGGCCTGGATCCGGACGCACACCGATTCGGACGACACCATCGGAGTGTTCCAGAGCGGAGCGATCGGCTATCTCTCCGGACGCAAGGTGATCAACCTCGACGGGAAGGTCAACAGCGAGGCCTTCCAGGCGATGCGCGAAGGCCACCTCGACGCGTATGTGGCGTCGGCCGGAATCGATCTGCTCATGGACAGCGCCGATGTCATCGATTTGTTCCTTGGCCCCTGGTCGGACGCGGATCGGAAGCGATTGGATTCCGAACGCGTGTTCTCCGGCGGCGAGCACGGTGTTCCGGGCTGGATCGGATACCGTATCTCGCCGTCCGCCGATTCAAACGCCTCCGGTCCGCCCTCCGGCGCCCACGGCATCAACCCGGATCGCGCTCCCTGATTCTTCTTTTCGACCCGCGACCAGCGGAATCCAACTTCGGCCCGATCACGGTGCGTCCTCCGGCCCCCGCTCCGCTTCGCTCGGCTTCCCTTCCTCGGCCGCAATCACGTTACAGCGGCCTCGTCGGGTGATCCTTCGCTCGCTCCCGCGGGAATGGGCCGTTCGGATCGCACCGTGACCGGACCTCCGGCGTAGAGCGCGAACGCGGTGCACGCGCGGGTGGCCGCGAGCGGGGCTGCGCCCCGAGGACGGAGCCGCGCCCGGGTAAAGTCGTTGAGTCTGCTGATGTACCAGACAACGGCCGCGCGGCGTAGTCCGAAGGGGGCTGCTCGCGGCCAGGACCCGCGCGATCGCGTTCGCGCAGCCCGTGGCCGGGCCGGAGTTGTGCTGACTTAGAGCAGCCGTTCGAGCGGTTGAGAGCGGAGGATGCGTCCGCCGCGGAGGCAGAGAACCGGCAATCGCTTCGGCACCATCTTCAGGTGCAGCGGGTGGTCGCGGCGTCCGAGGTACTCGCCGTCGATGTGGATGGGGAAGGGATGGTCGGACGAGACCGTGATCGCCTCGCCGCGATGGAATTCGATGCCGCGCTTTTCGAGATGCCCGCCGCCGATCGCGAAGGGAAGAATCGTGAGCAAGCGCAACCGCGACATGCGCTGCGCCGCGCACACGTCGATCTTCCCGTCCACGGGTGTCGCGCGCGGATTGATGTAGAAACCCCCTCCTGCGCGCGGGCCGTTGCCAATCGAAATCAACAGGTACTCGCCGTTCGAGACCACGCGTCCGTCCACGTCGACCGTGTAACGGATGCGATCGAGTGAACGCAGCGCCTTGAACACCGCCGCCAGGTAGAGCGGCAGCCCGCGCATGTTGTGGATGGTGAGGCTGTGGTACGTCACCATCGCCTCGAACCCGATTCCGATCGAGTTGGCGCACCAGCGATCGCCGCAGTCGATGACGTCCATGCGGATTCCGGCCCCCGCCTCTATCACCCGCGCCAGCTCGGCGGGCGAGGTGGGGCAGTCGACCAGCGAGGCGAAATCATTGCCCGAACCGGTCGGGACGACCACCAGGGGGACCGGGTCGGGCATGAGCCCGTTCACCACTTCGCTGACGGTCCCGTCGCCGCCGACCGCGCACACCACCTGGCTCCCGGCGGCCGCCCGGCGCGCCAGCTCCGCGGCGTGGCCTGGTCTTTGCGTCCACAGCATTTCGACCTCACCGGGCACCGCCCGTGCATAGGACTCGACCATCGCCTTCGTCCGTCCGCGGCCCGCGGTGGGATTGGCAATGAAACTGATGCGCATCATTCCACCATCTCGAAACGGCGGCGCGACCATCGCGGCGCGTGGCGGCAAGAATCGCATCCGCCTGCTGGCCGCGACAATGGTGATTGTGCTGGGCGGCAGCGCGGCGGCCGGCGCCGGCCGGGACGCCATCGACCCCTGGCATGTCGGCCCCACGCCCGAGGTGCGCGCGATCTGCCACCGCGGCGATTCGCTGTGGGTGGGAAGCAGCACGGGGCTCTTCATCGTCGACATCCGGGATCCGTCTCGGATTTCGCACCTGGCCGGGGGACGCGAGCTCGCGTCCAATTCGGTGCGCGCGATCGCGCTGCACGGCGACAGCACGTGGGTGGCGACCGATGCGGGAGTCACGCTGTTCCGTGCCGGCAAGGCGACGCTCTTTTCGGCGCGCCAGCCGCGCGGCAGGAAGAGCATTGCACTGCGCAACATCCAGCACGTCGCCTTCGGCAATCGCGGCGAAGTGCTGCTCTCGACGCGCCGCGATGGAGTGGGCGTGCTGACGCGCTCGGGAGGGTTCTCCATCACGCGGCGCGACTCGCTCATCGACAACGACGTGTTCGGAATTCTCGAGCGCGACGGGCGGCCGCGGCTCTACGCGTGCGCGGCCGGCCTGTGCGCGCAGGTAGACGACACCACCATGGTGTCGTTCCAGGCCGGCGCGGGCCTTCCGCGGGGCGAGGTGCGCCAGGTCATCGGCGATGCACGCACCGCGTACGTCCGCATTCCGCGCCGCGGCATCTTCCAGTTCGACGGATCGAAGGCCAGCGAGGTGGACGCGCCGCAGGGGGCGTCGTTCATCGACGCGACGTCGATCGCGCTCGGCGCTGACCGCGCGCTCTGGGTCGCGGGGCCGGGGTACGTGTTCGTCCGCCGCAATGGCGCCTTCGAGCGCATCAACACGCCCGGCGACGTGACGCCGTCGTGGCGCGTAATCGTCGCCGACGGGGCGGGCGCATTCGTGGGCTCGGCGGACGGTGTGGTCCTTGCAGTGAATCGCGGCGCGGCGTTTCGCGTGTCGCTGGGCACCGGTCTGCCGGCGTCAACGGTGGCGTCGTTACGCCCCGACGGCCGCGGCAATGCGTGGTTTGTGAGCGGTGGCCGCGTGCTCATGGCCAGCGCGAGCGAGCGCCGCGTGACGGTGGAAAATTCGCCGCTGGATGCCGAGGCGGTCGATTTCTCGCCGACCGGTGGGGTGCTGGTGGCGAGCCGGTGGACCGTGAGTCGCCGCAATGACGCCGGCTGGACCGACCTCGCCCCCAACGTGGGCGAATCGGACCCGGCCTTCACCACGGTTTTCGCCGATGGTCGCAACGTCGTCTGGGCCGGCGCGCGATCCGGCGCGCTGTACCGCTACGACGGCGAAATCTGGGTCCGTTATTCGCGGGCGAAGACGCCGGCGGCAACGGTTCGCGACGCGCGCGCGTTCCCTGCGTCGGACTGGGCCCTCCTCGGTGCATCGCCGATGCGCACCAGCGCGGGCACCTGGTGCCGCGCGGCGGGCTGGGATTCGAGTTGTGTCGCGGTCGACGTCGCCGTGAGCCCGTCGGGCGAATGGTTCGCCGCCACGCGCGACCGGCTCTACCGGTATGACGCCCGCCATCGTGCCTGGACGAGCGCCACCGAGAGCAAGGCCCTGGTACCGCCGGGCGCCTTCACGGCCATTGCGTTCGATCCGGCCGGCCGGCTCTTCATCGGCACGACCGACGGCTTTGGCTGCTACGCCGGCGGCGCGGCGCGCTGGTGGAACATCGTGGACGGGATCGGCGGCGAGCGCGTAAGCGACCTTGCCACCGACACCTCGGCGCTCTGGGTGGGCTACGGCGACGACGGGCTCTCCGTCATTCCGCTGCCGGCCCTGCGCTAGAAAACAGGTTTTGGAGCGCCAAAACCCGTGTGTTACTATCCCGAACAGCCCGGAGAGCCGGGACGGAGGTCCTTCTAAACGGCGATTTGATATCGAACTCCAGGTGACGAACGGCCGGCCGGGTGCCGGTCCGCCGCGTCACCGCCGGACCGCTCATCAGGAGCTTGTTATCAATGGTTGCCGTGGCTGTTCCGGGGCGCGCTTGCCCCTCTCATCGACGACTGCGTAGGTTTTCCCGCGCCTGTCACTCGTTCCCTTCCACCGTCGCGCGCGGCGCGGCGGGAGACATCCACGGCCGGCCCCGGGCCTAGGCGGGATTTCGACCCATGCTGTTCTTCTTTCGCACCCTCATTCAGTGGCGCAAGTTCATTGTGCTGAGCGGCCTGGTCGGCGCCGTGCTGACGGCCGTGCTCGCCTTCATCCTGCCGTCGTGGTACACCGCCACGACCACCATCTTCCCGCCCGAGACGCCGACCACCATGATGCCGTTTGCCGGTCTCATGCAGCAGTTCTCGGCGCCGATGTTCGGGCCGCTCGGCGTGGCACCCGGCACCATCTACATCGAGATGCTCAAGAGCCGCACCGTGTGCGAGAAGATCATCGAGGAATTCGACCTCATGAAGCGCTACAAGGCGGCGCGCATCGAGGAAGCGATCGACGCGCTGCACTCGCACCTGGGCTTCACCCTGCTCGACAACGGGCTGCTCATCATGACGGTGGAGGACAAGGATCCGCAGCGCGCGGCCGACATGGCCAACCGCATGGTGGCGCTGCTCGACGAGACCACGCGCACCATCAAGGAAACGCGCGCCGGGCGCACGCGCGAGTTCGTCGAGCGCCAGCTCAAGGAGCGCGAACACATGCTCGCGCACGCCGAAGACAGTCTCAAGGTCTTCCAGCAGCTCCACAACGCCGTCAATCTGGACGAGCAGCTCAAGTCGGCGATGGACATCGTGACCACGCTGACCTCGCGCGCGATGTCGCTCGAGGTCGAGATGGGATACATGAAGAACTGGGTCTCGGCGAACTCGGAGGAGTACCAGCGCAAGCAGGCAGAATACAACGAGGTCATGGGCCAGCTGCGCAAGCTCAAGGCCAACGGCAACCCGAGCGACAAGGACCTGCTGCGCTCGTTCATTCCCACGCTGCGCGACGTGCCCGACGTGGCGCTGCAGTACCTGCGCCTGCGCCGCGAGGTGGAGATCCAGAACACGGTCTACACCATGCTCACCAACGAGTACGAGAAGGCGCGCATCGAGGAGGCGCGTGACACGCCGGTGGTCCAGGTGCTGGACACGGCGGAAAAGCCCAACCTGCGCAGCCGTCCCAAGCGGAAGATATTCACCATTGTCGGCGGGCTGCTCGGCGTCGGGTGGGGCGCGATGACCGCGCTCGTCCGCACCGCGTGGCGGGAGCGCGCCGAGCACACCAACGTGGTTCGTGACCTGACCCAGCCCCTGGCCGCGGACATCCAGCGCATCCGGCGCCGCCGCGGCCAGCCATGACGCCGGCCGGAGAGGGCGGGCTGTCGCGACGCGAGCGCGCGGGCCTCGCCGTCTTCATCAGCGCTCCATTCGTCGTCTACCTGCTGTTCGCGCTGCTCGGGTTCACGAAGTACCTGCAGTACGCGGCGCTCGGCGGCGTCGCCATCGCGCTCGCAACCGCTCTCTTTCTGCGACCACGCGAAGCGCTCTGGATCCTGCTCGTTTACGTGTACATCGGTCCCGCCGTGCCCTTCGCCGCCGTGGCGGGTCCGCTTGCGTTCCTCATATTGGCCGCGGTGCTGTACGAAATGCTGCGCGGCGAACCCAACCACGTCACCGACGTCCTGTTCTGGTATGCGACGGGCTTTCTCATCCTGATCGCGCTGGGCTCGTTTGTTTTTGCCCGTTCCTACTCGTCAGCCATCAGCGAGCTGGGCCGTTACGCCAAGACACTTCTGGTCATGCTGCTCATCGTCCAGCTGGTCCGCACCCCGCACGACCTGCGCCGGATGATGAACATGATCTTCATCGGCGTAATCCTCACCGTGATCGTGGGGGCGGTGAACCTGCTGCTCGGCATCCAGACTCTCAATGCCAGCGTGATCGAGGGCGACACCACGGCGAGCTACATGATCCGCTTCAGCGGCGCCCATCCGAACGCGAACCTGGCGGCGGCACTGATGTGCTCGTCGCTGCCACTCGGCATCTTCGGCGTGAAGCACTCGTCGCGGGGCCTGCGTGTCCTCTACGTGGTCGGCGTCGTCGTCGTTATAGCCGCGATGTTCGCCACCTTTTCCCGCAGCATGGTCTTTCCGTTCACCCTCGTCGTGATTGCCATGCTCGTGCGCGAGGCGCGCAGCCGTCGCGCCTACATCAGCATCGGCGTGCTGGTTGCCCTGGGCCTGGTGCTGGCGCCCCATGCCTACTGGGAGCGCGTATTCGGTCTGCGCCAGGCCTTCGAGTCCGAGACGCTGGACTGGTCGGTGTATCTTCGCCTGATCGCGATGCGCACCGCCTGGGAGTTGTTCCAGCACCATCCTTTCACCGGCGTGGGGCTCGGCAATTTCTCGGATGCGGCCGCGTACCAGCTCTTCGTCCGCATTCCCGCCCACAATACGTTCCTGGAGATCCTGGTGGGCCTGGGCATATTCGGACTCCTGGCCTACGTCCTGGTCATCCTCTCCGGCCTGCGCCACTCGCTGGCGGGCGCCCGGCAGCGCTGGTCCCACCATCCGTCGTGGATGCGGTCGGCCTCGTTCTACTGGTCGCTGTCGGCCATCTCCATCTGCGTCAGCGCCCTGTTTGGGAACCTGATGTTCCGCTATTACCTCTGGGTGCCGGTGGCCGCCGGACTGGTCATCGGGAACCTGCTCCGCGAGGAAAAAAGCTCCTCTTTGTAAACCGGGAACCCGGTCCGCCCGTCTTACGTACAACCCTGCGACCCGCGGCCGGAATGCACGGCACAACCGGACCGCCGGAGACGACGTTCAATAAGGAGACTCGCCATGAAGACAACGAAGGCACATACCCTGCGGTGGGCGGTCGCGGTCCTTGCCGTGGTCGCAGTGGCCGGCATTTCCGGCGGGGCCATCGCGAAGGAAAAGAAAGCGAAGACGGAAGCGCCCGGCACCGAGTCCGGAAACGGGAACGGCTACATCGGCGTGTACCTGCAGGAGCTCACCAGCGACGTCCGCAAGGGCCTCGACATCGACGTCACGAAGGGCGTGCTCGTCAGTGGCGTCGAGAATGACGCGCCGGCGGAGCTCGCGGGCATCGAAGAGGGCGACGTGATCGTGAAGTTCAACGGCCGGAGCGTGGACTCCGCCGACGGGCTGCGCGAGGCGGTGCGCGATGTGGCGCCCGGCAAGGAAGCGCGCGTCGAGCTGGTTCGTGACGGCAAGGAGAAGACCATCACCGTCACGGTGGGCGAGCGCCCCGAAGAGCACAGCTTCATCTGGAAATCCGACGGTGACGAGGACATGCCGATGCACTTCGGTCGCGGCATGGCGATGTTCGGCGGGCCGCGTCTCGGCATCCAGGCCCACGAGCTCGAGGACGACGGCCTCGCGTCCTATTTCGGCGCGAAAAAGGGCGAGGGCATCCTGGTCCTGTCGGTCGACGATGAGTCGGTGGCGGGCAAGGCGGGTGTCAAGCCGGGCGACATCATCAGCAAGGTCGGCAACGAGTCCATCGAGGACAGCGGCGATGTGCGCAGCGCACTCGACGACTACAAGGAAGGCGACACGTTCGACATCACGGTGCTGCGCCACGGCAAGACCCAGGCGCTCAAGGCCACCATGGACGACCAGTCGCACGAGTTCGCCTTCACGGTGCCCGACCCGATGATCCGCATGCATACCCCGCGCACGCCGCGCGCTCCGCGTGCGCCCATGATGATGCACGGTGATCGCGACGATCTGCGCCGCGAGCTCGACGATCTGAAGAAAGAGATCCGGGAGTTGAAGGAAGAACTCGACGCGCGTGACGACGGGTAGTCACGCCATCGAGGAATGTGAATACGCGAAACCCAAACGCACAGACATTCCAACACCTCCGCTTCGGGCGCCTCATCCACCGGTGATGGCGCCCGGAGTTTTTTTACCGCCGTCCCGCAGCGCGTCGTAGACGCCGAGCAGCCGGTCGCGCGCGGCGGCCTCCGAGTAGTGCTCGCGAACCAGCGCGGGCCCGGCGCCCAGCGCCGTGGCGCGCAGTGACGGCGAGGAGAGGGCGGTGGTGATCGCCTCCGCGAGCGCGGCCGGCGAGCCGTCGCGTGCCATGACGCCCGTGACGCCGTCGCTGACGAGACGGGGGATGTCGCCCACCGGGACGCCCACGACGGGTAGCCCGATCGCGAGCGCTTCCAGCGCGACGTTGGGGACCCCCTCGTGCGCCGACGCGATCACCAGGCAGGCGTAACGCGTCATCCGCGGCGCGGGGTCCGCCACCACGCCGGCGAGCTCGACCGCGTCCTCGACGCCGTGGCGTCGCGCGCCGGCCTCGAGCTCGTCGTGCAGCGGTCCCTCGCCCAGGATCTCGAGGCGCGCACCGGGAAAGACGCGGCGAACCGCAGGCAATGCCTCGATCACGGCGTGAAATCGTTTCTGGTCGGTGAGGCGGCCGATCGCGCCCAGCAGCGGGCCGGGCGCGGGATCGAGCGCGGGGCGCGAAGCCGGCACCGGCACGATGTTCGGTACGAGGTGAACGCGGTCCGGCGCGACGCCGACGGGTCCGACCAGGGTCTCGCGTCCCGCCACCGAATTGACCGTTACCGCGTCGGCGTGGCGGTACATCCACTGGAGCGCGGCCGCTTTGGCCCCGGTCACGGTGAGGATGCTGTTGCGCAGCGAGAGCACGAGCGGGAGACGCAGCGTCCGCGCCGCCACGAAGGCATAGGCGTTGGACGCTTCCAGCATGCCGTGCACGATGCCGTGATCGCCGGCGCGCAGGTAGTCGACGAGCGCGCGCACGCGCCCCGCGTCGAGGCTGGAGCGGCGCGGAAGCACCGCGACGTCGATGCCCTGCTCGCGCAGCCGCGCGGCGTACGGCTCGACCTGCGCCGAAAGGGAAGCGACACGCATCGCGATCCGGCCCGAGAGCGCGCGCGCCTGCAGGTGCAACTGGCGCTGGGTGCCGCCGTATCCGAGATCGTCGATGACAAAGGTCACGCCCGGGCGTTGCTGGGACATGCGCTCATTCTAATGCGGTCGCGGCCCATCGGCACATATCTGTTTGGGAGTGACCGGGCGCGTGGTACAGTGGCCGCCACGGGAACACCATGAACGTCGTCTGGTTCGCCGAGATCAAGTGGGACTACCTGCGCACGCGCAAGCAGCAACTGATCCGGCGCCGCCCATCCGGCCTGGATGTCCTCTTCCTGGAGCCCTTCGTGCGCGGGCGCGAGAACCGCTACGACGTGCGCCCCATTGACGGAATCCGCGCCGTCACCATCCCCTTCATCAAGAACGTCCCCTCCGGCCCCGGTCGCGGCGCGCTCAACCTGCCCATGACGCGCCACATCGTCGATGCCTCCGCGCGCGCGCGGGTACGCGGTCATCTGCGCCGCGCCGGCATCGAGCCGCGCGAGTCGGTCTTCATCATTTCGAACGTGTACGCGATCCATGTCGCGGCTTCGTTTTCCGCGCGCCGGCTGGTGTACGACTGCAACGACGCCCACGCCGATTTTCCCGGCATGCCCGCGTGGACGCATCGCTACCAGGAAGAAACGCTGCGCTGCGCCGACCGCGTCATCGTGAGCGCGAAGCGGCTCGGCGACGACGCCACGCGCGTGCGGGGGAGCGACCGCGACATCTTTCTGGTCGGCAACGGCGTGGACCACGCCGCCTTTCGCGCCGCGCTCGGGTTGCGCGCGCGCGAACCGGGCGCCCGCCCGTGCATCGGGTACCTGGGCGCCATCGCGCCCTGGTTCGATTTCGAGCTGGTGGGTGCGCTGGCGGCCTCGCACCCGGAGTGGGACGTCGTGCTGGTGGGTCCCGTTCTACCGGGGGCGGGCCCCGCAGTGGAGCGTCTCGCCGCGACGGCCAACGTCACCGTGCGGCCGGCCGTCGCGCACGATGACGTGCCGCGTGTGCTCTCCGGTTTCGACGTGGGGCTGATCCCGTTCCGGATCAACGCGCTCACGACCCGCGTCAACCCCAACAAGCTCTACGAATACCTCGCCGCCGGGCTGCCGGTGGTTTCGACGCCGTTCTCCGACGATGTCGTGGAGGAGCCGGGTATGGTCGCGCGCGCCGCCGAAGCGGAGTCCTTCGCGCGCGCGTGCGGCGAGATGCTTGCGCTGCGCCGCGAGAGCGACGCGCGTGAACGGCTCGCGGGCCGCGCCAGCGAGATCGCCGCGGGCCACGACTGGGACCGCATCGCGCGCGAGTTCTGGGCGTGCGCATGCGACTAGCTGCCAGCCGTCGCGGATGGCGCGCGCGTGCGTGCTAGAATGACCGGCACGCGGCCGTGACCGGCCGCGCCACACACGAAAGTCGGGAGGCCCCTCATGTCGTTCTTTCGTCGCTTTGGCGCGATCTTTTTTTCACCCTACCAGGTCTTCGATGACATCCGTGACGCCCGGGTAAGCTGGTGGCAGCCGTGGCTGATGGTCTCGGTTCTCATGATGGTGGCGACGGCGCTGTCGCTTCCGGCCCAGACGGCGCTGCTCGAGAACAACCCCGACCTCGCGGGAGCCGAGAACGCCGCGAAGATGGTCAAGATCACGCAGTACGTGCAACTGGCGCTTTCGCCCGTCCTGGTGCTCCTCTTCGCGGTGATCATGACCGCCGTGTCGTATGTCGTGGTCACGCTCGTGTCGAAGGAAGCCACCTTCAAGAAATACTTCACCCTGATCCTGTTCACCGACGTGGTGGCGATCGTCGGTTACGTGGTGACCAGCATCCTCCTGCGCGCGCGCGGCTTCGACCAGATCGCCTCGCCCGAGGACATGAAGGTGGGGCTTTCGCTCCGGCTGCTGGCCCCGGACGCGTCGCCCGTCGTGAAGGGCCTGCTGGGCGGCGTCGAGTTCTTCGCGGTCTGGGGATTCACCCTGGCCGTGCTCGGGCTGCGTCGCGTCTTCGGCCTCGCGCTCGGCGCGGCGATCGCGTGTTCGATTCCCCTCTGGCTCATCTACATGGCGCTGGCCGTGGTGGGCGAGCTCATGCAGAAGGGGCCGTAGGTGGACGGCGTCACGCGCGGCGCGGGGCGGGCCCGGCGCATTGACACGGGTTTTGAGCCGGTGCTACAATGCGAAACCCAACTACAAGCGAACATTGAGGTTCCGTCCCGCCGCCCACTCGATCCTAGGAGGCTCTTGTGAAGCAGTTCCCTGCGTCGCACATCCGCAATGTTGCTCTCGTCGGTCACCAGGAATCCGGCAAGACGATGCTTTCCGAGTCGCTGCTTTACACCGCGGGTGCCATCCCCCGTCTCGGGCGAATCGAAGATGGCAACACGACCATGGATTACGACACCGAGGAGACGGCGCGGAAGATCTCCATCCATTCGGGCGTCGCGTGGCTCGAGCACAACGGGCACAAGATCAACGTGGTCGACACCCCCGGGTACGAGGACTTCGTCGGCGACGTGCTGCTCGCGCTCGACGTGGTCGAGGGTGCGATCGTGACGCTGCGCGCCGACGCCGGCGTCGAGGTCGGGACGGATCGCGTGTGGGGCTTCCTGCACGAGCACAAGCTGCCGGGGCTGTGCGTCGTCACCCGCATGGACAAGGAACACGCCAACTTCGACCACGTGCTCGAAACCTGCCACGAGCACTTCGGCGTTCATGTGCAGCCGCTCCAGCTTCCCATCGGGAGCGGAGACAAGTTCCGCGGCGTGGTCGACCTGGTCGACATGAAGGCGTACGAGTTCGAGAAGGACGGCAAGGGCGGCGTCAAGCCGATCGACATTCCGGCCGACCTCAAGGAACGCGCGCAGCAGCTGCGCAAGGAGCTCATGGAGTCGGCCGCCGAGTCGAACGAGGCGCTGGTGGAGAAATACCTCGAGACCGAACAGCTCACCGAGGAGGAGTTCCGGATCGGGCTCCAGACCGTGGTGCGAAACGGGGAGGTCTTTCCGCTGTTGTGCGCGTCGCCGCTGCACAACATGGGAGGCGCGCTCATCCTGGATGCGATCGAGAAGTATCTGCCGGGCGCCGACACCAGCTCGCATCACACCACCGACGGCAAGGAGATCTCGTTCGACGTGAAGGGCGCTCCGGCCGCGTACGTGTTCAAGAACATCTCCGACCCGCACATCGGCGACATGCTGGTGGTGCGCGTCTACCACGGCACGCTCACGCCGGGCACCGACGTCTACAACACGACGCGCAACACGACCGAGCGACTCGGCCAGCTCTTCTGCGTGCAGGGCAAGAATCGCCAGGACACCGACCAGATCCACGCCGGTGACATCGGCGCGCTGGTGAAGCTCAAGGTCACCAAGGTGTGCGACACGCTGGCCGACAAGTCGAGCGGCAACGTCATCCGCGCCACCCCGCTGCCGAAGCCCTCGATCAATGCCGCCATCGCGCCCGTCACCAAGGGCGACGACGAAAAGATGGGCACCGGCCTGCACCGGCTGCAGGACGAGGATCCGACCTTCGAGGTGGTGCCGAGCGCCGAGATCCACCAGACGCTCATCTATGGCCAGGGCGAATTGCACCTGGAGATCATCGTGCACAAATTGAAGGAGCGCTTCGGCGTCGCCGTGACGCTCGACAAGCCGCGCATCCCGTACAAGGAGACCATCCGCAAGAAGGCCGAAGCGCAGGGCCGGCACAAGAAGCAGACCGGCGGCCGCGGCCAGTTCGGCGACGTGTGGCTGCGCATCGAGCCGCTGCCGCGCGGCAAGCAGTTCGAGTTCGTCGACGGCGTCGTCGGTGGCGTGGTGCCCAACAAGTTCATCCCCGCGGTGGAGAAGGGCGTGGTCGCCACCATGGAGATGGGCGTGATCGCCGGCTACCAGATGGTGGACGTGAAGGCGACCATCTACGACGGCAGCTACCACACCGTCGACTCGTCCGAGCAGGCGTTCAAGACCGCCGGATCGCTTGCCTTCAAGGCCGCGGTCGAAAAGGCGAACCCCGTGCTGCTCGAGCCGATCGTGAACCTCAAGGTGAAGGTGCCCGACGAGTTCCTCGGCGACGTGATGGGCGACCTCTCCGGGCGCCGCGGCAAGATCCAGGGTACCGAGAACGTGGGCAAGTTCGCCGTCGTGAGCGCGCTCGTCCCCATGGCCGAGCTCTACAAGTACTCGACGCACCTTCGTTCCATGACCCAGGGCCGCGGCTCGCACACGCGCGAGATCTCGCACTACGAGGAAGTGCCGCGCGAAATCGCTGACAAGATCATCGCCGAGCACAAGGCCGAAGTAGAGGCCCAGAACAAATAACAAGAGAAGGATCTGTGACCGTAGGGGAAGTAACCAACGGGACCAGAAAGACCTGATTTGCGCCGGAGCGCGAACGACATCGCGAGTGGAGCGGGACGTGGAGCCGGGCGCTGTAGAGTTCCAATTGCGCCTGGCGAGTCGGATCCGCGGAACTCGCCGATGTCGTGAGACGCGAACGTGAATCTCAAGGATTGAGGAGTTAGGAACATGTCCGGACATTCCAAATGGTCACAGATCAAGCACAAGAAGGCGAAGACCGACGCCGTGCGCGGGCGCGTCTTCACCAAGCTGATCCGTGAGATCACGATTGCCTCCCGCCAGGGCGGCATGGACCCCGACGGCAATCCGCGCCTGCGCCTCGCCATCCAGACGGCGAAGGAAGCCAACATGCCCGCCGACAACATCACGCGCGCCATCAAGAAGGGCGCGGGTGAGCTGGAAGGGCAGATGCTGGACGAGTGGTCGTACGAGGGCTACGGCCCGGCCGGCGTGGCGCTCATCATCGACGTGGTCAGCGACAACCGCAACCGCACCACCAGCGAGGTGCGCCACGCACTCACCAAGCACAACGGCAGCCTGGGCGAGAACGGATGCGTCTCGTGGAATTTCGAGACCCGGGGCGTAATAACAGTGGACCGCAAGCGCTTCGATGAGGACACTCTCATGTCGGCGGCGCTCGAGGCGGGCGCCGCGGACGTGAGCGACGAGGGCGAGGTGTGGGCGGTCTACACCGATCCCACCGAGCTCTCGCTGGTCAGCGAAGCGCTCAAGAAGAGCGGCATCGCGACCCAGTCGGCGGAAGTCCAGAGGGTGCCGAAAACCTTCGTGAAACTCGACGGCGAGGACGCGCGCAAGGTGATCAAGCTGGTCGAGATGCTGGAGGAGCTGGACGACGTCCAGCGCGTCAGCGCCAACTTCGACATCCCCGACGAGATCCTGCAACAGGGCTAGCGGCCCGCTCCGAGGACGGCCGCGAGTCCGCGCGTTCGCGGGTCCGCGGGTCCGCATGAGCGGCGCGTTCGCGGCTCCGCGTGAGCGGGTGGCATCGGCCGGAGACCTCGGCAACCCCGCCGCGGTAACGAGCGCGGCGGGTTGGTCCGAGGTGGCCGATGACAGGACCCGCGAACGCGAGCACCAGGAGCACGGCCGTCGCAACTGCATACTGCATACTTGGCGTCGATCCCGGCAGCAACTGTACGGGATTCGGTGTCGTGCGCGGGGCGGGCGATGACGTGCAGTACGTCTTCTCGGGCACCATCGCGGCGGCGCGCAACATGACGCGGCACGAGCGCCTGCGCGGCATTTTCGCCGGCATCGAGCAGGTGATCCGGGACTACCAGCCCACCCATGTTGCCATCGAGGACGTGTTCTACAGCAAGAATCCCAAGAGCGCGCTGGTCCTGGGCGAGGCGCGCGGCGTCGCCATCCTGGCCGCGACGCTGGCGGGCATCCCGGTGTTCGAGTACTCGGCGCGCGAAGTGAAGCAGTCGGTGACCGGCAACGGCGCCGCGGACAAATCACAGGTGAGCTACATGCTGGGGAAGATCCTGCACCTGCAAACGCTGCCCGAACGCGCGGACGAATCCGACGCCATCGCCATCGCGATGTGCCACGCGTTCAAGCAGCGCGACTGGAGCGTGGCGAGATGATCGCGCGCGTGCGGGGACGGGTCGTGACGGTGGAGCCGCGCTGCATCGTGGACGTCGGCGGCGTCGGGTTCGAGCTCGCCATTCCCGAGAAGGACCGCGAGGCGCTCTCACCGGTCGACGGCGAGACCGTATTTCACACCCATCTCGTGGTGCGCGAGGACAGCATGAGCCTGTTTGGCTTCCTGCACCGTGAGGACCGCGACCTGTTTTTGAAACTGATCAGTGTGTCCGGCGTGGGGCCCAAGATCGGGCTGGCCGCGCTGGCGCAGTACCCGGCCGCGCGCGTGGCGAGTGCCATCCGCGGCGGGGATTCGACGTTTCTCTCCAGGATCCAGGGCATCGGCAAGAAGACGGCGGAGCGCATCGTGATCGATCTGGGCAACAAGGTGGACGAATTCGTAAGCGCGGCCGAGCCGGTGGTGACGGGCTCGAAGGTGCGTGACGAGGTCCTGCTCGCGCTCACCAGCCTGGGCATGACGCACAGCGCGGCCGAGGGCGTGCTCGATCGCATGGAGTGGGATGACAAGGACTCGGCGGAGGAGCTGGTCCGCCGCGCGCTCAAGTACGCGGGCGGGGCATAGACCATGACCGACGAACGCGTCAGCAATCCGGCCCTGTCCCCCGACGAAGCGAAGAGCGACGCGCTCCTGCGCCCGCGCCGGCTCGAGGAGTTCGTCGGCCAGACCGAGCTCAAGGAGAACCTGCGCGTCTTCATCGAGGCGGCGAAGAAGCGCGGCGACGCGCTCGACCACGTGCTGTTGTACGGCCCGCCGGGGCTCGGCAAGACGACGCTGGCCCACATCATCGCGAGCGAGCTCGAGGTACCCATCAAGGTAACCTCGGGGCCCGCGTTCCAGAATGCCGCCGAGCTGCTTGGCGTGCTGAGCCACGTCGAGAAGAACCAGGTCGTCTTCATCGACGAGATCCACCGCCTCCCGCGCGTGCTCGAGGAGCACATGTACCAGGCCATGGACTCGCTCAAGTGCGAGCTCATCGTCGACAAGGGGCCGAACGCGCGCCACTACACGCTCAACATCGAGCCCTTCACGCTGGTGGGTGCCACCACGCGCGCGGGGATGATCACCGCGCCGCTGCGCGATCGCTTCGGCGTGGTGATGCGGCTGGATTTCTACACCCCCGAAGAGCTGTGCACGATCATCCATCGCTCGGCGAGCATCCTGGGCATCCCGGTGTCCGAGGATGGCGCGGAGGAGATCGCGCGCCGCTCGCGCGGCACACCGCGCATCGCGAACCGGCTCCTCAAGCGCACGCGCGACTTCGCGCAGGTGCAGGGGAAGACGTCGATCGACCGCGAGGCGGCGGATTTCGCGCTGGGTCGGCTGCGCGTCGACAGCCGCGGCCTCGACGAAATGGACCGCCGCATCCTGCTCTCGATCGTGCAGAAGTTCAGCGGCGGGCCGGTTGGCATCCAGTCGCTGGCGGTCGCGGTGAGCGAGGAGCAGGAGACCATCGAGGATGTGTACGAGCCGTTCCTCATCCAGCAGGGCTTCCTGCAGCGCACGCCGCGCGGCCGCGTGGCGACACCTCTGGCGTTGACCCACCTTGGCATCGCGGGCTCGGCGCTCGCGGAAGGCGACCCGGGACGCCTGTTCTGATTGCACCCCACACCTATTCGTCTCACGTCTTGTCAACAGAGTGATTGGTTTTTACAACCGTAACGGTTGTGGCGGAAAACGTGCGCGTCTCTGACTTCTCCTTCGAGCTTCCCTCCGAACTGGTCGCGCAGGAACCCGCGGTCGAGCGGACCGCGAGCCGGCTCATGGTCCTGTCGCGAGCGACGGATGCACCGGCGCAGCACACCACCTTTGCCCACCTTCCGGAATTCATCCGTAGCGGCGACGTGCTGGTGGTGAACCGCACGCGCGTGGTTCCGGCGCGGCTTTTCGCCGTGCGAACCGACGGCGTGCAGTTCGAGATCTTCTTCCTGCGCTCGGTCGACGAGAAGCGCTTCATCGCCTGGGGGAAGCCGGGAAAGAAGCTGCGACCCGGCAACATCCTCGACGTGACGGGCGGAGGACGCATCACGTTCCATGGGCGCGATGCCGGCCGCGAGGGCACGTTCGAAGTCGAGAACGGAACGGTCGACGAGCTCCTCGAGCGCAGCGGCCACGTGCCGCTTCCGCCCTACATCCACCGCGGCGAGGCCGGCGCCGACCGCGAGCGCTACCAGACCGTGTTCGCGCGCGAGCGCGGTTCGGTGGCCGCGCCGACGGCGGGGCTGCACTTCGACGCCGCGCTGCTCGATACACTGCGCGGGGCCGGCGTGCGCATCGTCGAGGTCACGCTCCACGTGGGGCCGGGGACATTCCAGCCCCTCTTCGACGAAGACGTCGAAGCGAACCACCTGCATGCCGAACCGATCGCGATCGAAGCGAACACGCTGCGCGAGGTGGCGCTGGCGAAACGGGAGGGCCGCCGCGTCATTGCCGTCGGCACCACGGCGACACGCGCGCTCGAAACCGCCGCGCGCCGTGGCTGGCTCGACGAACCGTGGACGGACCGCCGCGACGAAACCGACCTGTTCCTGTATCCGGGCGCACAGTTTCTCGCCGTCGACGCCCTCATCACCAACTTTCACCTCCCGCGCTCCTCGCTGTTCATGCTGGTGTGCGCGTTCATGGGCACGGAGCGTGCGCTCGGGCACTACCGTGACGCGGTGACCCTGGGCTACCGGTTTTTCAGCTACGGAGACGCGATGTTGATCGCGTGACGCCGGGCGGCGGGGGAACGCGGCGTCCGTATGCGCCGAAACTCTCGTGGTATCCCGCGATTGCCAGCCCGAACCGGGTGGGCTATTTTCACAGAAAGCCTTTCCCGGCAGGGAGATATCCATGAAGAAGAAAATCCTCATCATCGTTGGCGCCGTCGTGGCCGTGTTCGCGATCGTCCTGGTGATCGTCGCGGCCAATCTCAACAAGATCATCAACAGCAGGAAGGGCGAGCTGCTTGCGAAGGCGAAAGCCCAGACCGGTCGCGACATCACCGTGGGCGACGTCGGGGTGACGTTCTGGCCCGGCATCGGCGCCAGCGTCGCCGACGTGGTGGTCAGCGAGGACCCGGCCTTCGGCACCGAGCCGTTCGTGCGCGCGAAGCAGGTCGTGGTGAACGTGAAGCTCCTTCCGCTGCTCCAGAAGCGCGTCGAGGTGAAGCGCCTGATCCTCGACGAGCCGAACATCATCGTCATCAAGCAGGACGCGAAGACGTTCAACTTCACGAGCATGGTTGCAGCGGCGTCGCCGCCGTCGGCGACCGGCGCCGCGAAGCCGAAGAACTCGAGCATGGCGGCGGCGCTCGCGTTTGCCGACATCAAGAATGGGACGCTGCGCTACGTCGACCGCGTGAAGGCCACCGACCGCACCATACGCGATATCGATTTCACCGCGAGCAACGTCGGCATCGGCAAGAAGCTCGATGCCAAGCTCGACGCGGCCGTCTTCGGCGAGAAGCAGGACGTGCACCTCGACGCCGAGGCGGGACCGATCCCCGCTCCGGGCAACAAGGAAGCCATGCGCGCCATGCCGCTCGATGTCACCTTCGAGCTCGATCCCGTCGCCGTCGCCACGCTCATGGCGGCGACCGCGAAGCCGGGCCAGCCCGCGCCGCAGCCGATTCCGGGCGACGTGCAGGGGAAGGCGAAGCTCACCGGCACCATGGGCGAGGCGAATCTCGAAGAGCTCAACGTGGAGGCGGCGCTGCTCGGCGCCAAAGAACCGAACGTGAAGCTCAGCGCGTCCGGCGGCCCGTTCGACTTCACCGCGGATTCGACCCACGTGATCGCGCGCGCGAAGCTCAAGGGGAAGCTCGAGACCGAGCCCATCGCGCTGGCCGAATTCAAGCCGAAGAGCAAGGATCCAAAGACGCCGCCGCCGGTCTACGGCGGCGACATGCGCGCCAACGCCACCTTCGACGGCGACCTCACCGCGCTCGCGTTCGAAGGCGCCATCGACGCGACCAACGCATCGATCGCGCAGAGCGGCCCCGACGGCAAGCCGACCTTCGTGAAGAAGGCCGGCATCCCCGCAAAGGCGACCGTCCACGGCACGTTTCGCCCCGAGAAGACTCCGGGCGAAGGCGTCGACATGGAGAAGATCGACATCGTGTTCCACTCGCTGACGGCGAATGGATCGGGCCGCATGGTGCCGTTTACCGGGCGCAAGGCGCTCGAGCTCACGCTCGATGCGAAGACTCCGCTCAAGCCGTGGAACGAGCTCCTCCCCGCGATGGCGCCGTTTGCGCTCTCCGGCGACGCCACCGCCAACGTCCACGTCTCCGGCATGCCCGCGCCCAACGCGCCCGCGCAGATCACGGGCACGGCGTACCTCAAGAACGTCGGCGCCCGCGTGGAGCAGATGCCCAAGCCCGTGTCGGACGGCGAGGCCAAGGTGGTATTCACGACGAAGACCGCCAACATCGACGACGCGAAGTTCCGCATCGGCGACAGCCGCTTCTTCCTGGATCTCGCGGTGATGTCGTTCAAGCCCATGCAGGCGCACTACACGGTGAGCTCGGAAGAGGTGAAGCGCCTCGACGTCCAGGCACCGGCCCCCGGCGCAAAGCCATTTCCGCGCCCCGAGGTGTTCAAGCGCGTGGACGCAACCGGCACGATGAAGGAGACCGCACCGAAGGTGACGGAGAACACCGTGATCGTCACGTCCGAGCGGGGGACCGTGGCCAACATCGATTACGACAACCTGACTGCGGACCTCACCGTGACGCCCACCGTGACCACCATCAAGAGCTACAGCGCGAAGGCGCTCGGCGGCACCCTCTCCGGCAGCGGCACGATGGAACCGAAGATCTCGAAGTTCAACATCTCGAGCAAGATCGAGAACGTCAACCTGGCCGAGTACTTCAAGTACAAGGCGCCGGCGCTGACCGACGTGCTGGCCGGGCGCCTGACCGCGGACTTGAAGATCGGGGGCCAGGGCAAGCAGTGGGAGGAGATTGCGAAGTCGCTGACCGGCGACGGCGACGCGCTGGTGATCGAGGGCTCGCTTCTCAATATGAACATTGCCAACCAGATCTTCGCGGGCATCCAGAACATTCCCATGGTGCCGCAGAATCTCACCGCGCGCATGCAGGCGCGCAACCCGAAGCTCTTCGCGTCCAACAAGACCGTGTTCGAGAATCTCTCCAGCAAGTTCAAGATCGCGAACGGGAAGATCACGGTGCCCGATCTCAAGCTGGCCACGTCCGACTTCGCGCTCAACGGAGATGGATGGTTCTCGCTCACCAAGGAGATGAACGTGAGCTCGGTGCTTGCGTTTTCGAAGGGCGTGAGCAACGACCTGGTGGCCGAGGTCCCGGCCGCGAAATACCTGCTCACGCCCGACGGCCGGCTGGAGGTGCCGCTCACGCTGAGCGGCGCGCTCATGAAGCCGACGGTCGGCGTCGACACGCAGGCCATGACGATGAAATTCCAGCAGGGGATGGTGTCGCAGGGGCAGAAGCAGGTCGAAGAGAAGGCGAAGTCGGGGCTGAAAGGTCTGCTCGACAACCTCGGCAAGAAGAAGCAACCGGCGCCGAAGGACACGACAGCGACGCCCGCGGACACGACGAGCCGCCGCTGACGCCGCACTCGTGTTACAGTAGCCCGCATGCCGTTTGCATTCCATCTCGAGGCGCGCTCGGACGCCGCGCGCGCGGGCCGTCTCGTCACCGATCACGGCGAAATTCCCACGCCCGTGTTCATGCCGGTGGGCACGCAGGCGACCGTCAAGGGCACGACCATCGACGGTCTCCTCGACACCGGCGCGCGCATCATCCTGGGCAACACCTACCACCTGTGCATGCGACCCGGCCCCGACCTGATCGAACGCGCGGGCGGTCTGCATCGCTTCATGGGGTGGGAGGGGGCGATCCTCACCGACAGCGGCGGCTACCAGGTGTTCAGCCTGGCCAGCCTGCGGCGGCTGGGCGACGACGGGGTCCGCTTTCGGTCCCACGTGGACGGATCGCTCCACCTGTTCACGCCCGAGTCCGTGATGACGGCGCAGGCGCGCATCGGCGCCGATATAATGATGAGCTTCGACTATTTCGGCGGCATCCCGTGTCTACGGCCGGATGCCGAGCACTCGGTGGCGCTCACCACCGCGTGGGCGAAGCGCGGTCGCGCCGTCAACGGCGCGCGCTTCAATCGTAGTGGCTGGGAGCAGGTCGTCTTCGGTATTGTGCAGGGCGCCGAGTACCCGGACCTGCGCAGGCGCTCGGCGGCCGAGATCATGGAGCTCGATTTTCCCGGCTACGCCATCGGTGGGCTCGCCGTCGGCGAGGACAAGGAGCTGACGCGGGATATCACGGAGCTGACAGCGTCGCTCCTCCCGGCGGACAGGCCTCGCTATCTCATGGGCATGGGGACGCCGCTCGACCTGGTGGAGGGCATCGCGCGCGGCGTCGACATGTACGACTGCGTGCTGCCCACGCGCAATGGCCGCACCGGCACCGTGTTCACGCGCGACGGTCGCGTGGTCCTGAAGAACGCGGCGCACACGAGCGACTTCGAGCCCATCGACGCCGAGTGCCGCTGCGCGGCGTGCCGGCGTCATTCGCGCGCGTATCTTCGCCACCTGTTCATGGCGGGCGAGATGCTCGGCCCGATGCTGGCGTCGCAGCACAACCTGCATTTTTTCGCCGACGTGATGCGCATGGCGCGCGCGGCGATCGTCGAGGGACGGTTCGACGCGTGGCGCGCCGGATTCGTCGAGCGGTACTCGCGCGGAGAAGCCGCGCGCGTCCGCGATAATGAAGAAACTCAAAGGAGGATGTCTTGAATTCGTTTCACGCCCTGTTTGCAATGATGCCCGCCGATCCGAGCGGCGCCGGCCCGAGTCCCTTCTCCATGCTGCTGCCCATCCTGGGCATGCTGCTCATCTTCTACTTCCTGATGATCCGGCCGCAGCAGAAGCGCCAGAAGGAAATCCAGAAGATGCTCTCCAACATCAAGAAGGGCGACCGCATCCTGACCGCGAGCGGCCTCTACGGCACCGTGGCGGGGATCAAGGACGACGTCGTCGTGCTGCAGATCGCCGACAACGTGAAGGTGGAGATGGTGAAGAGCGCCGTGACCGGAGTGGTGGCGCAGGGCGGCGGAGAGTAGATTACCGCGGTGAGGCCGACGGTGCTCAAGCTTCGTTACTACGGTGATCCGATCCTGCGCCGGCGTGCAAACGACGTGCGCGTCTTCGACGAAACGCTCGTGAAGACCGCCGACGACATGCTCGAGGCGATGGAGCGGGAGGAGGGCGTCGGCCTGGCGGCGCCGCAGGTCGGGCTCGACCTGCGGCTCCTGGTCGCGCTGGCCATGCGCGAGCCCGGCGACGAGGACGCGGAGCCGGTCGCCATGGTGAACCCGGAGATCCTCGATCGGTCGCGCGACACCTGGGTTTACGAGGAAGGGTGCCTGAGCATTCCCGGCATCCGCGGCGACGTGACGCGTCCGCTCACCATCCGCGTCCGCTACCGCGATGTGAAAGGGAACGAGCACACGCTCGAAGCGGAGGGGATGTTCGCGCGCATCCTGCAGCACGAGATCGACCATCTCGACGGCAAGTTGTTCATCGACTACCTCTCGACGGCGGAGAAGACGCTCATCAAGACCAAACTCCGCAACATTTCAAAGCTCAACGACGATTAGCCGCGCGCCCGATATCTGCAAATGAAACGCATCGTCTTCATGGGAAGCCCCGACTTCGCCGTGCCGTCGCTGGACGCGTTGCACGCCAGCGGCCGCTACGCGCCCCGGCTGGTGGTGAGCCAGCCCGACCGCCCGCGCGGCCGCGGCCGCGCGGTGGATCCCACCGCGGTGCGCGCACGCGCCATCGCGCTCGGCATCCCCACCATGACCATGACGAAGGAAACCTACGCCGCCGGCGTGGAGGTCATCCGCGACGTGCAACCCGACGCGATCATCGTGGTGGCGTTCGGCCTGATCCTGCGCACCGACCTGCTGCAACTGCCGCCGCATGGATGCGTCAACGTGCACGCGTCGCTCCTGCCGCGCCACCGCGGCGTCTCACCCATCCAGGCCGCGATCCTGGCCGGCGACGCCGTCACCGGCTGCACCACCATGCGCATCGACGAGGGCGTCGACACCGGCAACATGCTGCTGCGCGCGGAAACACCGATCGCGCCCGACGACACCGCCGGCACGCTCACCGCGCGGCTCGCGCAGATCGGCGCGGAGCTCCTGGTGCGCACGCTCGATGGTGTGTTCGACGGGACCGTGCACGAGGTGCCGCAGTCGCCCGAGGGCGTGACGCTCACGAAGAAGATCCGCAAGCGCCACGGGCTCATCGACTGGTCGCAGGACGCCGTGAATCTCGAGCGTCGCATTCGCGCCATGACGCCCTGGCCGAGTGCGTACACGTTCCACCACGGCCGCCGGTTGCAGATCGACGCGGCGCGGGTCGGCTCCGTCGACGCGGCCGGTATCACGCCCGGCACCATGATCTCGGTGGACCCGCTGGTGGTGGCGTGCGGGGACGGCTCGCTGGAGATCCGTGCGCTGCGCCCCGAAGGGCGCCGTTCGATGACGCCCACCGAGTTCCGTCTCGGCAACGCCCTCGAGCCCGGAGAGGTGCTGGTCATGGACCCGGGCGTTGATTGACGGCAAACGCCAATCAGGACTAGAGTCGGCCTCGTGAACTTCCGTCGCGTTGGCGAGCGCATTCTGATCGTCGTCGGGCTGTTCCTGCTCGGCATCTTCGCATTCAACTACCTGCTCATGCCCATGCTGGTGCACCAGCGCGGCGCGGTCATCGTGCCCGACCTGCGCAATTCGAGCGAAGCGGAAGCGAGAAAGACGCTCTCCGGTCTCGGTCTGGCGATGCGCGTCGAGCGCAGCGATTACGACTCCCAGGTGCCCGTCGGGTTCATTCTTTCCCAGCGACCGGATGCCAACGAGAACCTGAAGCCCGGCCGTTCCGTCGAGGTGGTGGTGAGCCTGGGCACGCGCATTCGCATGGTGCCCGACATCCGCGGCATGACGTCGCGGCAGGCGCGCAATCACCTGGAGACCGACGGCCTCGAGGTGGGTCGCGCGGCGCGCGTGCTCCACAGCGACAACGGCCGCGAGCGCGTCATCGCCACGTCACCCCCGGTGGGGGACGAAGTGCACGAGGGCGAGAAAGTCGACTTCGTCGTGTCGGCGCCGGGCGGCGCGCCCGTGTACATCATGCCGGACCTGACCTCGCAGGATCTTTTCTTCGTGCGCGAGAAGCTCGAGAAGCGCGGGTTCCGCGTCGCGTCGGTGCGCTACGAGGACCGCGACGGCGTGTATCCCAACACCATCATCGATCAACGGCCGCGCGCCGGGGAACGCATCCGGGAAGGAGAGTCCATTGACCTGGTCGCATCTGGTTCACGCTGAACGCGGCCCCTCCGACCCGCGCTGTGCCGTGGCGCCCAGCCTGCTCGCGTGCGACTTCGCGCACCTCGCCGACGAAGTGGCGGCGGTGGAGAAGCACGGGGTCGAGTTCCTGCACCTGGATGTGATGGACGGACACTTCGTGCGCAACATCACCTTCGGACCACCGCTGGTAAAGACCGTCGCCGGGGTGGCGACGGCGACCCTCGACACGCACCTGATGATCGAACACCCGGACCGCTACATCCCGGCGTTCATCGACGCCGGCACGCAGGTGCTCAGCATCCATGTCGAGGCGAGCACCGACGTTCGCCGCGACCTCCGCGCCATCCGGGCCCGCGGCTGCAAAGCCGGCCTCGCCTTCAATCCCGACACGCCGTTCGATTCCGTGAAGCCGTGGCTGGAGGAGATCGACCTGCTCCTGGTCATGAGCGTGGTGCCCGGCTTCGGGGGGCAGGGGTTCATCGACACCTCGCTGGCCGACGTGGAGCGGGCGGTCCGCTTCCGGGAGAGGCAGGAGCTCACCTTCGCGATCGAGATCGACGGGGGCATCACCCCCGAGACCGCCCGCCGCGCCCGCGACGCCGGCGTGGACATCCTGGTGGCCGGCACCGCCATCTTCCGCACCCCCGACTACGGGTCCTCGATCCGGGCCATCCGGGGCTGAGGGGTTAACTAAAGAGTGAACGTTTACAACCGTAACGGTTGTGGTAGAAAATTTACCGCCGCAGCGGCGGTCGAGAATCATCCACTCGTCGCGCTCAACGATACAGTGCTTTGATACGCCCCCACGTTGACGCTTCAATTTCCACGGGTCCTTCGCCGGTCGAGAAGCTCCACAGCGGCGACAACGCTTGGCCGCCGTCGCCGAAACCGGAGACTCGCCAGTAGTACGTCGTATTGACCGCAAGTGAGCCGGGTGGGTCCCACGAAAGATGGCTAGTCATGGTGGCTGAGGGGGGATTGCTGTCCGTGCCGAAGAACACGTGATACCAGTAGATGCTGTTGCAGTAACGGGGGCCGTACATCTTGCTCCAACTCAGGACCGCATCCTGAGCAACGAAGGTGGCCCCGTTGATTGGATTCGGATTGGACGGGGCGACGACGTGGCACAGCGTGTCGGTCAGCATCAACTCCCAACTTGCCAGTGGAGTTCGGTCGCCAACGCACGTGCCGGCGTCGATCCCAGGCACTTTGGAGTAACAGCAAGCCGGTGGATCGAGAGAAACAACGCGCAAAGTGAGCACATGAATCGGCGACGGAAGACATTCGCCAAAACTGACCGTGACTTCACGAAGGTCGCCGGGTGGCAGTACCGTGGAAGGAAACACAGGAACGTACTCCACCGCGAACAACCCGCAAAGCTGAGGCAACTCGAAACTGACATCGGTCAGGGAGAGCTGCGGGTATCCCGGGGCGTCCTTGACGATCACATACAGTTCACCCAGCGATCCGGGGTGGGCCTCAAAGCAACCACCTGCCCCTGCCTGGTCGGGGTAAATTCCGATGATCTGGCCAAAGGCGGGCCGGGCAAGCAAGAGCAGGCACAGGACGAAGTAGCGCGTGGGCGACATGCCAGACTCCAGTCTGCGACCCGATCGGATCCAGCTTACCCCCCCCCGATGACGCCGTCAAGTGGCACGGCCTAAGCCCCCGCCTAGATTGGCACTTGCCCCGATCCCGGCCCTTTGGTAATCTCCATCGCTTACTGGGCCCAGTGCCTTTCGGATAGCCGTTCGGACGGTCGTGCCACCCGGTCCGCTCCCCGTTTCGAGCCATCACCGGAGTTTTCAACGGGTCATAGCAGAAACCGCGCATGCGTGACGCCTGCGTGTCGCGGGTCGTCGCACGATCATGTTCCAGAGCCTGACGGAAAAATTCGAACGCGTCTTCGCGGGGATCCGCGCGCGCGGCAAGCTCTCCGAGAGCGACGTGCGCGAGACCGCGAAGGAAGTGCGTCGCGCGCTGCTCGAGGCCGACGTCAACTTCCGCGTGGTGAAGGACTTCGTCGCGCGGGTCGAGACGCGGCTGGTCGGGGAAGAGGTTCTCAAGAGCTTCACCCCCGAGCAGCAGATCATCCGCGTCGTGAACGAAGAGCTCACGACGCTGCTGGGCGGAACGGTGTCGCCGTTCCTGCTCAAGCGGCCCACCAGCGTGGTCATGGTGGTGGGGCTGCAGGGCTCCGGGAAGACGACGTTCTGCGCCAAGCTGGCGGCGACGCTCAGAAAGCGCGGACGCAAGCCGCTCCTGGTCGGGCTCGACGTGTACCGCCCGGCGGCGATGGACCAGCTCGAGATTCTCGGGCGGCAGATCAGCATTCCGGTGGCGCGCGCGCAGCAGGGTGAGACCGACGTGATCGGGCTCTACCGGCGCGCGCAGGATGTCGGCGTACAGAAGCTGTGCGACACGCTCATCCTCGACACGGCGGGCCGGCTGCACGTCGATGCCGACATGATGGGCGAGATCGAGCAACTGCGCTCGGTCGCGGACCCGGAAGAGACGCTGCTCGTCCTCGACAGCATGACCGGGCAGGAAGCGGTGAACGTCGCCACCGCGTTCAAGGAGCGCGTGGCCGTCACCGGCATCGTGCTCACCAAGCTGGATGGAGACGCGCGCGGCGGTGCGGCGCTCTCGGTGCGAGCGGTGACCGGAACGCCGATCAAGTTCGCGGGCATCGGAGAGAAGCTCTCGGACCTCGAGCCGTTCTATCCCGACCGGATGGCGAGTCGTATTCTCGGTATGGGCGACGTGATGTCGCTCATCGAGAAGACGCAGCAGGCGATCGATGTCAACGAGGCGGCGGAGCTCGAGAAGAAAGTCCGCGCGCAGTCGTTCGACATGGCGGACTTCCTGGGCGAGATCCGGCGCATCCGCAAGATGGGCTCGCTCGAGGACATGGTGAAGATGATCCCGGGCGCGTCGCGCATGATGCCGAAGGGAGCCTCGGTCGACCCGAAGCAGATGGGCCGCGTCGAGGCGATCATCTGCTCGATGACGCCGGCCGAGCGCGCGAGGCCGCACCTGCTCGATGGAAGCCGTCGCAAGCGCATCGCGAAGGGCAGCGGCACCACGGTGCAGGATGTGAATCAACTGCTGCGGCAGTTCGAAGAGATGAAGAAGATGATGAAGATGATGGGCAAATTGCAGAAGGTGAAGAAAGGCAGACGGCTCGGGTTCTAGAGCCGCGGAGGAAAGTAAATGTCGGTCAAACTCAGAATGAAACGCATGGGCACCAAGAAGCGGCCGTTCTACCGCATCGTGGCGACGGACTCGCGCAACCGGCGCGATGGCCGCTTCATCGAGGAGCTCGGCTACTACGACCCGCTCACGACGCCGCCCAACATCAAATTGGACGAAGAGCAGATCTTCAAGTGGCTCAAGAACGGCGCCATCCCGTCGACGAACGTCGAGGGCCTGATGCGCCGCGCGGGCATCCTGAAGAAGTGGCAGTTCGTGAAGGAAGGCGTTCCGGCGGACCAGATCGAAGCGAAGGTGGCAGCCGTCGCGGAGAAGGAGACCAAGGGTCTCACCGCCGACGAGCGCCGTCGCAAGTTCGCCTCGAAGCGCGTCTCGAAGAAGAAGGCCGCCGCCGCGGCCAAGCCGGCCGCCGAAGCGTCAGCGTAACGCGCGCCAGCCATGGCCGAGGCAACACGGCAATCGATCCAGGCGATGATCGAGTTCATCGCCACCTCGCTGGTCGAGGATCCGCGCTCCGTGGAAGTGAAGGAAGCCTCGAAGGAGGACTACATCGTCATGGAGCTGACCGTACGCCCCGAGGACCTCGGCAAGGTGATCGGCAAGAACGGCCAGACCGCGCGCGCGATCCGCACGCTGGTGAACGCCGCGGCGAGCCGCGCGGGCGAGAAGATCATCTTCGAGATCCGCGAATGAGCGTGCAGGAGATTTTTCTCGGACGCTTCGTCAAGGCGTTCGGAATCCGGGGCGAGCTCAAGCTCTACGCCTCGCCCGATTTCTGGATGGAGGCCCTCGCGTCGCAGCGCCTGTTCGTGGCGCGCGAGGGAGATGACGACAGGCGTGACGTGGTGGTCGAATACGCCCAGGCGCACCAGAAGCAGTACATCGTGAAGCTCGAGGGCGTCGAGGATCGAAGCGACGCCGAAGCGGAAGTCGGAGCCGACCTGTTCATCGACATGCAGGAGCCCGATGTGAAGCTGCCCGATTACGAGCTGCCCTTCCAGGTGCTGGGCATGCGTGTCAAGACCGAGGACGGACGCGACATCGGACACATCACCGACGTGATCGCCTCGCCCGGGCAGAACGTATACGAAGTGACCGGCGATGCCGGCAACAAGGTGTTGATCCCGGCGGTGGATGCGTTCGTCATCGCCCGCAATTTCGACGCGGGCGAAATGACCATCCGACCGATCCCGGGACTGCTGGATTTGAAGTAGCGCCGGGCGTCTGCCCGCGCGGGTGGCCGCGAACGGGGCTGCGCCCCGAGGACGGAGCCGCCGCGGTAAAGTCGTTGAGCCTGCTGATGTACGAGGCAACGGCCGGCGGCGTAGTCCGAAGGGGGCTGCTCGCGGACAGGACCCGCGCGGTTTCGTCAAGGAGAGAGACGCCGTGCGCATCAATGTGGTCACCATCTTCCCGGAGACCATGGACGTGATGCTCGCGACCGGGATGCTCGCCGTCGCGGCCAAGAAGGGCATCGTCGAGTTCCGGACGAAGAGCCCGCGCGAGTTCACGAGCGACGCACACCGCAGCGTGGACGACTCGCCCTTCGGCGGCGGCGCGGGCATGGTGATGATGGCGCCGCCCATCGTGGAGGCCGTCGAGAGCTTCGACCGCGC
>DASVAK010000209.1:0-8307 GCA_036376395.1 Candidatus Krumholzibacteriia bacterium
TTCAAATTTGCCGACACGCTGAGCTACGGGATCGAGCGCCAGTTCCCGGATCGCTTCGCGCAGGCAGCACGGTAATGAGAAAGGCCGGCGCTCCAGGTGGATCCGTAGTCGTGCTGTAGTAAAATTCGCGACTGCGCGGCACGGCGCTGGAGCGCCGGTCAACATGCCAGCCGACCAGACGCCGTCGCGGGCCACACCCGCGGCGGCGTTTTCTTTTTTTGGGGATCTAGTCGTCGCGGCGGGTGCCGCGGCGCAGGGCACCGTCGCCGAAGCGGTGCCGCAGCGCATCCATGATGCCGTCGAGCGTGCGATTGCGCGTCGCGCGCGGCGAATCGAAGAGGCTCCCGGTGATCTCGTCGGCGTGCGAGAGGTTGGAGATCGACACGCCGAGCAACCGGAGCGCGCGCCCTTCCCGGCCGAGGCGTTCTTCCAGCAACAGGCGCGCGGCGCCGCGGATCACCACCGACTCGTCGGTCGGCTCGGGCAGCGTCATCGCGCGCGTCACGGTGGTGAAGTCGGCGTAGCGCGCCTTGAGATTGACCGTGTGCCCGACCACTCCGTCCGCGCGCGCGCGTTCCGCCACCCGCTCGGAGAGCAGGTCGAGCTCGGCGCGCAGTTGTTCGGAATCGGCGATGTCGCGCGGGAAGGTGTTCTCGGCGCCGATCGACTTGGCCTCGGTATCGGGGATCACCTCGCGGTCATCGAGGCCGCGCGCGAGCTCCTGCATGTGCGCCGCGTACGACCCCACCAGCCGCTCGAGCCGCGCGTGGTCGGCGCGCACCACGTCGCCGATGGTGTGGATCCCGGCCGCGAGCAATTTCTGCTCGGTCACCTTGCCCACGCCCCACAGCCGCGACACCGGCAGCGGCGCCAGGCGCGCCTGCGCCTCGTCCTGGGTGATCACCACGAAGCCGTCGGGCTTTTCGAGGTCGCTCGCCAGCTTCGCGAGGAACTTGTTGGGCGCCACGCCCACCGACGCCACCAGGCCGATCTCGCCGCGGATGCGCTGCTTGATCGCGCGTCCGATTTCCGTGGCGTCGCCGAAAAGCGACCGGCTCGCCGTCACGTCGAGGAAGGCCTCGTCGATCGAGATGGGCTCGACCAGCGGTGTGAAACTCTCCAGGATGTCGTGAATGTGTCGCGACACCTCGACGTAGCGCGACATGCGCGGGAGGATGAACACGCCGTGCGGGCAGAGACGGTGCGCGCGGTACGAGCTCATCGCCGAGTGGACGCCGAATTTGCGCGCCTCGTACGATGCCGCCGCCACCACGCCGCGCGTCTCGGGTGTCCCGCCCACGATCACCGGTTTCCCCGCCAGCGACGGGTTGTCCATCACCTCGACTGACGCGTAGAACGCGTCCATGTCGACGTGGATGATCGCGCGCTGACGTGGGGGCTCTGCAAATGACATCGGGACACCTCCCTTCGCACGGTAGTATACTGCGGGCACGCGCTTCGCCGCCGCCGGTTTGCTGTCCGTCGCGGCCGGCACACACCCGCGGTTATCCATTTCCTATGACCAAACGCTTTCTCGGGCTCTTCCCGCTCTTGCTGGCGCCCTCCCTGGCGTTCTCGCAGAGCCTCGAGCCGAGGCTCTACCTTCCCCTCCCCACGGGACGCAACGTCATCAACCTCTCCTACAGCCACACCAGCGGCGACCTGGTTCTCGACACCTCGCTGCCATTGACCAACTCGCACGCGCAGCTGGATGCCGGTACGCTTGCCTACGTGAGAACCTTCGGCTTGCTCGGCCGCTCCGCCCAGGTGCAGGCGATCACCACGTTCGCCACCGGAGAAGCCAGCGCCACGGTTGCGGGACAGGACACCACGCGCAATCTCGATGGCCCCACGGACCCCATGGTCCGACTCGCCGTCAATCTCGTCGGCGGTCCCGCCCGGCGCCTCAGCGACTTGAAGGGCGTTACGTTTGGGACCATGGTCGGCGCCTCGCTGACCGTCACCATGCCGTTGGGAAGCTACGACACCGGTCGGCGCATCAATCTCGGCGCCAACCGCTGGTCGGTCAAACCCGAGCTCGGTATCATTCAGCCGGTCGGAACGGAGTGGGCATTCGAGGGGTACTTCGGCGCGTGGCTCTTCGGCGACAACGACGAATACCTGGAGAAATCGACTGTCTCGCAGGATCCACTGTGGACGTGGCAGGCGCACGCCATCCGCATCTTCGGGCGCAAGGGTTGGCTCGCGCTGGATGGAACGTGGTTCCGGGGTGGAACCACATCGATAGACGGCGTCGATCAAAACACCTTCGAAGAAAACGCGCGCCTCGGCGCGACGGCCGCCTGGTTCGTGAGCCTCAAGCATGCCATCAAGGCGTCATTCGCCACGGGTGTGACCACACGCTACGGCGGTGACTTCGACACCTTCAGCATCGGCTACCAGTACGGGTGGGGTAGTTGACGGACCCGAAGACCATCCTCGTCACGGGGGCCACGTCGGGAATCGGCGAAGCGACCGCCTCGCGCCTTGCGGGAATGGGCGCGCGCGTGGTCATGGTGAGCCGCACCGCGTCGCGCGGCGAGAAGGCGCGCGAACGCATCCTTCGCGCGCACCCGGCCGCGTCGCTCGAGGTGCTCGTGGCCGATCTCTCCACCATCGGCGCGATCCGGGCGCTGGCGAAGGAGTTCACGGCGAGGCACGACCGGCTCGACGTGCTGGTGAACAACGCCGCCGTCATGACCAGTACGCGCCGCGAGACCCCCGACGGGCTCGAGATGCAGTTCTTCGTGAACCACCTGGCGTACTTTCTGCTGACGGGGCTCCTGCTCGACATGCTGCGCGCCTCCGCGCCGGCGCGCATCGTCAACGTATCGTCGACCGCGCACTCGCGCGGCGTGATCGATTTCGACGACCTGCAGATGAAATCGCACTACCGCGCCTACCAGGCCTACGCCAACACCAAGCTCATGAACCTGCTGTTCACCTACGAGCTGGCGCGCCGGCTCGATCCGCGCGAGGTCACGGTCAACGCGCTCCATCCGGGGGTCATCCGCACCGGCCTCATGCGCGGCGTCTCGCCCGCGCTGCACGTCCTGTGGCAATCGCTGGGGAAATTCTTCAAGCAGCCCGACGAGGGCGCCGAGACACCGGTGTACCTGGCCACGTCGCCCGAGGTCGACGGTGTGACCGGGAAGTATTTCCGCTACTGCCGGCCCTTCGGAACCACTGCCGCGTCGAACGATGCCACGCTGCAGCGGCGGCTTTTCGAGGAGAGCGAGCGACTGGCCGGTTTCCGCTACCCGCTCTGAGCACCTTGTCAGCCTTCCGCCGACCCCCTATCATCTGGATATCCCACCGCTTCGTTTCTTATCGTTTATGACCATTCGCCCGAGCTTGCTCTTCCTCTTCGCCGTGTGTGCGCTCGCGCTGACGCCGGCCTGCGACTCCGACAGCGACCACAACGTGACACCGCAACCGGACCCCGCGCCGGTCTGGTCCGAGCTCGACAACCTGCCCTCCGCCATCACGCTTTATGGCCTGTGGACGCCTGCGGACAACCTCGTGATCGGCGTCGGCCCGAAGGGAATCATCTGGCTGTGGGACGGCCAGCACTGGGCACAGATGCCGAACCTGGACGCGAACGATCTCTACGCCATCGACGGCGGTGCGGCGGTCGTCGCGGTGGGCGACGACGGGACCGTGCTCGAACAGTCGGGCCAGTCGTTCGTGCCGGAACCATCCGTCACGGCGAGTGACCTGCGCGCGGTGTGGAGTTCCGCCTCGGGATTGGTGGTGGCGGCCGGCACCGAGGGCACCATCATCCGGCGCAGCGGCGGCACGTGGACGGTCGACCCGCGCCCGGCGCGCGACGCGCTCTTCGGTCTGTGGGGCGCGAGCGATACCGACATCTTCGCTGTCGGCCTGGACGGCACCATCCTTCATTACGACGGCGCGGAGTGGACGCCGATGGAATCTCCCACGGACGAGATCCTGGCCGCCGTCGACGGCACCGCCTCCGACGACGTGTACGCCGCCGGCGCCAACGGCACGATCCTGCACTACAACGGCACGGCGTGGTCGGTGGTCGCGAGTGGAACCACGGAGCTGCTGCAATCGGTGTGCGCCGATTGCGGCCCGGCCTTCGCGGGGACCAACGGCATCGTGCTGCGCCGCACGAACGGCGGGTGGTCGCGCACGCGGATCGACGGTTCGCCGTGGCTGTATGCCATTGCGCGCGGCGATGACGCCGAGTGGGTCGCGGGCGCCGCCGCAATCTTTCGCTACGACGGCGCGCTGTGGTCGAACATGAATCGCGGCACGGTGCCGATGCTGCGTTCGGTTGCGTTGTCAGAGACCGGTGCCGTCATGAGCGCCGGTGACAACGGCAAGGTGTTGCTGGACGGCCCCGACCGCTGGGTGATGGACGACGCCGGAGCACTGCAGCGCCTCAACGTGGTCTTCACCGCGTCCAACGGTGATGTATACGCCGCCGGCACCAATCGCATCTTTCTCCGCAACGCCGAAGGGATCTGGGCGCCCGAGAGCATGGACCTCATTGAGTATTTCGACATGGGCGAGAGCAACGGCACCATCTTCGCCGTGGGAAGCGGCGGCGCCATTCGCTTCAAGGTGAATAATGCGTGGTTCCTGGTAAAGAACGTCGCGGCCGAGCTGCACGCGGCCAGCATGACCGACAGCGTGGGTTACTTCGCCGGCGCGGACGGTATCATCGTCGAGTACTTTCGCACCGACCTGATCAACACGGTCTACTCGAAGTACGGCGTGACGTTCTGGGACATCCTCCAGGTCGATGTGCCGGGATTCGGCATCATCGCGGTGGGCGCCGACGGCGCCAGCGTGGGGCGCACGAGACCCGTCGCCCCGCTGGTCGATCCGGAATGGATCGACATCCCGACGAATGTGCCGGCGACGCTGTACGCGCTTGCGCCCGGCCCGGGCGGGAACCTCTACGCGGCCGGTGACAACGGCACCGTGCTGCGCCTCGACAACGACCAGTGGACCATCCTGCCGCCCCCCACGACGCGCACCTTCCGCTCCGCGTGCGAACGCAACGGCGCCCTCTTTCTGTGCGGCGGGAACGCCGTCGCGGGCGGCATGGTGTTTCGCTACGGCCCTCCCTCTCCCTGACCCGCGTCCGTCCCCTTCATGCCCCACGGTGGCGCATGCTTCCGTGGTCCGATGCTTGCTCCTTACGGTTCATTCCCAACCGGAGGTTCTCTGCATGAACACCAGTTCTCGAATTGCGCCCCTGCTTGCCATCGTGATTGCCGCCGGCGTGGCTGCCGGGTGCTCATCGCGCACGGTGGTCTACAAGGAGAGCTCCCAGGGCCCGGTCATCATTGACGACCAGAAGGGCCCGCCGCCGCACGCCCCGGCGTACGGCTACCGCGCCAAACACGACAAGGACGACGTCGTCCTCGTCTATGACCGCAGCCTCGCGGTGTACATTGTGTCCGGGTATCCCGACTGCTACTACACGGGCGGCCAGTACTTCCGCTTCCGCGACGGGTCGTGGGAGTGGAGCGTGAGCATCAACACGGGCTGGAAGTTCGTCTCCGATTACCGCGAGGTGCCCTCGTCGCTGTGCACGAAGCACGGCAAGGGCAAGAGTCACAAAGAGAAGGGCAAGGGCAAGCACAAGCACTAGAGCGTACGGTGCACCTTCATCGACCAAGCTCCCCGGTCGTCATGCGACCGGGGAGCTTTTTTTGGCGCCGAGCGGGCTCGCCACGGATCACGCGCGGGTGGCCGCGAGCGGGGCTGCGCCCCGAGTACGGAGCCGCGCCCGGGTAAAGTCGTTGAGTCTGCTGATGTACCAGGCAACGGCCGCGCGGCGTAGTCCGAAGGGGGCTGGTCGCGGACAGGACCCGCGCGGTCTCAGGACTCGCTCGCCCACAAAAAAACTCCCCCGGCCGGGTTCACCGACCGGGGGAGTTTCTGCTTTGCGATGCGATGCCCGGGACTAGTACGCGGTTTCGCGGCTCGCGTTCAACGCCCGATCGATGCGCGCGACCGTCTCCATGAGGTGCGCGTTCGTGTCGTCGTCGAGACCCTTGGCCGCCAGCTGCGACTGCGCCGCGCCGCGGATGCGGGTCAGGTTCAGCCGCGAGAGCGCGATGGCGTCCTGCGGCGTCGCCGGATGCGGCGTCACGACCTGCTCGATGAGCGCGTCGGTGTAGAGCCGCTGCAGGTTGCGATCCCACGTCGCCGTGCGACCCTTCGGAGCCATGTGGCTCGTCCAGATCGACTTCGTGAGCGAGGCGTACAGCTCGGAGAGCTTGAAGGCATCGTCCGACTGGTACTGCGCCTCGACCACGCGCGACTGCAGCATGGGATTCATCATGTTGAACAGGATGCCGGCCTGGAAGGCTTCGACCCAGTTCGTGAGCGGGAACTCGAAACGACGTCCCGGCTCGAACGGGTTGTTCTCCCAGCTCCACATCTTGTCATCCTGCATCTTGTTGAGCATGGCCGGGGACAGCGCGTACGCGTCCGAGGTCAGCGCGCGGTTGACGACGAAGTCGAGCGCCTTGCGCTGATCGGCCGCTGCCACCGGCGTGAACGGCGGGCGCTCCGCACCCTTGTGTCCGCGCTCGGTGTACATGCCGCCGATGTTCTTGATGGCGATGTTCGCGCACACGTACTTCTGTGCCAGCAGGTTGACCACCGCGGCGCGCAGCGGAACGTAGTCCTCGCCGTCGGCGACGACGCGGTTCTCGAGCTTGCCGTTCTTGAGGAGATCGTCGCAGATCTCGGCGCGCTCGGTCGCCCACGCCATCGGGCTGTCGGAGAGGTCGTTGGTGTTGCTGCGCGGGTCGAGGGCGCCCATCGGATAGGTGTCCTCGTCCGTGCCGTAGAGATGGCCCTTCTCGAGGCACATCGCCGCGATGGCGTCGGTGTGCTTCTTCTGGTCCACCGCGGTCTCGCCGGGCACCACCGAGTAGCCCCACTTGATGGCCCAGATGTCACCGGTGCCAACGTTGGGCGAGTAGTAGTAGCCCTGCTTCGCGGAGTCCTTGGCCACGTTCGGCGACGGGTAGTCCATCACCGAGCCGGTCATGCCCAGCTCTTCGATGGCCTTCTTGTCGTTGAGCTTGTCGTACGGGATCGCACTCGAGCTCTTGAAGTTGTGGCGCAGGCCCAGCGTGTGGCCGACCTCGTGCGAGGTGACCCACATGAGCGCGTTGCCCAGGTACTCGATGGGCACCGAGCCGCCCGCTTCCATGACGCCGTTGGCCAGCATCGAGAGGCGCATGATCTCGCCGCCGAGCTCGAAGCACTGGTCGGCCTGGCAGAGCATGTAGGGACGCGTCTTGAAGAACGGAAGGTTCAGGAACGCATCGTCCTTCTCGCGCTCCTCGGGCGTCATCCACAGCTGCTTGAGGTTCGGATCGAGCTGCATGAGCGCCGCGCGCGGCGAAGTCAGCCGGCGGTAGCTCTTGCCGAAGTTGGCCACGATCTGGTGCTCGAAGAGGATGTCCGCGTCGATGATCTCGCCGGTGCGGGGATCGACGCGCGAGGGTCCGATGGCGCCGTACGACACCTGGTCGTTGGTGTTCCAACGGATGGTGTTGTAGCGAGCGTCGGTCGGATTGTAGTTCGGGTCTTCTTCCTTTGAGGGCGCGCGCTTGGCGATGATCGCGTTCTTGAAGCCCGCGGCCTCGAACGCCTTCTGCCAGAACTCCACGCCGCGCATCATGTACGGCACGTATTCATCGGGGATCGTGTTGTCGATGTAGTACACGATCGGCTGCTTCGGCTCCGACATCGGCGCCGTGGGATCCTTCTTCTCGAGGCGCCACCGGTTGGCGTAGTGCGTGAAGAAGGTCTCTTCCTTCTCCTTCGCGAAGTCCTTGTGCGACGTCGTGAAGTAACCCACCCGGTCGTCCGCGATGCGCGGCGTCATGGGCTCGGCCGGCAGCTCACGGACGCTCCACGCCACACCGAGCTGGATCGAGCGCGGATCCGGCACGCTGGGCAGGAACGTCATCTCGGGCCGTCCCGGCGAGTACGTCAGCCGCGTGTCGATTTCGGTGTTGGTCGGGAAATTGGTGATCGAGGCCAGGAACGCCTTCTTCGGATCGAGGCGCACGGGCTGGCCGAGCGCACCGCCCAGGTACATGCTCATGCCCGCGACGTCGGAGAGGAAGAGGTCGCGCACGTCGACGACGACCACGTCGCCCTTCTCCGCCTTGATGGGCAGGTTCTCGATGATCGATTCGCAGAAGGTGAGATCCAGCGCGTTCTTGAGCGCCTGGTTGTCACCCGCGCGGAAGTTCGTCGAAAGCCGCCGCATCTGGACGTGATCCTGGTCGCGGTGGAAAT
>DASVAK010000214.1:0-13427 GCA_036376395.1 Candidatus Krumholzibacteriia bacterium
GAGGCGCGCGTCGATGGCGCGGCCCGCGCGCTCCAGGTCTTCCTTCGCCTTGCCGATGGTGCCGTCGCGGTAGATGGGCCAGGTGAGCTTCGGTCCGATGTAGGTGTACGCGATGCTGCGGCAGCCCGGCGCGAGGAGCCCCGCCGAGGCGAGCGCCTCGATCCACAGCTCCCAGTCCTCGCCACCCATCACCGCGATCGTCTCGCGGATCTCCTGCTCGTTCGCGGGCTCGATAGTGACGTCGGTCACCAGCGCGCGGTCGGTATCGAGCGTGCGGCCGTGGTAGGTGGACCCGATCGGCTTCAGCGTCGACTTGAAGGTTTCCCCCGTCTTCGGATGCGTGCGTTTGGGAGACGCCAGGCTGTTCACGACCAGGTCCAGCGGTCCCATCTGTCGCACCAGCTCGATCGTCTTCGCGCGCGCGTCGTCGGAGAACGCATCGGCGTTCAAGCTCCGCGCGAACAACCCCGCGGCGCGCGCCTGCGTCTCGAACGCCACCGAGTTGTACCAGCCCGCGGTGGCGGGCCGATTCTCGGCCGGCGGCCGTTCGAAGAACACGCCCACCGTGGCCGCGCCGCTCCCGAAGGCGGCGTTGATGCGCGAGCCCAGGCCGTAGCCGGTCGACGCCCCGAGCACGAGCACGCGCTTCGGACCGCCGCTGACGGCCGGCTTCGAACGCACGTAATCGATCTGGTTCTTGACGTTGACCGCGCACCCGGTCGGATGCGTGGTAACGCAGACAAAACCGCGAACTTTGGGTTTGATGATCATGCGCACCTTCAGTCGTGGACGGGTTCGCGGCGGCGCCGCTCGACTTCCTTCACCAGCGCATCCGCCAGCGAGCGCGTGGTGCCGGTTCCCTTCAGATCAGGAGTGAGCAGCTCGCGGTGATTGCGCGTGATGGTGCGCACCGCCTTGCGGATGCGCACGTAGGATTCGGTGTCACCGAGGTGGTGGCACATCATCGCGGCGGAGAGGATCACGGCGATGGGGTTCGCGATGCCCTTGCCCGCGATGTCGGGCGCCGAGCCGTGGATCGCTTCGAACACCGCGCAGTCGGGGCCGTAGTTGGCGCCCGGCGCGAGGCCGAGGCCGCCGATCAGCCCCGCCGCGAGATCGCTCACGATGTCGCCGTAGAGATTTTCGAGCAGGAGCACGTCGAACTGCGAGGGGTTGGTGACGAGCTTCATCGCGAGCGCGTCGACCAGCACGTCGTCGAAACGCACGCGGTCCTGGTACGGGAGCGATTCCTGGCGCGCGCACTCGAGGAACAGGCCGTCGGCCTTCTTCATGATGTTGGCCTTGTGCACGGCGGTGACGCGGTGCCGGTTCCAGCGCAGGGCGTACTCGAAGGCAAAGTGCGCGATGCGCCGGCTCGCGGTCTCCGTGATGACCTTGATCGACGTGATCACGCCGGGCGCGACCTCGTTCTCGAGGCCGGCGTAGAGGCTTTCGGTGTTCTCGCGGACGACAATGAGGTCGGTGTGCCCGTACGGCGTCTCGAGCCCCGGCACCGTCTTCACGGGGCGCACGTTGGCGAACAGGAGGAGCTCCTTGCGCAGGCGGACGTTGGCGGACGCGAATCCTTTCCCGATGGGCGTCGTAGTCGGTCCCTTGAGTGCCACCCCGCACGCGCGGATCTCGTCGAGCACGTGCGGCGGGAGCGCGTCGCCGTGCTTCTCGAACGCCACCGCGCCGATCTCCATCGGCACCCACTGGATCTCGGGCCCCGACGCGTCCACCACGCGGCGCGCCGCGTCGATGACTTCGGGCCCGATTCCGTCTCCGGGCAACAGGACAACTCGATGCCTGCTCATGAGTTCCTTTCCTGGATAGAAGATACGAAGGCCGGGCGGGACCCGGGGTGCGAGCGGGCGGCATGATACCACAGGGGCTCCGGGTTGTCGAAGCCCGGGGGCGGAAAGCGCGCGTGCGCGCGGTGAGCGATCAGTAGCCGGCGGGGAAATCGGTGCTGCGGGCGAGGTAGCGAAGCCAGCTCTTCGTGCCCTCGGACTCGGCCAGCACCTTCACGCGGCGGAAGCCGTCGCCGTAGACGTCGTCGTCGTCGCGCGAGAGGCTGGCGCGGAAGAACGCGCTCTCCTTGCCGGGATAGCGCGCGAGCACGAGGTAGGCGGCGTAGTTGCAGCTCCCCTCGTTCCACGCCCGGTCGTTGCGGAAGCGGCCGCGGTTGAACTGCCACACGTGGCCGAGCTCGTGCGCGATGGTGCTGACGAGCTCCATGCGCGGCATGCCGTAGAGCAGGTACATGTCCATCTTGCGGTCGTGCGACTTTCCGAACACGCGGAAGTCCTCGCGGTAATCGGTGAACCCGCGCAATCCCTCCGAGTGATGGCCGGAGAGCTTCTGCATCTCCTCGCGGCCGACCAGGTGGATGCGGATGCCCTGGTAGTCCACCTTCATGCCGACCTCGTGCATCTGCCCCGCCACTTCGTGCACGAGGGAGAGGATGTCGTCGATATCGGTGATCGATTTGGGCCGGCAGATGTTGCACACGTAGCGTCCGTCGTCGTAGCGCACGCCGCCCCCGGTGGTGGCGTCGGAGATGAAGCGACCGCACGAATCGCACACCGGCGCGTCGTCCTCGTGCCGGTAGCAGTACGAATTGCCCCAGAAATCCTGCAGGTACTCGCCGCGGATGATCTCGCCGCACAGCGCGCAGCGCAGCGCGACATGACGCTCGAAGCAATCGGTGTGGTAGTTCTTGTTCTTGTATTCCGAGTATTGCCCGGTGATGGGGCGCTCGCAGTACGCGCAGCGAAAACAGTCGCTGTGGTAGTAGACGCCCTTGGTCTCGAAGCTCTGCGATTCGATGGGCTTGCCGCATACACCGCAGACGGGCGCCGTGGGCCGGGAGGCGGAAGCAACCACGGGGAGGACGATCAGGACGCACAGGAGCAGAACGAGCACCCGCATGGCATCAAGCGTACCCCGCCGCGCGGGCGCGGAGCAAGGCACCCGGCTAAACCACGCGGTCGTTTCCTCCATCCACGGGAATCTGCGCTCCCGTTGTCTTCGCGAAGAGCCGGCCGGCGAGCGCCACGGCCAGGGCTGCCACGTCCGCCGACGTGACGGGGACGCGCAGGAGGTTGCGCCGCTGGTAGCTCTCGACATCCATTCCGTATTCATGCGCGCGGGCCTTCAGGACGTCCGGGGTCCAGATCGCGGTATCGAAGACGTCGTTCGGGTGCAGCACATTCACGCGAATGCCGGCGTCCGCGAGCTCCAGGGCCGCCACGCGCGCGAGCTGCGTGAGGCCGGCCTTGGCGACCGAGTACGCCGCCGCGCCCTTGCCGGGCGCGGGGACGTTCTTCGAACCGACGATGACGACAGCAGGATCGATGCCCAATTCGAGAAACGGAATGGTCTTCTGCAGGACGATGCGGTGTCCGTCGAGGTTGACGGCCAGGCTCTTCTCCCACAGCTCGTCGCGTAGCTCCACGAGCCGCGCGCTTTCCGGGAATATCCCCGCGTTGCTCACGACGGTGTCGAGTCCGCCGAAGCGCCGCACGCCGCTCTCCACCGCGAACTCGACCGCGGTCGCATCGGTCACGTCGCAGCGAAATGCCGCCACCCGGCCCGGGTGGAACATCGACTCGACCGCGTCGTTGCGATCCAGCGCCACCACGCACGCCCCGCCCGCCAGGAACGCGTCGACGCACGCCCGCCCGATACCGCTCGCGGCGCCGGTCACCAGCGCGACGCGCCCCGCCATCTCGGCGGGCTTCGCCGCGCGCGCGAGCTTCGCCTGTTCGAGCTCCCAGTATTCCACGTCGAAGATGGCGTCCTCGGGGAGCGCCTGCCAGCCGCCGAGCAGCTCGGCGCGCTCGATCGCGGGCAGGGTATGTTCGACGATGTCGTTCACACCCGACGCATCCGCGAACGACCGGCCGAACGCGACCACGCCCCGCCCCGGCCACAACGCCCAGCGCGGCGCCGGGTCGAGACAGCGCAGCGTCCCGTCGGTGTTGCGCTCGAAATAGTCGCGATACGCGGCCGTGTAGCGGTCCACCGAAGCGTCCACGTCGCCGTCCGCGATCACCCACGCCGCCCGCTTGGTACGGATCACGTGGTCTGGCGTGAGCGGTCCGCGCCCCACGAGGTCCGCCGCGTCGGGTCGCGACGCGAAGGCCGTGGTGCCGGCGCGGACGTCGAGGCGCGCAATCATCGCTCCACCCGCGGCGCGCGAGACGCTGCGTCGCGCCCGCGCCAGGACGCGCAGCGCGGGCGCATCCACCTCGGATGCCTCGACGAAGCCGCCGTCCGGAATCGGCGCGCGTGCATCGAGGTAATCCTCCGCCTCGGAGACCACCTGGATCATGCGCTCGTAGCTCGAGCGGGCGTCGGCGCCGAAGGTGAATACGCCGTGGTTCATCAGGATGATGCCCTCGACTTCCGCCCAGTCGATGTCGCGCGTCATCTCGTAGACCTCGCGCGCGAGGACGAAGCCCGGCATCACGTACGGAACGATGAACATGCGGTCGCCGTAGATCTCGCCGATGCGCTGCATCCCGCCCGGCGTGTTGGTGATGGTCACCACCGCGTCGGCGTGGGTGTGGTCGACGAACGCGAACGGGATCACGGCGTGAAGGATCGCCTCCACCGACGGCGCCGGGGCCGCGGGATCGAGTGAGAGCGAGCGCAGCATGGCCACCATCTTCGAATCCGCGAGCGTGGGAAGCTCCGCCATGCGGCGCACCGCGTCGAGGCGGAGCGGCGTGAATCCGGCCGGCTCGATGCTGGCGAGGTCCCAGCCGCTGCCCTTCACATAGAGAACGTCGGTGAGCTCGTCGAAGAGGTCGCGGGCGCGGGCTTTGACCGAGGTGTTGCCGCCGCCGGAGAGAACGAGCGAGGATTCCCGGCCGATCAGCCGGGAGGTGTACACGCGCAGCGAGAGCGGATCGTCGCCGCAGGCGCGCGCTTCATCGTCGGTCCAGAGGCTCCGCACAGGGGCACTCTAGCCCCGCGCGTTTTACTTGAGAAGCACCATCTTGCGCGTGAGGGTCTGGCCGTCGGCGGAGAGCCGGTAGAAATAGACGCCGGACCCGACGCGCGAGCCGCGGGAGTCCGTGGCGTCCCAGCGCACCTCGTGGTCACCGCGCGAATACCGCGCGTTGGCGAGCCGGGCGACGAACGCCCCCGCCGCGTCGTAGACGGTGAGGCTCACGTTGGCGTCCCGGGTCAGCTCGAAGCGGATCGACGTGGTCGGGTTGAACGGGTTGGGCTGGTTTTGCAGCATGTTCACCACCGCGACGGACGGCGTGACGCCCGTGGCCGTGCCGACATTCTCGTAGAAGTAGAGCCAGTCGTCGATCTCGTCGAGACCGGTGAGGTCGAGGTCGCCGTCATTGTCGCGGTCGTGGAGCACCACGCACGAGCCCGCCGAGCTCGAGCTGAGCACCTTCTTGTTTCCGAACACGCCGTTGGTGTTCTGGAAGATGTTCCAGTTGCCGCCCGTGTAGTTGCTCGTGACGATCTCGAGATCGCCGTCGCCGTCGATGTCGCCGGCGTCGATGGCGAGGGGAAACGTGTCGCAGGTGAACGTCGTCACCGCGGCCAGGAAACCGCCCGAGCCGTTGCCGAAGAGCACGCCGACCTTGTTGTTGTCGGAGTTGCAGCTGGCGACGTCGACGTTGCCGTCCTTGTTGAAGTCGCCGCACACGGACTGCCAGGGACGCCCGCCCTGGAGCACGGGAGGCTGCGCGGTGAAACCGCCGTTGCCGTTCCCGAGCAGGACGATCATGTAGTACGGGCTCGCGAACGTGCCGCAGAAGATGTCCTGGAGGCCGTCGTTGTTCGCGTCCGCGATCGCGATCGTGTATTCGTCGTTGGCGCCGGCCTCCTTGGCCACCGCGGCCGCGAAGGTGCCGTCGCCGTTGTTCAGCACGATGGAAAGATTGTTGCCGAATCGGTTCGCGGTGACGAAGTCGTCCCAGCCGTCGCCGTTGAAATCACCGACGCCGACGCCACGAATGGTGCTTCCACACGTGACCGAGGTCTTGCGGGCGTTGACGAAATTCCCCGTCCCGTCGCCGAAGACAATGCTCGCCTTGTTGTTCCCGGTGTTGCCGATCACCATGTCGATCTCGCCGTCGTTGTCGAAATCGGCGCCCTCGTTCGGGCTGGGGATGTTGCCATCGGTGAGCGTCTCGACGCTCATCCCGGTCGCGCTGAACGTGCCGTTGTTGCTGAGCAGGACGCGCGCGTCGTCGGTCTGCTCGCACGGCACGGTGAGGTCGCTCCAGCCGTCGTTGTTGAGGTCGCCGGCATAGGCGCCGTACACCTGGACCCATGTCTCGCCGCCCTGGCGGACGTTGACGCGCCCGTCGTAGCTGAGCGTGAGGTTGCCGTTCGCGGTCTCGATCCAGAAGTTCCAGGCGTAGCCTTGCAGCATGTTCTCGCCCGAGGTGTTCTGGATTCCCTTGCTGAGCTGCACCGTGATCCACTCGCCCGCGAAGAACGGATCGCTGGGCGTGAAGGTGATGGTGGAAGCCGCCACCGTGAACGAGCCCGTGGCGGGACCGGACCAGCGGCCGAACACGCGGAACGTGGTCGATGTGACACTCTCCGCGGCGATGTCCTGGTCAAAATGAACTTCGATGATGGTGTGGCGCCCGGCATCGATGCGCTGTCGGGCCGGGTAGACGGACGCAACCGTGGGCGGCGCGGCGTGCGCAACACCGGTCGTGGCGATCAGGCTCGCGGCAACCACGAGCCGGGCAACGATTCTCATGCGGCCACTATCTCCTTGCAAACGGTGAAAAGACCCAATGCAATACAGCGTCATGCGGAAAAATCCGCAAACGCGAGCCGGGTCACACGCGTGGCCCCGGCCACGATCCTGCTACAGCAACGTGTTACGACGGGGACCGGTAATTGCGCGGTTCGATCATGCAAGAACCGGTCACGATCCCGCCATCGGGATAAACTCGGACAGAACTTCTTCCACCGGGGAAAGTCCCGTGAAAACGCCAAGCAGCCGTTTCAGGACCTCGTCAAGGATAGCATCCGGGCAGGATGCTCCGCACGTGAGTATTACGTCGAGGGGGCGGCGATCCGGGAGCCACGAGCGCGTGGTCTCCACCTGCCGCCGGGAAAGCGAGTAATGGTGAATGATCTCCGCTGATTCGATCTCGTCCGCGCCCTGGATGAAGTAGGTCGGCATCGCCTGGGCGCAGAGCTCGACCAGGTGGGAGGTATTCGACGAGTTGTATCCTCCGACCACGATGGCGAGGTCCGCGCCGTGCTCGATCAGCGCGTAGGTCGCGTTCTGGTTCTCGTTGGTGGCGTAACAAAGCGTGTCCGACGTGTCCGCGAAATGGTCGCCTATGGCCGCCTCGCCATGACGATCCGCGAGGGCACGCCGGAGCTCCGCCGCGATTTCGTGCGTCTCCGTGGCCAGCATGGTGGTCTGGTTCACCACGCCGATCCGCACCAGGTCGCGCGACGGATCGAAGCCCGGCGAGCACTTGTGCCGGAAGACCGCTTCGAATTCGTCCGCAGCGCGCGTGCCACGGATGACATCGCCGAGCAGGCGCGCTTCGGCGAGGTTGCGAACCACGAGCGTGGGCGCGCCCCGGACGCTGTGGGAAAAGGTCGCGCGGGTTTCCTCGTGCGTGTCCTTGCCGTGCACGATGACCGAGTAGCGGTCCGCGCCGAGCTGTGCGCTTCGCTTCCACACTTTCTCCACGAACGGGCAGGTGGTGTTGTAGCGGTAGGGATCGATGCCGCGCGCGGCCAGCCTTTCCTGCAGCTCGAGCGTGGTCCCGAAGGCGGGCACGACCACCACGTCGTCGGCCGTGAGCTCGTCCCAGGACACCAGCTGCTCGCCCGCCGGCGTGAACAGGAAACGCACGCCGCGCTCGAGCAGGTCGCCGTTCACCTTGGGGTTGTGGATCATCTCGGAGAGGAAGAACACGCGCCGGCCCTCGTTCTCGGCCAGGGTGCGGTACGCGATCTCCACCGCATTTTCGACCCCGTAGCAGAAGCCGAAGTGGCGGGCGAGCACGACGCGCAGCGGTCCGAAATCCAGTCGCGCCGGCGCGAGGTCGCGCTTGCGCGGGTCCGCCGCCTGGCGCGCCTGCTTGATGCGCGTGATGATGGATCCCCGGTACTGCTCGTGGCTGTCGAACTTTCGCGTCATGATGCGTTTGGTATTATACTCCCCCGGCCGCGCCCGGCGCGCGATTCCCATTTTTCAAGGAGGAGCGTCCGTGAAGTCTCGTCTGTCCAAGCTGCTGTTGATCGGATCCCTTGCGCTCAATGCGACCCTGCTCGCCCTGTTCGCGGGCGGCGCTCCGGTGCGGGAATCCCGCGCGGACGTCGGCGCCGGCGTCACCGAGGAGCTGGTTCCCTACATGGAGATCCTCCAGCACCTCTCCCACAAGCTCGGCCTGTCCATCCAGGCCAAAAACGAACCGCTCGCGTCGTTCTACCTCGAGGAGATCAACGAGACGGTGGCGCTGGTCCGCAAGAAATTCCCCGTCTACGACAAGCAGGAGATCGCCAGCCTCGCCGGCGCGATGTTCGTGCCCCAGATCGAGCCGCTGCGCAAGGCGGTCAAGGCCAGGAACTGGGTCATCACCAACGCCGGTTACACCAAGATGATCGACTCGTGCAACGACTGCCACGCGGCAACGGACCACGAATTCATCGAGATCACCGCACCGACCACCAACCCGTTCAACCAGACTTTTTCGCAGCCATGAACGCGGTGAAGTAGTCGGGCTCGTTTCCCGGCGCCCACTTGATGTTGCACCCGATGCTGGGGCGCTGCTCGGCGGCCGCGGGCTGGCCCGCGAGCACCGCGTCGATGGCGGCGCGCAGGTCGCGCCCGGTGACCGGCGTCGTGGTGGACGGACGGCTGTCGTCCAGTTGTCCGCGGTAGACCAGCCGCTTGTCCCGGTCGAACACGTAGAAATCCGGCGTGCACGCCGCGTGGTAGGCCTTCGCGACCTCCTGCGTCTCATCGAAGAGGAACGGGAACTTCCACCCCAGATCACGCACCAGCGTGGCCATGTGCCTGGGGCCGTCCTGCGGGTGCGATTCCTGGCTGTTCGAATTGATCCCGATCAACGCCACGCCCTTCGCGGCGTAGTCGCGCGCGAGGCGCGTGATCTCGTCGCGCACGTGGATCACGAACGGGCAGTGGTTGCAGATGAACATGATCACGGTGGCGGGCGCGTCGAACTCCGAGAGCGAGCGGTGGCGGCCGGTCGCGGGCTCGAGCAACGAGAACGCCGGGGCGGTCGTTCCCAGCGCGAGCATCGTGGACGGGGTCTGTACCATGGATGATCTCCTGTGATGGATGATTCGTTCGCCGCCCGGGCGGGAGGCATCGACCCAATCTTATGTGCTCGCGCCGGCTACGGCAAGCCGCCGTTGCTACTGCCGCGTGGTGACCTTCGGGGTCGGCGTGGATTCGTAGGCCACGAGCTTCCAGCCCGCCTCCGAGGCGACATACACGACGGTGTAGCGGCTGCGCAGGGCGAGTGACTTTCCCGCCGATTTGACATCGATCCTCTGCACGCCCGTGCCGATCACGGTGCCGTCATATGCGCGGTAACGCGCATCCTCGAGCTTGATCGCAACGTATTTCATCTCGCCGCTCTCGAGCATCGAGAACAACTGCGCGCGCGTCTGCATCAGGCCGTTCGCGTGCACGTAGGTCGCGTCCTCGGCAATGATCTCCGCGAGCGCCTTCGTGTCGGCGGCCACCATCGCCGTCTGGCGCAGTCCCTCGAGTACACGCACCGCTTCGATCGCGACGGACGGCACCGGGGGTGCAGTCGCCGGCGCCGCGGGGATGGCCGGCGTGCGCGCCCGCAGGGTGTCGACCGCAAGCGTGTCGGTGAGCACGCTGTCCACCTGCGCGAACGCGCCCGGTGCCATGACGACGATGAGTAGAAGAACCGGCAACGCGTGCTTCATGCGCACCACCTCAATGATTCGGATCCGCCAGGTCGGGGTTGGTGAGAAACTCGGGGTCCGTCAGCGTGTTGAGATAAATGATCAGCGTGTCGATCTCGCCTTCGCGCATGAGGCGCCGGCCGAGGCGCGCCCGGATGAGCGGGTCGACCAGCTCGCTGTCGTGGAATCCCCCGTTGTAGTGCTCGATCGCCGCGCGCAGGCTCGAGAACCGGCTGTCGTGCATGAACACGAATCGCTCGCTCGCATTGCGCAGCGTCGGCGCCTTGAACGCTCCCATGTCGCGCGCATCGTGCGTGACGTCGAAGCGGCCGTGGTCGACGACGATCGAGTCCAGGCCCGTGTTCGCGAATTTTCCGGTGGTCGCAAACAGCGGTTCCGCGTGGCAGTGGAAGCAGTCGCCGATCTCCGAGTTGAAGATCTGCCGCCCGGCCGCCTCCTCGGGCGTGAACGTGTCCTCGCCCCGCATGACACGATCGAACTTGGAATTGAACGACATGAAGGTGCGCTCGAACTGCGCGATGGCTTTCACCACGCGGTCGACGCTGATGCACGAATCACCGAAGGCGGCGCAGAAGAGCTCCGGGTAGTCGCGGTGCCGCTTGAGGCGCTCGATCGCCGCCGGCCACGGGAGGTCCATCTCGATCTCGTTGGGCACCGGGCCGCGCGCCTGGTCCTCGAGGCCGTGGGCGCGTCCGTCCCAGAACATCGCGCCGATCCACGCCGGGTTGACGATGGGGGGCGCGTGGCGCGTGCCCTTGATGCCGCGGATACCGGCGCTGAACGGGCGGGAGTCGCTGAAGGCGCGGTCCTGGATGTGACAGCTCGCGCACGCCTGCGTGCTGTCGCCGGAGAGAATGGGATCGTAGAAGAGGAGCCGGCCCAGCGCGACGCCTTCCACCGTGAGCGGGTTGTCCGGCTCTTCGGGCATGGCCGGGAAGTGGGCCGGCACGTCGATGTAGAGCGGCGTCGCCGGCGGGCACTGCGACGAGGTCGCCGTGCAGGCGCCCGGCGGCGGAGGCGGGGGCGGGTCCACACCGCCGTCGTCATTGGAACAGGCGGCAAGCCAGAGAGCGGCGACAAAACACAGAGTGAGGCGATACTTCATGGCGTAATGCGGTGCGGCGCAAAATGGCCCGCGGTGCAAAAGCTAGTCGTCTTGACCACCGTGAACCGTCATCGTCGCCGTGAAGCATCCCGGACCGTTGGTCCGGAGTTTTCCCTGCGCGTCGAGGTTCCCCATGATCATCTGGTTGGCGAGCGAATTGAAGTCGTATTGCGTGTCGACGCCGTCGGCGGGCGTGTGATCCATGTACCACCCGTTGAGGTCGAAACTGATCACGACCAGCCCGTGCCCACCCTCGTGGATGTGGGCGGGTGTGAACGACAGGTTGACCGGAAAATTGAAGTGGTATGCGGTCGCGTCCACCACACCGGGATACGCGAGGCTCGTCCCGTCCAGGTGGCGACCGCCGGTATGCGTGGTGTACGGTCCGGTCCCACCGCCGGTCTTCTCATAGTTCCCCTCGATCTGCATGTAGTGGTAGCCGAGGTCCGCGCCGAGGTCCAGCGGCCAGAACATGACATCGGGAATGACGGTGATCGGGTACTTGTCGCGCAGGTTCTTGCCGGCATCGAGGCCGAACGTGAAAGACATGCCGGTATAGTTCTCGTGCGGCGCCGAGGCCTGGATGGTGCGCGTGGCAGCGACGTCGAAGTCGAAGTAGTGCACCGACGCGAGTGTGACGTCCTTGCCCGTGTCGCTGTGGAGCCTCACGTCGGAGATGACGAAGCGAAGGCCCGAGATCCCGTATTTCGTCCCCGACGGGCTGGTGTAGGTGGTGGCGTCGGTGCTGAGCGGCTGGAGCGGCGTACCGCCGACGTTGAGGTTGAAGACCACCTCGACCTCGCCCGGAGTCTCCGGCGTGGAGGTGTCATCGCCCCCGCACCCCCCCAGCGCCAGGAGGGCTGGAAGGCACAGGGCAAGGATTCGAAACTTCATGCTGCGACCACGTTTGTTGCGTTTCGGGGCGGTCGGGTTCCGGGGAACTTCCGGGCCAGATCGTAAAAGTATAACGGGTGGATCGGAAGTCCAACAAGAGCCCATTCGCGCGCGGTCGAGCGGTGACGGGAGGGTGCGGACGATGTGGGGAATCATTACCGCCGCCGGAACCGGGACGTGGGATGTACCCGCCACGCCCGGTCCGGGGTGGCAATGACGTCTTTCGCGAGTTCTACCAGCCCGCGATGAAGTGCTCGAGCTGATCGATGACGAACTCCTGGTCGTGCATGGTCGCCTTCACGACGTCTCCGATCGACACGATGCCGTCGAGGTGCTCGCCGTCCATCACCGGGAGGTGGCGGATGCGCTTGTCGGTCATGAGCGCCATGCAGTCTTCGATGCGCGTACGCGGCGTGATGCAGTACACGTCGCGCGTCATGATGTCGCGCACCGTGGTCTCGGCGGAGGCACGGCCCATGAGGGCGATCTTGCGCGCGTAGTCCCGTTCCGACATCACGCCCACCAGCTGATCGCGATCGGTCACCACCAGCGCACCCACGTCGTGCCGGGCCATCACCTCGAGCGCGCGGTACACCGACTCATGGGGAGGGATACAGTGAACATCACGCCCTTTTCGATCCAGGATATCCTTGACGGTGGTCATCTTCGTCATGCGTTGGCTCCTTCCGGGGGGGGGAATACACGTTCAGCGTAAGGAGGCGGGGCGCCTTCGTCAACCACCCAATTTACATTGTGCGACGATTCACGAAATAGGAGGACGGAGGATGAGAACGACCTGCGGAACTCCGGATATGACAAGGAAAGCCGTGGACAATCAGATCACGCGGCAGATGACACCCTTGAGGTACTCCGATTCCGGAAAGGAGGCCAGCACGGGGTGGTCGGCGCCCTGCCCCAGCCGGCGGATAATCTGGATTTCCCGCCGGGCATCGAGCCCCGCCCACGCCACCGCCATCCCGAACGACGCCGCGTCCACCGCCTGCGAGCACGAGAACGTGGCCAGAACACCGCCCGGCGCGAGCACTTCGAGCGCCACGCGATTGATGTCCTTGTAGGCGCGCAGCGCCGTGTCGAGCTGGTGGCGGTTGGACGCGAAGCGCGGCGGATCGAGAACGATGAGGTCGAAACGCGTGCCGGTGTCGCGCAGCGAACGCAGGTGCTCGAACACGTCGGCGTGGACGAAGTGCGCGTCGCCTGCGGGCGGGTTGCGCTCCAGGTTCTCGCGCGCGAGCGCCAGCGACGCGGCGGAGGAATCCAGCATGGTGACCGCGGACGCGCCGGCGCGGGCGCAGTAGATTCCAAACGCGCCGGTGTGCGAGAAGGCATCGAGCACGCGCGCACCCTTCGCGAATTCCGCCACGGCGGCGCGGTTGTCGCGCTGGTCGAGATAGAACCCGGTCTTCTGCCCGCTCTCCACGTTGACGTGGAAGCGCAGCCCGTTCTCGAGCATCTCGATGGA
>DASVAK010000221.1:0-9896 GCA_036376395.1 Candidatus Krumholzibacteriia bacterium
GGAAGTCGCCACCGGTTTGTACTTCTACGTCCTCGATGCCGGTGGGTCCCGCTACCAACGCAAGATGGTCTTGCTGAAATAAGGGGGGTGCGCGCCAGTGTGATGGCGTGTAGCTGTCTCACCAGAATAAAGGGTGTGAACCTCCGCTGTGGCACGGTTCGCGCCGTGGGGCGTCGCCGATCGCGCGGTGATTGTGGAAAATTGCGAACCGGATAGTTTACACTCCATCCGTTCAATCGGCCCAGGCGGAGAGTTGGGTTTCGCCCCCGCCTCACGCGGTTCCTCCACACCCCGGAGAAATTACCATGCGTTCCCAGCATCGCCTTGCAGCGTTGGCCTTCGCTGTATTCGTTGCGGGCTGTTCATCGAGTGACAAGCCCAGCGAGGAATCCACCGCCAACATCACCGGTCCGAACTCCGCGCTCAACGATTCCTGCATGACGACGATCGGCAATCGCGTCTGGTTCGACGTCAACTGCAACGGTCACCAGGACAGCGATGAGACCGGTGGCCCCGAAGGCGTCAAAGTGACGCTCACCACGTGCAGCGGGGGCATCAGCTTCGAGACATACACGGATGCGACCGGTCACTACCAGTTCCACGTTCCGGTCGGTGCGTACGTGATCTGCGTCGACATTCCGGAAGGATATGCCGCTTCCCCCGAGGACGCGGTGACGCACGACCGCTTCGACAGCGACGTCAACTCGGAAGGCTGCACGGCGTGCAAGTTCTACCGCTGCGACCGGACCAACAACTCGCGCGATGCCGGTCTGTGCGAGAAGAAAGGCGAGACGGAAGGGTGTTCGCCGGGCTACTGGAGAAACCACCTCGAGGCCTGGGCCGCGACGCCGTACTCGCCGGACGACAAGGTCAACGCAACCTTCGGTTGCGACCTGGTCGACGACGACAACCTCACGCTCGGTGAGTGCATCGACGCGCCGGAGACCTACGGCACGCTGGTGTTCCATGCCATCGCCGCGCTCTTGAACGCGACGCATCCCGACGTGGACTTCGATCTGGACGCCGGCGACGTGATCGACGCCGCGTGCACAGGCGACAAGGACACGCTGGCGGCGGAGAACGAGAAGGTCTGCCCGCTCTCGGTGGGTGAAACCACCGGAGACGAAAGCGGCACGATCTCCAACTAGTCGCGCTCTGCACCGCCCCCAATAGAGAAGAGCCCGGGAAACTCCCGGGCTCTTCCTGTTTCAACGACGCTTCCGACCCGGGAAAGGTGGTGCCGCGCGAGCGCGCGGTCGGTCCTCTGCTGCGAGTGGCCAACCGCGCGCCGGCGCCGGTATACGCTCCTAGTGGCCGCCGCCTCCGAAGAAGTAGTAGTGAAAGCCGATGTGCGAAAAATCAGCGCCGAACGTGCTCCAGCTCGATTCGCTGTCACCGCCACCGGCCGGGTCGACTTTGAAATATCCGATGCCGTGACTTGCCGATACGCTGAAGTTGCTGGCGATGAACACTTCTGCTTCGAGCTCCACCGTCAGCGCGATGGTCGTCTCATCGTCGGTGGCGAAGGGCTCGGGCGGATCGCTCATCTCGACTTCCTGGCTGTCATAAATGAAACCGGGTCGAGCAAGGACGTGCACCCTGTCCCAGCTCTTCACGACGAAGGGAACGCCCAACTCGATGGCCCATCCCGTCAAGTCCTCGTCGGCGTAGCTGGGTGCAGGCGTCGACCGGAGGCCGAAGCCGAAGTCCACACCCACCTTTTGATCGGCGAACCAGAATCGCCCACCCAGGGGTGCATCGATGGAATGGAATCCGAGGCCGCCGTTGTGGTGCACGGGCCTGTCATCGACCGCCATGTCGGTTTGTGCGCTGGCTGATGGTGGCGGCAAACAGAAAATAGCTAACGCGGTGGCAAGTATCAGGGGCACATATCGCTGCATACGAGTTCTCCTTGGTTAAGGCCAACGTCGCATTCGCAAGCACGGTGCGATGCATGTCGGTGCCCGACCGAATCATGCTCGCCTCCGCAAACCGAGGTACGTGCTTCGATCGGTGATGCTGCAGCCGGCGCGCGGATTCTGTCAACAAAACGCTGGCACCGCCCGGAGCCAGCGACGGCGCCCTGTCAACCCGGCCGCGATTCGTGTAAACTCCGCCGCCATGAAGGTTTTCACTGCGGCGGACCTGGCCGAAGACCACCTGGCGAGCGCCACCGTCGCGGTGCTCGGCTACGGCAACCAGGGCCACGCCCACGCGCAGAACCTGCGCGATTCGGGCATCCACGTGCTGGTCGGCGCGCGCCAGGGCTCGGGCGCGGATGCGGCCGCGCGGGATCTCTTCGACGTGATGGAGATCGCGCGGGCGACGGCGTCGGCCGATGTCGTCGTCATCCTGCTCCCCGACGAAAGCCAGCCCGGCCTTTTTGAGAAAGAGATCGCGCCCTCGCTTCGCGATGGTGCCACGCTGGTGTTCGGCCACGGCTTCACGCTCGCGTTCGCCGGCATCGAAATCCCCGGCGGTCACGACGCGGTGCTGGTGGCGCCGAAGGCGCAGGGGCACTTCCTGCGCAGCGAGTACCAGGCCGGGCGCGGCGTACCCTGCCTGGTCGGCGTGGGCGCGGACGCATCCGGGCACGCGCTCCAGAAAGCGCTCTCTTATTCCGCGCACCTCGGCTGCCTGCGCGCGGGCGCCATCGAGACCACCTTCCGCGAAGAAGCGATCAGCGATCTTTTCGGTGAGCAGGCGGTGCTGTGCGGTGGCGTTCCCGAGCTGGTGAAGGCGGCCTTCGACACCATGGTGGCGCGCGGCTACTCGCCCGAAGTGGCGTACATCGAGTGCCTGCAGGAGCTCAAGATCATCGCGGACCTCATGTACGAGGGCGGCCTCCACTACATGCGCGAGCGCATCAGCCGCACCGCGGCGTGGGGAAGCTTTACCAGCGGACGTCGCGTCGTCACGGATGAAACGCGCCGCGCGCTCGAGGGCGTGCTCGATGACATCGAGTCGGGACAGTTCGCCCGCGAGTGGCTCGCCGAGGCCAACGCCGGACAGAAAGAGCTCGACGCGCGCATGCGCGCCGAAGCGGATCACGAAATCGAGCGCGCGGGACGATCGGCGCGCGCATTGATGCAAACCCAACCGGAGAGGAAGAAAGCGTGAGCACGAGTGCATGGAAGCGCCGCGGGGTGCGGCGCGTGTGGGTTGCCCTGGCCATTCTCGGCGCCTTCGCCGCCGCCTCCTGCGGCAAGAAGGAGCCCGAACCGAATCCCGCTCTCAACTACGAGAAGCCGCCCGAGTTCGACCGCGAGCTCAACCAGACCGAGATCGACAGCATGCGCGCGATGAAGGTCACGCATCGCGTGACGCGCGACCAGTACTGGGACGGCCGGGGCGGCGTCATCGCGAACGACCGCATCGAGGTGTGGTACTCGAACCGCAAGATCTTCGTCATCCAGGCGATGGCGGTCCTGAAGCAGATGGACCAGGTCGCCGTGCACATCCAGAAATGGTTCGGCCGGCTTCCCGAAGGGCGCGTCGTGGTGGTCACCGCGCCGGAGCTGGAGTCGTTCCGCAAGGCGACCGGCCTCGACTGGTGGCACTACGCCTCGATCAAGGCCGATACGATCAGCATGCAGACGCCGATGACGCTCTTCATGCGCGGCCTCCTGCAGGTCGCGGCGCGCAAGGAGTACAGCCGGTGGGCTCTCGAGCACTTCACCAACGGCAAGGCGCCGCACTGGGTCGTGCAGGGAATGGCGGGTCGCCTGGGCGGCGAGCGCGACGTCTACCGCGGCCAGCGCAAGGAATACGGCACCAAGCCGATCCGAATGGACATCAAGGACATCGAGAAGAATCTCGCCGAGCAGAAAGACCGGCTGGAGACGCGGCGCGCGATGTACAACGCCTTCCTCATGGTGGACCAGCTCGTGCAGACGCACGGCATGCCGCAGGTGGCGGCATTCATCCTCGCGCTGGGCGAGGAAGCGTCACCGGATGCGGCGGCGCAGCGCGCCTTCTCCAAATCCTACGACGAGGTGCTGGCGGAAGCGCAGGCGTGGACCGAGCCGGTCGAGGCGCCGGCCGACTCAGCGGCTCCAGCTCCGGCGGGGCACGATCACCCGGGCGAGAAGTAGCCCGGTGACGATCGCCACCGCGGTGGCGATCATGGTGATGCCGGTCTGCAGCCCGGCGATGGGGTCCTTCGAGATGATGTCGGTGATGCTGCGAAAGCCCACGCTCCCGGGCACCAGCATGAGAATGCCGAAGGTCGCCGTCACGATCGACGGGCGGTCTTTCCAGCGCGAGTGGAGCCCGCTTGCGATACCGACCGCCATCGCGCCGCTGAACGCGCCGGTCGCCACGCCCAGCGTCTGCGACCCGAAGCGCGACGCCGCGAAGGCGAGCGCGCAGATGGCCACGATGGGCACCGCGTCGCGGGGATCGGCCTGCAGGCGCACCATGTAGCCCAGCGGCGCCGCCAGCAGCGCGATGAGCACCGTCCAGGTGGGCAGCGGCACGGCGGTGGCGTGGACCGACGGCGAGAACACGATCAGCCCCAGCTTGAGTCCCACCGCGAGCCCGAATCCAATCGTGGCGAACAGGATCAACGCCGACATCATGCGCGCCGTGCCGCTCGCGAGGTGCTGCGTGGCCAGCTCGTTGATCGCCGTCGTCACGGTGAGGCCGGGCAGCAGGATGATGAGCCCGCCGCACGTCGCGATGAAGAGCGAGACGGGTGGCATCCACGCCGCCGCCGCGCACGCGATGAACCCCGCGAAGAACGCCGCCACCGGTTCGTACACGCTGTAGCGCCGGTCGCGGCGCGCGATCAGCGCGAGCACGCCGGTGATGAGGCCGATCACCGCGCACGTCGCCACCTCGCGCCACCCCCCGCCGAAGAATCGCGCCGAGCACGCCGATGCCAGCACCGCGCCCGCGATGGACGCCTTGCCGCGGTAGCGCGGCGGCGTGGCGCGGATCTCGTCGATCAGGCGCGACGCGTCCACGGGCGACACGCGGCCATTCGCGACATCGTGCACGAGCCGGTCGAGGCGCGTGAGCTTGTCGAGGTTGACGCCGCCCGGCTCGACGCGAACCAGGAACGTATTCTCGGTGTCGCCGCTTTCCAGCGTGGCGAAGATGGCGGTGGGGGTGGCGTAGAACTCGCCGCGGATACCGAGCCGGCGGCACACCGCGGTGAGCGCATCTTCCAGGTGCGGCGCGGTGTACCCGTAGCGGTGCAGCGCGCGCGCCAGCTTTTCTATGAAATCGAATGCGAGCCGTTCGGAGCGCTGCTCGGCGGCGAGGGACGCGTCGCGTGCGCGCGCCTCAGCGAGCGCGCGCTCGTCGGGGCGCGGGTTGCGCCGCCAGAAGGCTGCCGTCAGGCGGTGTAGCATGCGGGGAAGGGGATGCTTGAATCGGAAATCCTTTGCTGCTAAGTTATAGCACCCTTTGAACGCGACCGACATACCCGGCTGGGGGGTCGTCTAGTGGCAGGACAACTGACTCTGGATCAGTTTGCGGGGGTTCGAATCCTCCCCCCCCAACCAGCCTGAACAATGCGCCCGTGCGGATCACGATTCCGCCGGGCGCGTTTTTTCATGTGCCCGGCTGGGTGGCCGCCCGCTTCTTCTTGCGCGTCGCGTAGAGCACCGCGACCACCGACAGCCACGCGATGATCGCCACGGCGACGATGTACGGCCGGTAGTGCCGCACGAACGACGCCTCCTGGGTTGCCACTTCCATGCGCTTGCGCAGGTCCTTCGCATCGAAGCTCACGCCGTGCGCGTAGCTCGATACCACCAGCGTGGGAGTGAGGATCACGACTGCGTTGGGGTGCACGAAGCCGCCATCGGGGAGTGCTTCAACGTGAAAGTCGATGGCGTCGAGCAGCCGTTTGCGGTTTTCCTCCGTTGCCACGGCCAGCGTCCAGCCCGCGGGCAGTCCCACCCGGGAGCGATAGTCGCGCAGCGCCGCCGGTCCGTCGGCGGGATCGAAGGAAAAGGTGAGCACGTGGTAGCCCACGCCCGGTTCGCCGATCCCGGCGAGCGCGTCGCGCAGGCTCGCCGTGATCATCGGGCACGTGCTCTGGCAGGTCGTGAAGATGGGGTTTATGACGACCGGTTTGCCGGCCAGCGAGGCGAGCGTGAAGGTGGTGCTGTCCTCACCGATCAGCGCCACGTCGGGCACGTGCGTGCCTCGCACGCGCGCCTCATCGGGCCGCGCAACCACCTGTGCGTTGGCCGCAACGGCGCCCAGGAAAAGAATCAGCAGGATGAACGCGAAGGTCAGACGCAGCGTCTATCGCTCCCGGTCGCCGAGCAACGCCTGCTTGCGCCGCGTGGCATCGGCCATGCTGGCGAGTGACGTCGACTCGAGGTAGTTCCGGATGCGTTCGCGAATGGGTTTCCAGCGCTCGTGCAGCGGGCACGGCATCTCGTCCGAGCATCGGGCCAGGCCGACCGCGCAGGCGTCGAGATAGGTGTCGCCGTCCACGGCGCGGTAGATGTCGTAGAGCGAGATGTTGTCGGGGTCCTTCGCCAGGGCGAACCCGCCGCCCGGGCCCTTGCTCGACTTGAGCAGGCCGGCGCGAACCAGGGTCTGGAAGATCTTCCCAAGAAACGGACCGGGAATGTGCTCATGCGCAGAGATATCCCGGGCCAAAAGGCGCGTGCCCGGCTCGAAATTCGCGACGTACGTCATCGCGCGGATGGCATATTCACAGGCGCTCGAATGAATCATAGGGGCTTCCTCGGTGGAAAATTGGACCTGATTGTCAACAACGCTACACATTTTTGCATCCTCTGTCAATCCGGGGACTTCAAGGGTTTGGGTGGCTTGACACGGGGCGGTCGGGGCACTATTCTGAGCGCCCTGTCTGGCCCCTTCGTCTAGCGGTTAGGACGTATGGTTCTCAGCCATAAAACAGGGGTTCGATTCCCCTAGGGGCTACCAACTCACTCGGAGACCTGCTTTGGCCGCGGGTCTCCTTGCTTTTTCTGGAAAGGTCCGGTCCGTGTCCAACCATCCCGTCCCCCGGCTGCGCCGCGCCTCGAAAAAGAAGCGCGCGCGGCGCGCCAAGGGTCCCGTCCGGGGACCCAGATCCCGCGACCGCCACTGGCTCTACCAGGAATCGGTGCAGAGTCCGGACGTTCACTTCGGGTTCTTCGACCGGGTCTACCGGAAGCGAAACGGCAAGCTCCCGTCGCTGCTGAAGGAGGACTTCTGCGGCACGGCGCTGCTCGCGTCGGAATGGGTCGAGCGCCGGAAGGGGAACTCCGCGATCGGCGTCGATCTCGACGCCCCCACGCTGGCGTGGGGACGCGTGCACAACGTCGCGCGCCTCACCGACGACCAGCGCCGCCGCGTGAAGCTGCTCCGGGCCAACGTGCTCGAGGTCACCCGCCCGAAGGTGGACCTGATCGTCGCGCTCAACTTCTCCTACTTCATCTTCCAGACCCGCGACGATCTGCGGGCGTACTTCAGCGCCGCGCGCCGGTCGCTCGCTCCGGGCGGCCTGTTCATCGGCGACATCTTCGGCGGATGGGAATCCCAGAAGCCGATGACCGAGCGCACGCGCTACAGCGGGTTCACCTACCTCTGGCAGCTCGACCACTACGACCCGGTGGACAACTTTGCCCGCTTCCACATCCATTTCAAATTCCACGATCGGGGTGGAATCCGGCGCGCATTCACCTATGATTGGCGCCTGTGGACGATCCCGGAGATCGTCGAGATCCTGCGCGAGGCGGGGTTCCGCCACGTCGACGTCTACTGGGAGGGCATCGACAGGCGCAGCGGATTCGGTAACAGTATCTTCCGCAAGGTGGAGAAGGCCGAGAACGCGCCCGGGTGGATCGCGTTTTTCGTCGCGTCGAACGGGCCTGAAAGGCGATGACACGGCGTCCCGCGCGGGACACCGTCATGGAGCCGGCGAAGGAGTGAGACCGTGTTCTTCCGTCAGATCAACGACCGCAAGCTGGCGCAGTATTCCTACCTGATCGGTTGCCAGGCAACCGGCGAAGCCATCGTCGTCGACCCGATGCGCGACGTGAGTGTTTACTACGACGTTGCCGCCGCGGAAGGCCTCAAGATCATCGCCGCCGCCGAAACCCACATCCACGCCGATTTTCTCTCCGGCGCGCGCGAGCTCGCCGAGCGCGGCGTCACCATTCACGTCTCCGCGGAAGGCGGCGCGGACTGGCAATCCGAATGGCTCAAGGGCAGCAGCTACGCGCATCGGCTGGTGCGCAACGGCGATCACTTCATGGTCGGCAACCTGCGCTTCGACGTGTGGCACACGCCGGGACACACGCCCGAGCACGTGTGCTATCTCGTCACCGACACGCCCGCGGGCGCGTCGATTCCGGTCGGGTTGCTGTCGGGGGACTTCGTGTTCGTGGGCGATGTGGGCCGGCCCGACCTGCTCGAGACCGCGGCCGGCCAGGTGGGCTCGATGGAGCCCGGCGCGCGCGCGTTGTTCGAATCGATCCAGGGCTTTCGCGGGCTGAACCCGTCGATCCAGCTCTGGCCCGCGCACGGCGCGGGCAGTGCGTGCGGCAAAGCGCTGGGCGCCGTTCCGATGTCGACAGTGGGCTACGAGCTGGTGGCGAACCCGGCCATCGCGGCCGCCACCGATCCCGCGTCGTTCACGGGTTACATTCTCGACGGCCAGCCCGAGCCGCCGCTCTACTTTGCGCGCATGAAGCGCGACAACCGCGGCGGTCCCGAGCTGCTGCCGAAGAGCCTCGAGCCGAGGCTTCTCCCCGCCAGCAAGATCGCCGACCTGTCGGGTGCGACCGGGGTCGCGGTGCTCGACACGCGCACGTGGGACGAATACCGCCACGCGCACCTTCCGGGGGCGCTGTTCACGCCGCTCAATTCGCAGTTCAATACCATTGCCGGTTGCTACGTGCCGGAAAAGATGCCCATCGTACTGCTGGTGGCCGAGGCGCGGCTCAAGGAAGCGGTTCGCGACCTCATCCACGTCGGGCTCGACAACATCGTGGGCTACTTCACACCCGATATGTTCTCGGCCTACGCGCCGAAGGGGAAGACGGCATCGGTCGGCCAGATCGAGCCGGACGAGATCGAGAAGCAGGTGGCGGCGGGCGCTTTCCTGCTCGACGTCCGCCGCAGCGCCGAGCTGGCCGGGCTCGGCCGCATCGCGGGCGCGCATCACATCGCGCACACCCGCCTGCTCGCGCGCATCGCCGAGGTGCCGAAGGGCCAGCCCGTGGTCGTGCACTGCTCGGCGGGCTCGCGCTCGCGCTACGCGTCGGGGCTCCTGGATCGCATGGGCTACCGCGTGAGCAACGTGAACGGCGGGTTCGACGCCTGGAAAGCGCGCGGCGGCGCCGCTGTAATGGTGTAACGTTTAGGAGCGCTCGCGGGTCCTGTCACCGGCCACCCCGGACCAACTCGCCGCGCTCGTTATCGCGGCGAGTTGCCGGGGTCTCCGGCCGGCGCCACCCGCTCGTGCGCTCAATTCGCAGGCCGTGACCGAGCGGGAGTCCATTGACGCACGCAGGCCCCGGCCCTACGCTTGCGATCGACGCGAACCCATCCTCGTTTTCCGCGTTAAACAATTCATGAAGCGCATCTTCTTCCTCGGCATTTCCGTCGTATCCGTCCTGATTCTCCTGGCCGTCTTCGGTGTGCGACGCGTGTCGCCGGACGAGCAGGCGGTGAAGGTGAAACGGAACGGCGCCGTGGCTCGCGCCGACGCGGGCTGGCATTTCGTCGGCCCCGGGGCTGAGCTGGTGAAGTACCCGGCGGGCGGCTGGCGCGCGCGTGTGCCGGCGAAGGGCACGACGCCGGTCACGTTTTCCAACGGTGACACCGCCGGGGTCGCGTTCGACTTTACCCTCGACATTCCGGTCGGCTCTGCCGAAGCGCTCTACCGCGGCTTCTCGCGCGACTTCACGCCCGCGTTC
>DASVAK010000254.1:0-6837 GCA_036376395.1 Candidatus Krumholzibacteriia bacterium
AGGCGGCCGCCGAGGCCGGCGTTCGCGTTTATTCCATAGGTCTGGGGAGTCCCAAGGGGGAGCTCATCCCCGAGCGAGGAACCGACGGCGCGGTGATCGGGTACAAGAAGGACGCGAGGGGCGAAACCGTACTCAGCCGCCTTGACGAGGCCGGGCTCGAGCGCGTGGCCGCCGGCACGCACGGGAAATATCTGCCCGCCACCACCGAGGGCCTTGAGCTCAAGGTGCTTTACGACGAGATTTCGGGTATGCAGCGCAAGCTCATCAAGGGCGAGTTCGTGGAGCGCAAGAAGGAACGTTTCTGGCTCGCGCTGGCGATCGCGCTGGGCGCGCTCCTGCTCGACACTGCGATCGGCACGCGCGCGAGCCGCCGCGGCGAGACGCGCGGTCGCGTGCTGCACACGGGCGCGATCGCGGCCATGTTCGTCGCGCTGTGCGCGCTCGTCGCGTCGCCCGCGCACGCCGCGAAGTCGGTGAGCCGGGGCAAGATCAGCGCGGGGAACAAGGCCTACAAGGAGAAGGAGTACCCGAAGGCCTTCGACCTTTACCGCGCCGCCGTGGGAGACAGCACGCGCCCGGCGAAGAACAGCTACGGCGCCTTCTACAATGGAGGCAACGCGCTCTACCAGCAGAAGAAGTACCCGCAGGCGATCGATTATTACCAGCGCAGTTACTCGGCCGACAGCGTGCTGACGGGCAAGATGCTCTACAACCGCGGCAACGCGCTGCTCAAGAGCGGCAAGGCCGCGGCCGCGGTCGAGTCCTACGTCCAGGCGCTGCAGTACCTGCCCGACGACGAGGACACGCGCCACAACCTCGAGCTGGCGGTGTTGCAGAAACAGGAGCAGCAGCAACAGCAGCAGAAGCAGAAGGGCGACAAGGGCGAGAAGCAGGACCAGAACGAGCAGGGGCAGTCGCAGTCGGACTCGTCGAAGACGGGCGACCAGGACAAGAACGGGCAGCAGGACAAGCAGCAGAAGCCCGATCCCAACGCGCCGCAGGACCAGAAGGCGCAGCCCGATTCGTCGGCGCAGGGACAGCCCGACTCATCCCAGGTGCCGCTGACACCCGAGGAGATGAAGAAGCTCTCGAAGGAAGACGCGATGCGCATCCTGCAGGCGCTCGAGGACCGCGAGCAGCAGCTCCAGCAGGAGCGCCGCAAGGCCGCATTCCGCAAGTTGAAGCGATCGGGGAAGGACTGGTAGGTTGGTAGCCGTGATCCGCACGATGACATGGCTGGTGCTCGGTCTGCTCTGCGTGGGCGGAACGCGCGCGTTCGCGGACGACGTGACCGTGCGCGCGAGCATCGACCCGACCACGGTCGAGGTCGGCGGCCAGGCCATGCTCACCATCGAGGTGGAGGGGAAGTTCCGGCGCTCGGCGAGCCCGCTCCTGCCCCCGCTCGACGACTTCGAGAAGTACGAGGCGGGGACGTCGCAGAATTTCAGCTTCGTGAACGGCCAGGTCCACTCGTCGATCACGTACAACTACATCCTGAGCCCGCGCCGCGAAGGCACCTTCAAGATCGAGCCGATCCGGTTCCAGATCGGCGACAAGCAGTACACGGCCAATTCGGTCGAGCTCACGGTGGTCGCCGCCCAGCCCGGCGTCAACGTGCCGCCGAGCAGCGCGACGCCGTCGCGCGCGCCGTCCTCGCGCCGCGCCTCCGACCTGCCCGGCGAGGACGAGAGCATCTTCGTCGCCGCGACGGTGGATCGCGACACCGTGTACGTGAACCAGCAGATCACCTGGACGCTGGGCTACTACACCGACGGGCGCGTCGAGCTCCTGCGCAGCCCCAACTATTCGCCGCCCTCGTCGGAAGGATTCTGGGTCGAAGACCTGCCGCCGCAGAACAAGTTCTACACCACGCTGCACGGGCGGCAGTTCCTGGTGTCCGAGATCAAGCGCGCCTATTTCCCGGCCGCGCCCGGCACCTACTCCATCGGCGAGGCGCGCGTCGACATCGTGGTGGATGATCTCGGCCGCGGCGACATCAACGATTTTCTCTCGCGCGGAATGCGCGGCGGCTTCGGACAGTCGCGCACGCTCACCACGAAGGAGCTCCAGGTCGTCGTGAAGGCGTTGCCGGCGGCCGGCAAGCCGGCCGGGTTCGCCGGCGCCGTGGCGAGCAACCTCGCCGTGACCATGACCGCCGACAAGCAGAACGCGCACGTCGGCGAGCCCATCAACATCACGGTGGAGATCAACGGCACCGGCAACATGCGCACGCTCTCGGCGCCGAAGCTCACCGGCATCGAGAAGTTCAAGTCGTACGAGTCGGGCAACTCGACCGACTCGTTCAAGAACGACTACGTGGTCTCGGGCAAGCGCAAGTTCCAGTACGTGATCGTGCCGCAGGTCGAGGGCGAGTTCACCATCCCGCCGGTGGAGATCGCGTACTTCGACCCCGCGAAGCGAAGCTACCGCGTGGCGCAGTCCGCGCCCGCCGCGGTGCACGTCGATCCGGGGACGAAAGAGGATGGCCGCAAGATCGTCTACGCCGGCGGCGGCGACGATTTCGAGGTGTTGAACCGCGACATCCGCTTCATCCATCCCGCGCCGGCGAGCCTCGCCATGCCGGGCGCGCCCTTCTACCAGCGCTCGTGGTTCATGGCCGCGCAGGCGGCGCCGCTCCTTTTGCTCGCCGGAGCGATGGTGGTCGAGCGCCGGCGCCGCCGGTTGCGCGAGGACATCGGGTTTGCGCGCGCCAGCCGCGCGCTCCGCGAGGCCGACCGGCGTCTTGTCGAGGCCGACTCCGCGTTCCGCGCCGGCAAGACCGAGCAGGGATTCGCGGCCATGCACACCGCGGTGGTCGGGTATTTCGCCGACCGCGCCAATGTCCCGCCGGCGAGTCTCTCCAGCGAAACGATCGCGACCTGGCTGGAATCGAAACACGCCGACCCGGCGCGCATCGACACCGTGCGCCGCGTGATCGGCGCGTGCGACATGGCGCGTTACGCCGCCGCCACGGCGCGCGCCGACGACGGGCGCGAGCTCGCGAAGAGCGCGCGCGAGTCGCTCGCCGCCATCGAGCGGGAGATCGCATGAAGCGACTGGCCTGCACGCTGGTGGTCGCGGCACTTGCGCTCGGCGTTACCGGCCGCGCGACGGCCGCCGACGCGGATCGCCCGGAGGCGCTGTTCGCGGCCGGCAATTCGGCCTACGAGGCGGGCGCGTACGCGGACGCCATCGACCGCTACACCGAAACCGTCCGCGCCGGCGTCGTGAACGCCGACCTGTACTACAACCTCGGCAACGCCTACTTCAAAACCGGCGACCTCGGCCGCTCGGTGCTGTGGTACGAGCGCGCGCTCCGCATCGAGCCGCGCAGCGACGACACGCGCGCCAATCTCGCCATGGTTCGTTCGCTGCTTCGCGACCAGCAGCTCATGCCGGCGCAGGGGGGTGTGCGCAACGCGGCGCTGTCGTGGCACCGCCGTCTTACCGCGGGCGAGTCCGTGCTCGTCGCGTGCGCCTTCTACGCGCTCTTCACCATCGCGGTGCTCATGCTCGTGTTCCGCCGCACTCGCTTCGTGCAGTCGATCTACCGCGTGGCGTCGTGGATTTCGCCGGCGCGACTCTTCGGCCTCACCATGTCGCAGGACCTCGTGCTCGGCATGGTGATCACGGCCGTGTTCGCGCTGGTATTCGCGGGCTCGGCGAACGCAAAGATCCGCGACTCGAAGGTGGCGCAGCGCGCGGTGGTGGTGACGCAGGAAGTGGCGGTGTACAGCGGTCCCAGCGAGGACGCCACCATCCAGTTCAAGGTCCACGAGGGCACCGTGGTGGCGGTGGGAGACGGTCGCAGCGGGTGGGTGCGCGTCGACCTGCCGGGCGATCTGTCGGGATGGGTCGAAGAACGAATGGTCGAGCGGATCTAGCCGCGACGCCGGCCGTTCAATCCGCCGACGCGGACGTCCACTCGAAATCGAGCGCCAGCTCCGTCTGCCCCAGGCGAATCACGTCCCCGTGCGTCAGCACGGCGCGCTGCGTTCGCTCCCCGTTCACCCAGGTTCCCGTCGAGCTGTTCAGGTCTTCCACGACATACTGGTCTTTCTGTCGCAGGATGCGCGCGTGGTAGCGCGCCACGTCGGGATCCTTGATCTCGATGTTGTTGTCGTGCTCGCGTCCGATGGTGAGCGAGGTGGGCAGGAGCGCGATCGACTGGCCGGCGTGCGGTCCCGACACGAACACGAGGCTCGGAAAGCTCGCGGCCGGCGCGGGGCTGGGTGGCGTCGCGTTGGCGAGCTCGGTCGCCTCCGGTGCCGGCGCGGGTTTGGGCTCGGTCGCCGTGGCGACGGCGGATTCTTCGGCGCGAGCGCGGCGTTCGCGCGCGGCATCGGGCGCCATCTCGGTGATCCAGTCGTGCGGATTCTCGAACCCCTCCGGACGAGCGGCCGTCGCGGCGACACGCTTCGCGCTCAATACCGGACGGTGGGGGAGAATGTCATCCATCTTCGGAACCGCCGCTTCGTGATCCAGGTCGAGCTCGGCCCCGGTGAACTCGGGCTCGCCGCCGAATCGCGACGGCGCCTGCTCCTTGACACCATCCGTTTCCGACGTCACGGCCACGACCGGTTCGAGCACCACGGACGGTGCGGGCTCGACCGCAAGCGGCTCCGGCGCGACGGCAACGCTCACCGGTGAGGCGTCCGTGGCCGGTGGCGCCGGTTCGTCCGTGTTTCGCATTCCGTCCAGTGCATCGAGTGTGGCGCGCATGAGCGCCTGTCGCGTGCGCGCCTCCTCGGCGCGCGCATCCAGCGAAAGACGCATCCCGTTGTAGTTGGTGGTTTCGTATTCGCCGGTGCGATGGCGGAACTCCGCCTCGGCCAGCTCCTCCTCCACGGTGTGGAGCGCCGCCTCCGCCTCGCGGCACTGCGCCTCGAGCGCTTCATGGACGCGATTGATCTCGTCGCGCAGCGGAGACATGCGGGCACGGATGGCGTCGAGCTCGCGGTCGTACTCGCCGCGGACGCGGTCGTAGATGCGGCGCTGCACCGTGTTCCGGTTCTCATCCGCGCGGCGCAGGCGATCGCGCGCGCGGTCGAACTGCGCCTGCAGCTCGCGGTAGGCCGCGATCAGGTCGTCGATGCGGGCGGGCCCGGCGTGCGTGGTCTGATCCATCCGGTCGGTCTCCTGGAAATGCACCGCTGCGGCGGCCGTCCGTGGCCGGCCTCCCGGTGCGGGTATTCGGCCGCATGGAGCGTAAAACGTGCCAAGGAAGGCCCGGTGGTTGGCACTGTTCTGGCAGGATTGTGCCCCGGCGCCGGGGTGCTCGTTGACGCGGACAAAACTTCCCCGTAGTCTTGGAGACCGTCTCGCCGACGGACACCATGTTGACCATCGAATTCGCATCCCATTCCGACCGCGGCCGCGTCCGCATGAACAACGAGGACTCCCACGGGCAATTCGTGCCGGAGACCCCGGAGGAGATCGCGGAGCGCGGCGTGGTATTCGTCGTGGCCGACGGGATGGGCGGCCACCGGGGCGGCGAGATCGCGAGCCGGATCGCGGTGCGCACGGTGCTCGCGTTCTATACGGCGGATTCGAGCGGCGACCGTTCCGAGGCGCTGGCCCACGCCTTCCACGAGGCCAACCAGACCATCATCCAGGAGGCGGTGGCCGACTCCACGCTGTTCGGCATGGGCACCACGTGCACCGCGCTCGCTCTGCACGCCGGGCGCGCCTACATCGCCCACGTGGGTGATTCGCGCTGCTACCTGCTGCGGCGCGGAAAGATCCAGCAGCTCACCAGCGACCACTCCATCGTGGGCGAGATGGTGCGCTCGGGCATTCTGTCCGACGAGGACGCGCGCACGCACCCGCGGCGCAACGTCATCACGCGCTCGCTGGGCGCCCAGCCGGATGTCTCCGCGGAAACGCCCGAGAGCGTCGAGCTCCAGCGCGGCGACGTGTTCCTGTTGTGTTCGGATGGCCTGACGGCCTACCTGTCCGACATCGATCTGTCGGTGGTGATGGGGACGCTCCCTCCCGAGGAAGCGTGCAAGAAGATGATCAAGATGGCGAACGAGCAGGGCGGTCGCGACAATATCACCGCGCAGGTGATCGCCGTCCGCGCGCTCTGATCGCTAGCTCCAGACGAACTTCATACTAGAACCCCGTATTGAAGCCCAGGAAGAACATCGTGCCGTTGCCCGCGTGCAACGCCGCGAACAGGCTGCCGCGCTTCACGATCTCGGCGCTCGCGCCGACGCGCATCTCCACGTCGAAGTCCGAGTCCGAGGCATCCGTCCCGTCGGCATAGTCGATCTTCACGTGGTCGTAGACGAAGTACACCCCGCCGTACGGCGTGATGCGGCGCCCGTCGTTCATCATGAAGTCGTGGCTCGCGAGACCGCCGAAGGGAACGTGGATGTTCAGGTAATCGCTGCGCGACTCGAAGCCGCCACCCGCCTGCACGGCGATATCGAGCGGCATGTCACCGTCGGCCGACACGATGAGATACTTGCCGTCCAGACCCGCGCCCCAGAAATCCGTGTCGCCGCTGGTGTTCTCGGCGTCGACATTGTCCCACATCACTTCGAGCCCCAGGTCGGCCGAGCTCGACAGGTTGAAACGGCCGAAGCCGCCCAGCCGCACGACGTTGTCGCCGAAGCCGGACACCAGGCCGAGCGCCACGGCGCTGTCGGTTACCGGGTGCGCCCCGGGAAACGAGTAAAACACCTGCGCGTGCGCGCCGCCCGCGAGTACCACGAGCGACGCGATGCCGACGAGCGCACCGGTCAGCCGAGCTCTGCTTGCCATCGACGGTCTCCGTTCTTCGCCGCGGGTCGCGCGGCGGTTAGATGCGTCTTATAGCAACCGGTTGGTTTT
>DASVAK010000270.1:0-13023 GCA_036376395.1 Candidatus Krumholzibacteriia bacterium
GATGCGCGGCAACTGGTGGAAGATCGCGAAGCTCGAGCTCACGCTCGCCGCGCGCGACCGCGAGTCGCTCATCTGGTCGCTCGTGGCGCCCATCGCGATGGCGTGGTTGTTCGGCTCCATGTTCGGGTCGGACGGACCGCCGAAGCCCACGCGCGTCGACCTCGACGCGGGAGACAATCCAGCACGTATTCGGAACATCGCTGCCACCTACTTGATGCGCCGGGGCTTCGAGCTCGGGAACGACGGCATTCGCGTCGCGCTGCCCGACAGCATCGACCTGCGCATGACGGACGGGCGACCGATCGAAGCCCGTGTCATCCAGGGCGATTCGCCGGCTATTCGCGCGCAGGCCGTCGCGGCGACGGTGCGCGAGATGATGTATTACACCGCGTTCCACCCGGGCTCAATGGACGATCCGACACACGCAAGGCCCCTCCTCGACGTCAAGGCCACCCCACTCGGCGCCCCGCCCAGGCTCGTCACCGGCAACGAGCGCATGCTCCCCGCCATGCTCGTCATGTACATCATGTTCCAGGTCATGACCTTCTTCCTCTCGCTGTGGGTCGACGACCTGCGCTCCGGCAAGATCCGGCGCATCGTGATGAGTCCCGCGACGCCGCGTGACATCCTCTTCGGCGAGATCGCCGCGCGGCTCGTGTGGGCCGCGCTGCAGGTGATCGTGATCCTGGGCGTGGGCGGTTTGCTCCTTCACGTGCGCCTGGACGTCAACTGGTTCCACCTCGCGGCCGTGCTGTTCGCGTTCATGCTCGCGGCGGCGTCCATCGGGATGCTGGCAGCGTCGTTCTTCCGTTCCAGTGAAAAGGCCGGCGCGATCGGGGTCATGATCTCGCTCGTGCTCGCGGCGCTCGGCGGGTGCTGGTGGCCGCTCGAGATCGTGCCCGGCGCGATGCGCGCAGTGGCGCTCCTGCTCCCCACCGGCCAGGCCATGACCGCCATCGGGTCGATGCAGGCGCTGGGGCCGGGCGCTCCGGCGCCGCTGGCGAACGTCGCCGCGCTGCTCGCGATGTCGTGCGTCGCGCTGCCTATCGCCGCGCGCCGTATGCGCGCGCAGCTCGTCCAGTAGTGGTTTCTGCCGCCTTGACACCGGTGCGCCGGGCGAATTAGCCTGTCGTCATCTCCGGGCCACAACGCCCGACACCCCCGATATTGGAGGATCCATGAAATTCCACGTTCTGCTCGCCATGCTGGGCATTGCCTTGCTGGCCGGCTGTTCGTCGTACGACATCAAATACGACTACGACATGGACAGCAATTTCAATTCATTCAAGACGTACAAATGGATCGAACGGACGATGACGAATGCGTCCGGCAGCGCGCAGAAGGCGCTGACGAACAACTCGCTGCTCGACAAGCGCATCCGCGGCGCCGTCGACAACGAGCTGGCGGCGAAGGGCTTCACGCTCGCCGCGCCGAACGATTCCGCCGACGTGCTGGTGGTCTATTACACCGGGGCCAAGGACAAGATCGACGTGACCGACTGGGGCTACACCTATGCGGGCAGCTACTGGGGCGGCGGGCTGGGACGCAGCGTCGACGTGTACCAGTACACCGAAGGAACCCTCATCGTCGACATGGTCAACGCGGGCTCACACCAGCTCGCCTGGCGCGGCAGCGCCACCGGCGTGGTGGATCCGGACGCGAGCCCCGAGCAGCGCGAAGCGAAGATCAACGACGTCGTCCACCGTATTTTCCAGAACTATCCACCCAAGAAGTAATCACGAACCCGATCATCAAGGAGAAAACCGTGCGCAAGTTCACTCACATGATTCTCGCCGTCCTGATGCTGGCCGTCATCGCCGCGCCAGCATTCGCCCAGACCGACCTGATCGAGCTGATGCGCTCCGATCTTCGCACCGAGAAGATGGCGATCGTGACCCGCGCCATGCAGCTCACCGAGGCGCAGTCCGAGCTGTTCTGGCCGGTCTACAAGGAATATGAAACGGACATGGTCAAGCTCAACGACGAGCGCGTCACCCTCATCAAGGATTACGCGGCGAACTACGACACCATGACCGACGACACCGCGAAGGACCTCATCAACCGCGCGTTCAAGCTGCAGGAAGCGCGCACCAAGACCCTCAAGAAGTACGTGGGCAAGATGGGCAAGGCGGTCGACATGAAGACGGCGGCGCGCTGGGCGCAGGTGGAGCAGGCGCTCGGCTCGGCGATCGACCTGCAGGTCGCGTCGGAACTGCCGCTGCTCAAGTAACCGCGGCACGAGAGAATCGCGCGAAGACGCCGTCCGCTCGATGCGGGCGGCGTTTTCTTTTGCTCACCCGTCGAGGCTCCGCCACATGTACAGTGTCGCGACGGAACGCCACGGTCGCCACACGTCGGCGATGCGATGAAAGCGCGCCGGCTTCGCGTTGGCGCGCAGGCGGTAATTCTGCATCATCGCCTTGCGCAGGCCCAGGTCGCCGATCGGGAACACGTCGGGGCGCTGGAGCGCGAAGATGAGGAACATGTGCGCCGACCACTCGCCCACGCCCTTGATGGCGGTGAGCCGTTCGATCACCGCGGCGTCCTCGAGCGAGGTGAACGAACGCCGCGTGTGCCGCTCATTCACGAACGATTCCGCGACGTTGCGGACGTAGACGGCCTTCGAGCGCGACAGACCGCACGCACGCAATTCCGCCTCGGTGAGCGCGAGCAGCGCTGCGGGCCGGGGCCGGCCCGGCGCCATCGCGGCCGCCAGGCGGCCGTAGATGGTGTCCGCCGCGCGCGTCGAGAGCTGCTGCGACACGATGGTGCCGAGCATGATCTCGAAAAGACTTCGCTGGGGACGCAACCGGTACGGTTCCACGCGCTCCACGAGCGCAGCCAGCACCGGGTCGCGCTCGCGCAGGTGCGCCGTCGCGGCGTCGAGGTCGAGCGTGATGTGGGGCGGGCGGGTGGAAACCGGAGTCATGCTCCGACATTACCCAGCCGGAAGGGCGTCGCGCAAGCGGCGCCATGGCTATTGCTGACATCGGCTCCATCTGGTAGGTTGAAACCGGGGTGCATCATTATGTCGACACCGACACTCGAGCCTCTGATTCATGACTGGAACCCGCGCCCGCCGGCCCCGCGTTACCCGCTCAAACTGAACGACGAAACGCTCCGCGACGGGCTGCAATCACCGTCCGTTTTCAACCCGGCCATCGAAGAGAAACTGGAGATCCTCCACTTCATGGAGGACCTCGGCCTGTATTCCGCCGCCATCGGGCTTCCCGGCGCCGGTCCGCAGGCGTTCGCCGACGTGCTCGCCATCTGCCAGGAGCTCGCGCGCGCGAAGATGAAACTCTACCCGTACGCCGCCGCGCGCACGCATCCGAACGACATCACGCCCATCATCGAGATCCAGCAGCGCTCCGGCATCAAATGCCAGGCCGCGCTGTTCATCTTCTCGAGCCCGATCCGGCAGTTCGCCGAGGACTGGACCGTCGACCGCATGCTCAAAGTGAGCGAGACGGCGATCGAGTTCGCGCACAAGAACGACGTCCCGGTGATGTACGTCACCGAAGACACCACCCGCTCGCAGCCCGGCACGCTCGAGCGACTCTACGGCATGGCCATCGACCACGACGTGGAGCGCCTGTGCATTTCGGACACCGTCGGCCACGCGACGCCGGAGGGCGCCGCGGCGGTGGTGCGCTTCGTGCGCGGGATGGTGGAGAAATCGGGCAAACCGATCGGGGTCGACTGGCACGGTCACCGCGACCGCGACCTCGGCGTGGCCAACGCCCTCGCTGCGTACTTCGCCGGCGCGGACCGCGTCCACGGCTCCATGCTGGGCATCGGCGAGCGCGTGGGCAACACGCCCATCGACATGCTCATGGTGAATTTCAAGCTGATGGGCCTGTTCGACCACGACCTCACGAAGCTCCCGGCGTACGCGCACCGTGTCGCCACTGCCTGCCGTGTTCCGCTCCCCGACAACTACCCGGTGCTGGGGCGCGACGCCTTTCGCACCCAAACGGGCGTTCACGCCGACGCCATCGCGAAAGCGTACCGCAAGGGCGACGCGTGGCTGGCGAACCGGATCTACAGCGGCGTTCCCGCGGACGAGTTCGGGTTGAGCCAGGTGATCGAGGTGGGGCCGATGAGTGGAAAATCGAACGTCAGGTTCTGGCTGGAGCACCGCTCCATCCCGGTCACCGACGCGCTGGTCGACCGCATCTTCGAGCGCGCCAAGCATTCGGACCACATCCTGTCCGAGCAGGAGATGCAGGAGATCGTGCGCTCGTCGTGACGCGACGAACAAAAGCCTCAAACCGCACACAAAAAAGGCGCGCGTGACTCCACGCGCGCCTTTTTCTCACGATGCCAGGGAGACAATCAGCGGTAGAGCGCCTTCACCTTGCCCCACGACGTGGCCTCGGTGGCGACGGGCGAATGCCGCGCCACGATACGGTATGCGGGCGTTCCCTGGTAACCCCCGTCGCCGTCCTTGTCCGAGAAGGCCACGATCTCCATCGCCGACGCGCCGATGAAAGACACGTGGTGGAGGCTCGTGCCGACGAAAAACCCGTCGCCGGACGGCGTGGTGGCGTCCATCGACGGCAGCGGGACGACGAGGTTGTTGGTCGGGACGCCGTTGATCGTCAGCACCGCCGAGCCCATCACGTTGTACGGCCAGAAGCGCAGGCACAGGTTGCCGATGGTGCGCGGCTCCGTGCCGAACCCATCGACGATCACGTCGAACTCGTCGACATAAATGACGAATTCGCTCGTGCCGGAGACCGGCTCGAGGCCCACCAGCTGCGGCGCACTGTAGATCTCGACCGGTACACGCTGCGCGACGCGGTCCCACAGCATGACGTTGCCGATCGCGTAGGACGGGTCGAACTTCTCCTGTCCCTGCTCGATGGCGTCGTAGCGGCCGACGTCATACCGGAACACGGTGGGAACGTTGGCGGGGTAAATCAGATAAGAAGGCTCTGCAAGCGCAGAACCGGCCTGGCTCGACGCCAGGAGAAGGGCGAGCACGATGCCCTTTTTCGTGCTCAACATATCGCACACCTCCGCGCGGTTTCTCTTGTGTTGTGTGTCCGATTCCGCGGCGATTGACAACCAGCGACGATGCAGCGTCGAGGTACGCGCAACGGGGGCTGACCAGTCTCTCCTGGCTCCTAACTCGCTGGAGGAGTATAGCATAGCTCCGTGGTGGTCGTAAAGTAGCCACTTCCGGCCCGGGCGCCGAACCGGCCCGCCTCCATTTTCCTTACCTGAATCAAACCAAAGACTTAAGTCGAGGAAACAGGCGGCGTCCCCGTCGTCATTATTGTTCGTCGCCCGGCACGGGCGGTGCTACACTGCGCGACTGGCAGCGAGCCCCACCCGCCGCCAAAACCAGGAGGTCCGATCATGCGCCGTCGCGCCGGCCTGATCACATGTCTAGCCCTGTTTGCGCTCGCGGCAGGCTGTGGAAAGAAAACGGAGACCGGCGGCCAGGCTTCGACCGGAGATTCCACCGTCGCGGAGTCGTCCACGCCGCGCGACGGCGGGACCGTCATCCGGCGCCTGGACTCGGAATGCAAGACCCTCAACTGGGTCCTCTACACGACCGCGTACGAGAATTTCGTGCTGCGGCACATCTACGACCCGATCCTCGATTACGACGAAAAGGGCAACATGGTGCCCGTGCTCGCCGCGGCCCTGCCCGAGGTGAGCGACGACCACCTCCGCATCACCGTCCGCCTGCGCACCGACGCGCACTGGCAGGACGGCACGCCCATCACGGCGAAAGACGTCAAGTTCACCCTCGACAAGGTGCGCGATCCCAAGATTCCCGCCATCAACAAGGCGGCCTACTTCGAGAAGCTCGATCACCTCGAGGTGCCGGACGACCACTCCCTGGTGTTCGTCTGGAAGGAGGCGTTCGCGCCGGCGCTCTTCGCCATCACGCAGCTCTGGCCGATTCCGGAACACGTGTACGGAAAGGGTGACTTCCTCACCCATCCCGCCAACCGCAAGCCGGTGGGCAGCGGTCCGTTCAGGCTCGACGAGTGGGTGTCGTCGCAGTACCTCTCACTCGTCCGCTACGACGGCTACTACGGCGAAAAGGCGCACCTCGACCGCATCATCTTCAAGGTGGTCGAGGACGACGCGGTCGCGCTCAACATGCTCAAGGCGGGCGAGCTCGACGAGATGCGCGCCACCCAGGTGCAGTGGGAAAAGCAGATGAACGACCCCGACTTCGGATCGCGCTTCCGCAAGGTCGACTACTACTTCCCCGGCTACAACTTCATCGCCTGGAACTGCCGCAGCCCGTGGTTCTCCGACAAGCGCGTGCGCAAGGCGATGACGCTGCTCTTCGACCGCGAGAGCGTCAATACGAAGATCTATTCCGGTTTCGCGCGGCTGGTGAGCGGGCCGTTCTACATCAACTCGTGGGCCTACGACAAGACCGTGCAGCCGCTCCCCTTCGATCCGCCCGCCGGCAAGGCGCTGCTCGAAGCGGCCGGCTGGAAGGACACCAACGGCGACGGCATCCGCGACAAGGCCGGCAAGAAGTTCGAGTTCGAGCTCAACATCATCAGCGGAAGCAACACCGCGGCGCAATTCGCCCAGCTCCTGCAGGAGGAATGCACGAAGGCCGGCGTGAAGATAAACATCCGGCAGATCGAGGGCGCCACGTTCTTCGACCGCATCGACAAGGGCGACTTCGACGCGGCCATGCTGGGCTGGCGCCTCGACCTCGACCCCGACATCTTCGACACGTTCCATTCGTCGATGACGCCGCCCAACGGGCTCAACCACGGCTTCTACAGCAATCCGATCGTGGACAGCCTGCTGGTGGCGGGACGCGCCGAGTTCGACCAGGCCAGACGAGCCGAGATCTACCATCGTGTCCAGCGCATCATGGCGGACGAACAGCCCTACACCTTCATCAACACCGTGCCCGACAAGCGGCCCATCGCGCGCAAGATTCACGGCGTCAAGATCGGCCCTCTCGGGCCGTACGACTTCTGGCCGGGCGCCAACTACTGGTGGATCGACGAGGGCGACGGCCGCGTGGCGGCGAAGCCGTAGCGCGCGATGCTCAACTACGCGATACGGCGTCTGCTGTTGTTGATCCCGACGCTGTTCGGCATCACCGTGGTCACGTTCATCGTGATCAATCTCGCCCCGGGCGACCCGGTGGAGCTCATCAATCGCGGCGAGATGGACGCGCGCATCTCCCCCGCGGCGTACCACCAGATGCTCCACCTCTACGGGCTCGACGAGCCCGTCCACGTCCGCTACTTCACGTGGCTCAAGCGCGTCTGCACGCTGGACTTCGGCACCTCGTTCCTCGACCACCGGCCCGTGACCCAGAAGATCGTCGAGCGGTTGCCCGCCACACTCTGGCTCAACGTCACCTCATTCCTGATCGCGCTCGTGCTCGCGGTCCCGCTGGGACTGTATGCCGCGCTGCGACAGCATTCGCGCTTCGACAAGATGGGCGGCACCGCGCTCTACGTGCTGTATTCGCTGCCTGAGTTCTGGGTGGCGCTGCTCCTGATCATGTTCTTCGGCGTGAAGCTCAAGCTGCTCCCGATCAACGGGATGGTGTCCATCGACGCGCGCGACCTTGGCTTCTTTCCCTACTGGTGGGACAGGTTCGTGCACATGATCCTGCCCACGTTTTGCCTCACCTATGGATCGCTCGCGTTCCTCTCGCGCTTCGTGCGCGGCTCCTCGCTCGAGGTGATCCGGCAGGACTACATCCGCACCGCGCGCGCGAAAGGGCTCGACGAGACGAGGATCATCTACACGCACGTGTTCCGGAACACGCTGATTCCGGTGCTGACGCTGCTCGGCCTGCTGCTGCCCACCCTCATCAGCGGCAGCATCATCCTGGAGTCGATCTTCTCGTGGCCGGGGGTGGGAAACCTGTTCTTCGGCGCGGTGCTCGCGCGTGACTATCCCGTGGTGATGGGGCTCTCGACCATCACCGCGGTGATGGTGCTCCTGAGCACGCTCATCGCGGATCTGCTCTACGCGTGGGCCGATCCGAGGGTGACCTACCGGTGAGCCCGTCCGCCAGCGCCGCCATGGATCCCGCCGCGACGTCCGCCGGGAGCGGCTCGGCCCGGAGCCCCGGCTTCGTCCGCATCGTGTGGAAGCGCATGCGCCGCGACCGCTACGCGATGGGCGGCCTGACCGTGATCGTGTCGCTGTTCCTCGCGTCGTGGCTCGCGCCCGTGATCGCCAACAACAAGCCCATCGTGATGCGATGGGACGATCGGCTCATCTTTCCCGCCGTCGCCGAGATGGTGCCGCTGCGCTACTTCATCCGCTATCCTCAGCTCGCGACGCTCGACTTCGAGGACGTGAAGCACGACGATTCGGTGGCGCTGGTGATGCCGGTGGTTCCGTATTCCCCCATCGCAACGTCGCTCGACAGCCGGCTCGAGCATCCCGGCCACCGCCACTGGCTGGGGACCGACGAGCTGGGGCGCGACGTGTTCGCGCGCATGCTCTACGGCACGGGGATTTCGCTCAAGGTGGGACTGGTGGCGACGGGCATCTCGCTCCTCATCGGATTGTTCATCGGCGCGCTGGCGGGCTATTACGGGGGCGTGGCGGACATCCTGCTGTCGCGCCTGATCGAGATCGTGATCTGCTTTCCGTTCCTGTTCCTGATCCTGGCCGTCATCGCCTTCCTGCCGCCGAGCATCTACAACATCATGCTCGTCATCGGCATCACGCGCTGGACCGACATCGCGCGCTACACGCGCGCGGAGTTCGTCCGCCTCAAGGCCCACGAGTTCACCGAGGCGGCGCGCGCGCTGGGCGTGGGCGACAGCAAGATCATCTTCCGGCACATCCTGCCCAACTCGCTGGCGCCGGTGCTGGTGACGGCGACCTTCGGCATCGCGAGCGCGATCCTGATCGAGAACTCGCTGACCTTCCTGGGCCTCGGCGTCCAGCCGCCCACCCCGAGTTGGGGCGGCCTGCTGGCGAGCGCGCGCGAGCAGGACTTCGCGTGGTGGCTCACCATCTTCCCCGGCGCGGCCATCTTCATCACCGTGACCGCGTATAACCTGCTCGGCGAGGGGCTGCGCGACGCGAGCGACCCGCGCGTGGCGTTTTCGCGCTCTTCCTGACCGGCCGCAGAGCGCGCGGACGCGGCTGGCAGCGCGGGCAGAAGTGCGTGCCGCGTTGCCCGACGACGATGCGCCGGATGGTCGTCCCGCACACGCGGCACTTCTCGCCTTCGCGTCCATACACCGACAGCTCGAGCTGGAACTCCCCCGTCGCGCCGTCGGTGCGCCGGTAATCGCGCAGCGTCGTTCCGCGCGCGCGGATCGCGCGCTCGAGCACACGCCGTGCGGCGGCGAGAATTTCCTCCGCGCGGCGCGAGGCGCGATCGCCGCTGGTGAGCGGGTGGACGCGCGCAATGTGGAGCGCTTCGTCGACGTAGATGTTGCCCAGGCCGGAGACGAGGTGCTGGGCGAGCAGCAGGGCTTTCACCGGCGCGCGCCGGTGTCGCAGCAATTCGGCGAGCGCGCCGGCGTCGAGCTGGAACGGATCGGGGCCGATGCGAAGCGTCCCGTCCACCGACGCGGCGTCGCCCACGAAGATGTAGCCGAAGCGGCGCGGGTCGAAGTAGCGCAGCTCCGAGCCGTCGTCGAACCGCCAGCGCGCGTGGAGGTGGGCGCGCGTCGTGCGCTCCGCCGCGCGGGACCACACGAGATTGCCGGTCATTCCAAGGTGGACAACGAGGCGATTCGCTGCGTCGCGGCCCTCGAGTGCGATCACGATCGCCTTGCCGCGGCGGCCCACCTCGACCATGCGCGCCCCCGCGAGCGTCTCGATCCGCGCGCTGTTCTTTCTATAGAGATCGGGCGCCGTCAGGGACGCGCTGACCACGCGCTTTCCGGGCAGGATGGCGCGCAGCTCGCGCGCCACGGTCTCGACTTCGGGCAATTCGGGCATGGCCGGCGAAGTATACACGGGGGTGACAGGGGGGCCAAATCGGGGTACAATGCACCACCCTTTATGACAAAGAATCTGCGCGACATTCTTTTCGACGAAGTCCTCCCGCGCGTCTCGAAGCCCGGCCAGTACGCCGGCGGCGAGCGCAACGCGATCGTCAAGGACCACGCCTCGGTCGACCTCAAGGTGGCGCTCGCGTTTCCCGACACCTACGCCATCGGCATGTCGCACCTCGGGCTGCGGATTCTCTACGACATCATCAACCGCCGGCCCGACGCGTGCGCCGAGCGCGTGTTCGCACCCTGGATCGACATGGAGGACGAGCTGCGCCGCCGCGAGCTGCCGCTGGTGACGCTCGAGACCTTCACGCCGCTCGACCGCTTCGACGTGATCGGCTTCTCGATGCAGTACGAGCTGGGGTTCACCAACCTGCTCAACATGCTCGAGCTCGCGCGCATCCCGCGGCTCACCGCCGATCGCGGCATCAACGACCCCGTCATCCTGGGCGGCGGTTCGATCACGCTGGCCATGGAGCCGGTGGCGCCCTTCTTCGACGCCATCCTGGTGGGCGACGCCGAGGACGTGATCCATCGCACGCTGGATGCGATCAAGCAGTGGCGTCGCAGCGCTCGCCCGCGCACCGAGCTGCACACCATGCTGGCGACGATCCCGGGTATGTACGTGCCGTCGCTCTACACGATTGACTACCACGACGACGGCACCATCGCGCGCATCGACGCGCAGCTGCCGGCGCCGCTCAGCATTCCCAAGACCACGGTGTGGGACCTCGAGAACGCGCCCTTCCCCACCCATCCCGTCATGCCCAACGTCGAAGTGGTGCACGATCGCATCAACATCGAGATCATGCGCGGCTGCCCGAACCAGTGCCGCTTCTGCCAGGCGGTGCAGCACTACCGTCCGCTCAAGATGCGATCCATCGGCAAGGTGCTCGAGCTGGCGGAAGCCGCGTACCGGCAGACCGGCTACGATGAAATCAGCCTCACCAGCCTTTCCACCGCGGACTATCCCGGCATCATCGAGCTCCTGGAGGCGGTGCACGAACGATTTGCCGCTCGGCGCGTGAACGTCTCGCTGCCGTCGCTGCGCGTCGGCCCCGAGCTCAAGCGCCTGCCGGGGCTCACCAGCACGGTGCGCAAGTCGGGGCTCACCATGGCGCCCGAAGTGGCCACGGACCGGCTGCGCGAGGTGATCCGCAAGCCGATCAAGAACGCGGACCTCATGGCGGGGTGCGAAGCGGCGTATGCGGCCGGCTACCGGCTGGTGAAGTTCTACTTCCTGATCGGCGCGCCGACGGAGACCGACGAGGACCTGCGCGGCATCGTCGACCTCGCGCGCGAGGCGAGCGAGCTGCGCATGCGCACGCACGGTCGCCGCGCGCAGGTGAACTGCTCGGTCTCGTCGCACATTCCGAAACCGCACACGCCGTTCCAGTGGGAAGCGATGAGCACGCGCGAGGAGCTGATCGCGAAGCAGAGGTACCTCAGGAGCTACAACCGATCGTCGCAGATCCAGCTCAAGTTCCACGACGTCAACACCAGCTACCTCGAAGCGGTGTTCTCGCGCGGCGACCGCCGCCTCGCCGATACCCTGCTGCGCGCGCGCGAGGCCGGGCTGCGCATGGACGCGTGGTCCGAGACCTTCGACATCCGGCGCTGGGAAGAGGTATTCCGCGACACCGGCGTGGATGCCGACTGGTACGCGCTGCGCGCGCGCTCCACCGACGAGATCCTGCCGTGGGACATGATCGGCCTCAAGATTCCGACCAGCCACCTGGCCAAGGAGCACGCGCGCGCCCACGCCGCGGCCTGACCACCTCATCGCCCGGCAAAAGAAAAAGGCCGCGTCCCGAAGGACGCGGCCTCTTATTTGAACATCGCGGTCCGTGCTTACGTGCTTACTTCGCGCGCGTCGCCACGATCTCCATCATCTTCATTTCCTTGCCATCCGGGCCCGGCGCGAACATCTCGAACGAGACGTGGTCCGCGTCCACGACCTTGGTCACGCTGCGCGTCTTGAGCATCGCGCCCGACATCGGGTCGGCCATGTCCGCGCTCATCGTCCACGACGTGCCGTTGGCATCGCACGTGCCGCTGCCGAACATGAGGCCGGTGCCCATGTTGTCGATCCACGTGTTGAGGTATTTCTTCTGCACGTTGTCATACGCCATGGTGCCGTGGCCCTCGAAGGGCATGCCCATGAACGTGCCGGTGTAAGTCTCGTCGAGATAGCGATCGCCCAGGATCATTTTGGCGCTGCGGTGGCCCTTGTATTCCTGCGCCGGCTGGCCGGGCATGAACATCTTCATGGTGTAATCGAACTCGCCCACGAGCTTCTGCATGTGCTTGTGGTGCTCGCCCGGCGAGACCATCGCCATCGGGTCCATGGCGGCGGGAGCGGCGCCGGCCGGCTTCTTCTCGTCCGCGGCGAAAGCCGCGACGGACAGACACATCGTCAGCGCGACAGCGCTACAAACAACGCGTTTCATGATTTCACCTTTCGGGAGTAAGGGGTTGATTGCGACCGCCGGCCCACGGGACCGGCATGAAGTGAGGTGCAGCCCTGTTCAGGCGCACCTGCGTGGGGTGTTCGACGGCGGAGACGATAACACGTCCCCGCCGTCTTTCGCAACCGGGCCGGGCTAGCAGCGCGAGTAGCCGCACGAGCGGCACACCGCGCACCCACCCTCGAACTCGAGCTCGTTGCCGCACTCGGGGCAACTCCCGGCCAGCGCCTCCGCGCGCCGTCGGGCGTAGCCGTTTCCGTTCGACGCGGTCGCCGGTGTCGCTTCGCCGTTCTCGATCGAGCGCGCGAGCGCCTGCCCGATACCGTCCGCGCACGAGAGCACCTTGTGCCCCTTGTTCCACGAGGGATACGGACAGCGCACGCCCTGGAGCTGGCGCGCGACCGCGCCGGGATCGACGCCGGAGCGCAGCGCGAGCGAGACCAACCGTCCGATGGCTTCGGTCTGCGACGCCGCGCACCCGCCCGCCTTGCCGATCTGCGCGAACAGCTCGAACGCCCCGCTTTCGGTGTCGTTGGTGGTGACGTACAGGCTGCCGCACCCGGTTTCCATCC
>DASVAK010000273.1:0-3769 GCA_036376395.1 Candidatus Krumholzibacteriia bacterium
AGTTGCGGTCAACGGCGGTCACGGTATTGGTGTGCAGGAGGTCCATATAGCCCTTGTCGAACATGAATGAGTTCTGCATCCGGCGTTGAATCGAGGTCCTCACATTGGTCAGCTGCCAGCGCCATATACGGAGTGCCCACGAAACGGGGACGGCATCGCGGAGGGAGTGCCCGATCGAGAATTCGTCCTTCACCTCGCCCGCCGCCGAAAGGACCACGACGTGGTCGTCACGGGACGGTGTGGGGAGGTCATGAACCGTCGTGAATCCGTACGATCGCTGCAGCACCAGGATGTCGCCATTGGGCGCCTCGGTCATGTCGTGATGGCATCGCAGCTTTCGCATCCATTTGATTCGCGAGTTCCAATCCAGGCGCGCCAGCTTGCGGTCCTGGATGGAAACGAGCAGATCCCCGTTGCGACAGAGCCGGACAAACTCCCAGGGGTATCCCGGGTCGATGTCCTTGTTCCACTCGTGTACGACGTTGCCCTTCATGTCGAGGAGAAACGCGCGCGGGGCAACCAGCGATGCACACAGGTTGAAGCCCTGGAAGGAACGTACGGTGTCCACGTACCCGATCCCGGGACTGACCGCCTGCTCTGATTCGGGCACGAAGGCGATGTACGGCAGCGTGGCGAGGGCCTGAGCGGTCTGCGCGGTCTGCTGCCCGCCCGGCGCAACCGCGGGCGTTCCCGATGCCCTCGCGCGCAGGCCGGACGTGAGCACAACCGTGGCGACGGCGATCGCCGCGTAGGGGAGCACCCGGTCGGGGCGCAGCTTCAGCAGTACCTTGACCAGCAGGCCGGTGCCAACCAGCAGGACGGCATTCCCCATCAAACTCAACAGGGAGTACCGGGACGGCAGCCATGCCATGTTGGCCAGCATGCCCACGCGATAAAGGATGAACAGCGATGTCGCCGCGACCAGCACGGTCTGGCGGCGCCGCTCCTGGAAAGGGGTCTTCCATCGTCCGGGAAGGACGCGTGCGAGGAGGCTCACGACCGCCCAGATGAGGGCCAGGTACGCGGCCACCTGGGCGAGCAGGACCACCACTCCGGTGAGCACGAACCCGGCGACATACCAGTCCCCGAGGAGCCACATGATGTAGCCGAGCAGACCGACTACGAGGAGCAGGCTCAAACGCAGGGGCGACCCGTGGGGTGGCTTTAACGACATGACGCGGCTGAGAAAATGAGAATGGAGCGGGAAACGGGATTCGAACCCGCGACATCCACCTTGGCAAGGTGGAGCTCTACCACTGAGCTATTCCCGCTCCGAGAAACCTGTTATCGAGACGGCCATTATATGGGTTTGGGCCGATATGTCAACCGCTTCCGGGGAGCCGGTCAGCGCGACGGGACGTTGACGCGGGCGGGCACGATCCAGGCATCCGGGTAGAATTTCGCGCGCACCGCCGGAAGCGCGGCGTCGGCGTCTTCACGGCGCTGGAAGTCGCCCACGCGCACCTTGTAGACACCGCCATCGAGGTCGAGGTAGGCGGGCATGCCGAGACGCTGGGCCGCCACGTCGCGCGCGCCCTGGGCCACGTCACGATCCGCCGACGCGAAAAGCTGGATGCGAAAGCCCTCCGCGATCGCGGCGGCCGTCACCGGCGCGGGCGGCGGCGCGCTGTCGCGCGGCGCGTCCGCCTCGCTGACCTCGATGCCGCTGCTGTCAGCGACGGCAATTTCTTCCACGTCGGTCTCGGGCCGGGCCGACCCTCCCGCCGGAGGGGGAATCTTCCCTTCCGAGCGGAAATCGTATCCCTTCCCCGTCGGGGCGGGTTCGACGCGACCGGTCGATTGTTTTGCGGGGGCGGTGGCGCCGCAGCCGGCCAGGATCGCGACGGCGATCGCGCAGGCGCTGGTTCGAATCCAACGTGGCATGGGCCGGAAGATAGCACCGTGTCAATCGGCGCGCGAAGCGAAATTCCCCCCGGAGAGGATGCGGTAGTAGAGCCCTTCGACCTGGTCCGTGACCAGGTCCCAGTTGTAGACCGTCGCGCACCGCCTCTTCCCCTCGTCGCCCAGCCGGCGGCGCACGCTCTCGTCGGAGGCGAGCTCGGAGAGCGCCTCGAGCAGCGCGTTCACGTCGCCGCACCGGAAATAGCGCGCGGCCGCGCCGCCGACCTCGACGTTCTCGGGGATGTCGCTGAGCACCAGCGCCTTGCCGTGCGCCATGGCCTCGCACACCGTGATGGGGAGACCTTCGACACGCGATGCCAGCACGTAGAACAGGGCGTGCCCGTACAGCGCCTGCAGGCGCTCGCCAAAGACGTCGCCGGTGAAGGTCACACGCTCGCCCGCCGAGCGCTGGAGCGAGTCGGAATACGCGCTGCGCGGGGTTTCCGAGCCGACGATCACGAGTCGCAGCGTCGACGGGAACTGGTTGAACGCTTCGATCAACGTGTGCAGCTCGCGGTCGGGGATGATCCGACCCACGGTCAGAATGTAGCCGCCTGGTTTCAATCCCCACTCCGCGAGCGGCGCCGGGTCGGGCGGCGCGTCGTGCGGCGCCGCACCGTTGGGGATGTAGGTCGCGTCGATCCCGTGAGCGGCCTGCACGTGGGCCTGCATGAGGCGGGACACGGCGATGATGGCGTCGCTGTGGCGCGCCCCGAGCGCCTCGCCGCGGTGGAGGAGTTCACGCGCGCGGTGCCCCCACTTCACCTGCCGCCAGTCGAGGGCGTGGAATGTCGATACCACCGGGCGGCCGAAAAGCCGCGCCACCGGCGCGCACGACGAGGGGCCGATGCCGTGGAGGTGCACCAGGTCGAAGCGGTGCGCGCACGACGCCTCGACCGTGCACCACAGCGCGTGGCTGGCCGCGTCGGTATGCTTGGTGTGAAGGCTCGGCCGGTACGCGAGGCGAACGCCGTGATACTCGGCCGAGCGGCCGTTCTCGTGGTAGCCGTCGGGTAGGGGCTCGCCATCGAGGCCGGGTCGAAGGCGCGAGCGGCAGAACGCCCACACCTCGTGCCCGCGCCCGGCCAGCCGGGTGGCAATCGCCTCGACGTGGGTCTCGACGCCGCCGTAGCGCGCCGGAATCCCCTTCTGCCCGATCATCGCGATCCGCAACGGGCGCATTCCGGTGCGACGGGTCATGCGGCCGCCTTCGCCGGCGCCATGACGCGCCGGTACACCGCCTCGACCGCCTCGAGGTGCGCCCGCGTCGCGTGCGCGGCGCCGTGCCGTGCCCACGCGATGCGCACCTGTTCGCGCATGCGGGCGTCATCCGCGCGCCACGCGTGATGGATCGCATCGGCCAGCGCTACCGCGTCGCCCGCCGGCACGGCGCGGCCGGCCATGCGGTCGAGCAGCTCGCCCAGCCCGCCCGACCGGCTGGCGATCACGGGCGTTCCCGCGCGCGCTGCCTCGAACACCACCATGGGGGCGTTCTCCGCCCATACGCTCGGAACCACCAGCGCCGTGCATCGTTCGAGCACACGCTCGACGGCGCCACGCCCCAGCCGGCCGGCGAAGGTCACGTTGACGAGCGCCATCGACGCGGAGCGCGCACGCAGGTCGTCGGCTTGCGGTCCGTCGCCCACGATCACGAGCGGAATGCCGGGGTGTGATTGCATGGCCTCGAGCAGGACGTGGACTCCTTTTTCGGTGCTGAGCCGGCCGACATAGGCAAGAAACCGCGGCGGCAGGCCGTCGAGCACGCGCTCTTCCCCGGGCGTCACCGCACTGTCGCCGTCGGGGTCCGGGCTCAACTGCGCGACATGCACGATGCGGTCGTGCCCGATCCCCGCGGCCAGCATGATAT
>DASVAK010000197.1:0-10237 GCA_036376395.1 Candidatus Krumholzibacteriia bacterium
GAGCTCCTGCGGCGCCTCGCTGGCGATCTTGTCGTAGAGCTTGAATACTTCCGGCGCCTGCTCCGCGGACCACGCAATCCCGCCCCCGTAGATCTCGGGGCCCAGGGGGTAAAGCGCGTACTCGATGTCGGTGAGAACTCCGAAGTTTCCACCGCCGCCGCGCAGCCCCCAGAACAGGTCCGCGTTGTCGAGTTCGCTGGTGCGCACGAGCTTTCCGTCCGCCGTGACCAGTGTCATCGATTTCACGTTGTCGGTGGTGTAGCCGAAACGCCGCGAGATGTACCCGAAGCCGCCTCCCAGCGTGAGACCGGCGGTGCCGGTGAGCGACACGAAGCCCAGCACGGCGGCCAGCCCGTGAACCTGCGTCTCGCGGTCCACGTCGCCGAGCGTGCAGCCCGCCTGCGCGTGCGCGATGCGCGCCTTCGGATCGACCCACGCGCCACGCATCCCCGAGCAGTCGATCATGAGACCACCCTCGGCCACCGCCAGCCCCGCGATGTTGTGCCCGCCGCCCTTGATGGAGAGCGCGATACCGGTCTCGCGCGCGAAGTTGACGCACGCGATGATATCCGCGGTGCCAATGCAGCGCGCGATGAGCGCCGGCCGACGGTCGATCATGGCGTTCCAGACGGAGCGCGACTCGTGGTAGCCGGCGTCGTTCGCGCCGACCAGGGTGCCGCGCAGGGCGGCCCGCAACGCGTCGACGCGGGCTGAATCGAACTCGAACGAATTCCCTTCGCGATTGAGTGCGGCAAAGCCGGGCATGACAGAGGTCCTTTCGTGTTGAGCGGTACGCGACGGAGTCTACACCATCACCGTGCCGCGGCACTCCCCGAAACCGATCCGGACCGCACCCTCCGCTTCGCAGAAGGCGCAGATCACCACCGTGTCGCCGTTTTCGAGAAACCGGCGGCTCTCCCCCGTGGGCAGCGCCAGCGGCTCGGTTCCCCGCCACGTGCGCTCCAGCAGGCACCCCGCCGATTCGCGCGCCGGGCCGGACACGGTGCCGCTCGCAATCAGGTCGCCGGGGCGGAGGTTGCATCCGTTGGACGCGTGGTGCGCCAGCATCTGCGCGAACGTCCAGTACATCGAGCCGAAGTCGCCGCGCGAAACCAGGAACGGCGGGAGCTGCTGCTCGTGCATCGCCGCGGTCTCGAGGTAGGTCTCGATGGTGATGGCGAATCCACCCGCGCGCATGTCATCCGCATCGCTGAGGTACGGCAGCGGCGACGGATCGCCGTCGGGCCGCGCGTAGGCGGGGCGCCGGAAGGGCACCAGCGCCTCCATGGTGACGACCCAGGGGCTCACCGTGGTGGCGAAATTCTTGGCGAGAAACGGACCCAGGGGCTGGTATTCCCACTTCTGGATGTCGCGCGCCGACCAGTCGTTCACCAGGCACAGCCCGAACAGGTGCTCGTTCGCGCGCGCGATCGGAACCGGCACGCCGCGCTCGTTGCCCGGCCCGACGAACGCGCCCACCTCCACCTCGTAATCGAGCATGCGCGACGCTCCGAACGACGGCGCCTCCGCGTCATCGGCTCTGGTCTGTCCTTCCGGGCGACGGACCGCCGTGCCCGACGGCACGATCGACGAGGCGCGTCCGTGGTAGCCGATGGGCACGTGCTTGTAGTTCGGGAGCAGCGGGTTGTCGGGACGAAACATGCTGCCCACGTTGGTGGCGTGGTGGATGCTGGCGTAGAAGTCGCTGTAGTCGCCGATCTCGGCGGGCAGCAGCATCTCGACATCGCGCATGGCCACCAGCGACGGCTCCACCGCGCGGCGGTGGCTCTTCGCGTCGCTCGCGCGGGCATCGAGCAGGTCGCCGAGCCGGCGCCGGAGCGCGCTCCAGCTCGACGGGCCCAGCGCCATGAACTCGTTCAGCGACGGCTCGGCGCACGCCTCCACGGCGACGCGCGCATCGGCGTCGAAGAGTCCCGCACGGAGCGCGGTCAGGTCGAGCACGCGATCGCCGATCGCCACGCCGATACGCGGCGTGTCGTCACCGGCCCCGCGAAACACCCCGAAGGGGAGGTTCTGGATGGGAAAATCGGACCGCGGCGCGTTGGCCGATTCGACCCACGAGCGGCGGTCCGGACGGTGCGTTTCATTGGTCATGTGAGCAGCCCCATGGTTTGCAGGTCATCGACCGGATCGGCGAACGAGCACGAGCCGAAGGACACCGCGTGGCGCCGGCGGATCGTCGACAGTTCGGCCACGGTCACCGTGTATTCGCGCCACGAAATCTTCTCGTCATCCATCACGACACCATCGAGCGTGTCCATCTCGAGCAGGTCGATGGTGTCGCGCGCGGTGAGTCCGTTGTAATGAAGCGCCGCGGCGAGAAACACGTTCAGGGACCCGTGCATGACGGCACGCGGAGAATGCGGTTCGTAGGTAAGCGCCTGGTCGGCGCGCAGCGGGTGGTGGAGACCGGCGGTCGCCTTGAAGCCTACTCCGGCGGCGTAGCAGGCGCGGAGGAACCGCGCCACCTGGTCGGAGGGCGGAATCGCACCGGGCACGACGCCGCCGGTCCGCATCTTGGCGCGCAGGCGGCGCTGTGCCAGCGCGGCGACGAGTTCGCGCGGATCCCGGTCGATGGGGATCTCGACATACACCTTCATCCCCGGCGGAACCAGGCGGGCGATGGCGTCGATCGCGTCCGTCGTCGACGCCTTCACCTCGAGCGCGTCGATCATCGCCTGCTCCCGGGCCGCGTTGAACGCCAGCACGGTGGTGACGTCGCTCTCCGCGTCATCGCCGAGCAGTGCGGAGAGCCGCCACGGGTTCTCGTAGGGAACGCCCGTCACGTGCATCGCGTGCTTGAACTCGTCGAGCCGCGCGACGGGCACGACAAAGCGCGCCAGCATCCACGCGTGCGTCGACTGCTGGTACGACGCGTACAGCGCCAGCGCGCGGTCCATGCTGAGACCGGCGGGCGGAAAAAGGCCGGCGTAATCGACGATGGTGTGAAGGAGTGTGTGCAGCGCCCGGGAGGTCACAGTGGTTCGGGAAGGTGGCGGCGTATTCGTTTCAGCGCGGGTTCACGGGTTCGTTGGCGCAGCAACCGGTGCCGTGACCATAGCAGAAACGCCGGAAAAGGAAAACCGGAAGGGCGCGTGCGGAGCCGCGCCGCTCCCGGTCTTCGCTTTCGCGGCGGCGGGAGCTACGAGTTGTCGCGATGCGTTCGCGGCGAACCCGGGCTGCCCGGCTGGTTCGTCACGCCCGAGGGATTCGGGCTGAACGCCGTGTCCCGTTTCGAACCGAACTGCTCGGCCTTTTCCGATTCGTGCCGGCTGCTCTCCCGCCAGGACTCGCTCGTGACGCCGCCGGCGGCCTCGACGTTGATCTCCTCGGCGAGCATGGTGAGCTTCTGGTCGGCTTCCTTCTCCTGGGCCAGGATCTTCTCGAGCACGCGCGCCGCGTGGTCGTCACCGAGCAGGTGCGCAAACGTCTTCACGCTGCCGTAGCCGGCGATTTCGTAGTGCTCGACCTTCTGGCACGCCACGATGATGGCGGCGTCCTTGACCTCGGGGTCCATGTCTTCCTTGACGGTCTCCTCGCTCTCCTTGAGCAGCCCCTCCATCCCCTTGCACTTCGTCGCATGGGGCTTCTCCTGGAACTTGGAGAACAGCTCCTCGAGCTGGATGGCCTGCTCCTTGGTCTGCTCGAGATGCTCCTGCAGCGCGCTGCTCAGCGAGCCGGTGGTGGCGCTGCGGATCATCTTCGGCATGGCCTTGATGATCTGGTTCTCGGCGTCGTAGAGGTCCTGGAGCTCGTGGATGTACAGCTCCCGCAGGTTTTCTAACTTCATGTTGATTCTCCTTCAGATGATTTTCGTTATTTCTGTGATTCGCGCAACAAATCCTCTGCCGCGGGGAGCCGTGGAAGAGGGCAACCCGAGGATACGTGGCATGCATGAGGACACCAATCCGCACGGCACCCGAATTGATCGTCCGGGCTTGTCCTTAAGCTCTGGAGAAAAGGAGTGAACGGGCCGCTCAGGAGCGCTTCAGCACGCGGCGGACCGCTTCGATCACGTCGCTGACATCCGCGTCGGTCAGCTTCGGCCCGATGGGCAGGCTCACGGTCTGCCGACCGGTACGCACCGCGTGCGGGTAGTCCTCGAGCTTCCAGTCGTAGTGGCCCTGGTAGTAGGGGTGCTCGGGGATGCTGAGGTAGTGCACGCCGACGCCGATGTTGTGGCGCTGGATGGCGGAGAGGAAGTCGTCGCGCTTGATGCCGCAGCGCGTCTCGTCGACCATGATGGTGTAGAGATGGTAGGCGTGGCGTGTGTCGGGCTCGGGGTCGGCCGGGATGCCGATGGGAAGCTCGCGGAACGCCTCGTTATAGCGCTTCCAGATCTGCTCGCGCCGCTTCCAGTTCTGCTCGACGCGCTTCAACTGGTGGATGCCCATCGCGGCCTGGATGTCCATCATGTTGTACTTGAAGCCCGCCTCGATGACCTGGTAGTGGACCCACCCGGAGTCACTGAAACGTTTCCACGCGTCCTTGCTCATGCCGTGCAGCGCGAGCACCTTGATGCGCGCGGCGCTCGCGTCGTCCTTCGCGACCACGATGCCGCCCTCGCCCGTGATCACGTTCTTGGTGACATAGAAGCTGAAGCACCCGAACTCGCCGAAGAGCCCCGCCTTGCGCCCGTGGTACTCGGTCTCGATGGCGTGCGCGCAATCCTCGATGATCATGAGGTCGTGCTTCTTCGCCAGCGCGGTGAGCGCGTCCATGTCGCAGGCGCGGCCGGCGAAGTGCACCGGCATGATGGCGCGCGTGCGCGGCGTGATCTTCTCCGCCACGCGGGCGGGGTCGATGTTCATGGTGCGCGGGTCGATGTCGGCCAGCACCGGCGTGGCGCCGGTATGGATGATCGAGTTCACCGAGGCGCAGAAGGTGAGCGGCGTCGTGATCACTTCGTCGCCCTCGCCCACGCCGGATGCCACCATGGCGAGGTGGAGCGCCGCGGTGCACGAGAACAGCGCGACCGCGTTTGGCGCCTGCTTGTACTCGCGGAACGCCTCCTCGAATTTCGCCACCTTGGGGCCGGTGCCGATCCACCCGCTCTTGATGCTGGCGACGACTTCGTCGATCTCTTCCTGGTGGATGTCGGGCGCGCCGAAGGTGAGGAACCGCTCTTTGGGACGAACCGGTGTCTGATCCATGAAGCAAGCCTTTCGCGGAATCCAGCAGGGTGCCAAAAAACGTCAGGACACTATCACGTGCGCGCCATTCTCACAATGCGCATGACCCGCGCGCGTGCTTTCCACCACACCAGCCCCGCGTAGATCGCGCCGTAAACGGTGCCCAGCACCAGGAGCTCCACCAGCGGTCCGGGCCAGTGCACCAGCCGGCTCCCCGCCACGCACACCAGCGCGGCCGTCAGCGCGCTCCAGAAGAAGGGAGCGGCCACGCGCAAGAACTCGCCCAGGCGCATGCGCACCAGCTTCCAGCGCACCCACGCGTGCACGGGGAACATGATCGCCGCCACCACGACCACCATCGCCCATGCGATGCCGCTCAATCCCCACCGCGACGCGATCCAGATGCCACCCAGGATGAGTCCGGTGCGCAGGATATTGAGGTAGAAGCCGATGTCGGCGCGGCCGCAGGCGAGGATCAGGCTGCCCGCCGGACTCGAGATCGCAAAAGCGAGCCCGACAATACAGAGGATGTGCAGCAGTGGTATGGTGGGCGCGAACTTTTCGCCCAGCTGCACGAGCACGAACGGTGTCGCCAGTGCCATCATGCCCAGGTACACGGGGATGGTGAGTGCGTTGAGCACTTCCATGAGCTCGAGGTATCCCTTGCGCAGGCGATCGCGGTCTTTCTGCACCGCAGAGAACACCGGGAAGGCGACGCGCGTGAAGACCGGGTTCACGATCTGGTAGGGCCGCGAGATCAGCCGCGACGCCATGTCGTAGTAGCCGAGCGGCACCGGGCCCATCATCACACCGATCACGATCTTGTCGAGCTGCTGCCCGAGCAGGTTCAGCGTGCGCTCGCCCATCTGGTAGATGCCGAAGCGCAGAAACCGGCGGCACTGCGACGGGACGAAGTAGAACGACGGCCGCCATCCCGACCAGCCCAGCGCGGCCAGCGCTATCGCCTTGACCGACGAATTGATGATCGTCGTCCATACCAGCGACCACACGCCGTGGCCAAGGTAGGCCAGGTAGATGCCGATGGAGGTGCTGGACACCACCGCCACCGTCTCGATGGTGGCGAGCCTGCGGAAGCGCAGGTCGCGCTCGAACAGAACCTGGAACTGCTGCCCCAGCGGCCCGATCACGAACACCACCGAGCCCGCGCGCACCAGCGAGACCAGCCGGGGCTGGTGATAGAGCTGCGCGATCAGGGGAGAAGACAGCCACAACAGCGCGCACACCACCAGCCCCGACATGACGTTGAGCCAGTAGAGGCTGGAGAGCTCGTTTCGCGTCGCGTCGCGGTAATGAATGATCGCGTTGCTCACGCCCGAATCGGCGAAGGCGAGCGCGAAGGACAGCACGACGTTCACCATCGCCATCAGGCCGAAGTCCTCGACGCGGAGCAGGCGCGCGAGCACGGCGAGTTGCACGAACTGGAGCAGGATGCGGATGCCCATCGCGCCGCCCGTCCAGCGCGCGCCCTTGGTCGCCTGCGTGCGCAGGCCCTTGATGTCGAGGCTTTCCTTCACGGCGTCAGCGGTAATACGGAGCGAACTCCGCCATCAGGGGACTCTCCCCGCACACGACGTCGACGGCGTTCAACACCTCGGCGGGCGTCTTCCCCACCCAGTCGCGGTAGTAGGTCGCGGAGACGCGGTTGGTGTCGAGCACCGTCTTGCGCTCGGAGCGAGACGTGGACGATTCGCGCACGTACGCATCCGTGACCGGCGAATCCGGAAGCCCGCACCAGGCAAACATCTCCGACACACGCTCGAGCGGATCGGACGCGAGCCGCTCGTAGAGCAACGGCAACGCGCGCGAGCCCAGCGCGGCGGCGTCCGCGGCGAGTGTCTCGTTGGCGACGCGCCAGTACGCGGCGAGCTTCTCGGGCAGCGTTCCGCGCGCCACGCGCTCGAGCAGCGGCCGGTAGTGCGCGAACCGCTCCTGCGCGGCGACCGTCGGCGCGAACTGGTCGATCCGGTCGCGGATCTCCACCAGCCGCCCGCGCTTCAGGAAACTCATCATCGAGTTCACCACCGCGGCGGGGTGGCGCACGACGTGGACAAAGCGCGCCTCCGGGAACGTCGAAGCGAGAAACGGCAGCTTGAAGTACAGCCGCACTTCCTTGATCGCGGTCACCCGCACGGATTCGCTCTTGGGGAAATACGCCACCGGCTGCTGGCCGATGCGATTCAGGTGCAGCAGGTTGAACTGCGACGCGAAGTCCGGCACGCCCACCCGGGCGCGACGGCTCCACGCCTCGACCCGCCCCATGATCCACGCCTCGCTCTCGAACTGGCGCCGGCTCGCGTGCACCGGATCGAACATCCGCGATTTCTTCTCCACCAGCCGCGGCAGATCGTGGCGAAGTCGCGTGGCAAGCGCGGTCGCGGGCGGCTCGATGTACACGAACTCATTCGGGAAGTACGGAAAGATGTGATAGGCTGGCGCGAACGGCTCGTAGAAATGCAGGCACCCCGGGTGCGAATCGAAGATGTTCGCGAGCCAGGTCGTGCCCGAACGCTGCGTTCCCAGGATGAAGATCAGATCACGCGCCATGGCAGGACCTGCGCCAGGCGCGTGCCATCTTGTCCGGCTGGGGACGGGTCATGGCGTGTTGACCGGTGAGGAAGTGTTCAAATAGAGTCCGGACGTCGGATCCCCTGTTCGCAAACCAACGGCCTCATGGATAGCATTTCGGAGAACGCGCGCGCAAGGAAGGAATACGCCCCGCCGGCGTCACGGGTGCGGTCGCTGCCGCGCAAGGTGCGAAACCGCGTCCGGCGCGTCCTGCGATGGCTGGGATTGCGGCCGTCAGCGCGACAGTACTGGCAGACACGCGCGCTCACCCACGGCGTCCGCTCGGTGCTGGACTTGCGCCATACCGACACGGAGGTCGATGAGGTAACGGCCCGCCAGGTGGCCCTGCTGTTTCCGTTGCTGCGCGGCTGCCTGGGGCCGGACGACCGGCGGTTGCTCGACTTCGGCTGCGGCCCCGGGCGCTTCACGCCGCTGCTCGCGAACCTCGTCGGCGGCACCGCCGTGGGAGTCGACCCCGTCGAGCGCTACGTCGACATGGCGCCGCGCGCACCGAACGTGGAATACCGCGCGCTTCGACGCGGCATCGACGCGGCGGACGGGTCGTTCGACGTGGTGTGGATCTGCGTGGTGCTGGGCGGGATCGTGGGTCGGCGCGAGCTCAAACGCACCGCGCGGGAAATCGAGCGAGTGCTCCGGCCCGGCGGTCTCCTGTTCCTGGTCGAGAACACCAGCGAGACGCGCGACGGCTACTACTGGAAATACCGTTCGGTGGACGATTACCGCCGCCTGTTTCCTTCCGTCGCGCTCGCGCCCGTCTCCGAGTATGTCGATATCGACCAGCGCATCTCGGTGCTCGCCGGCCGCAGGCGCGCCGCCCGGGTGAGCTGATGCCGTCCCCCGTGACCGTCGAGCCGATTTCGTTCCTGCTCGGGTGCGAGCGCTCGGGGTCGACCTGGCTTGCCAACATCCTGGACGCGCACGAAGGGGTGGAGCTCATGATGGAGCCCTTCGCCCCGCATGCCCGCCTGTTCGCGGAATTTCCCCCGCGTCACGTTCACATCGCGCAGAGCTCCGCCGGGCTCGAGGAGATGGTGCGGCGCGGGCTGCCGGCCACGCTCCCGCGGAAATACTCGCTGCTCTACCGGCCGGGGCGTCCCGCGCGCCTGCGTGCGATCGACGCCGCCCTGGTCCGCGAATTCCGTCGCGTCCACCGGCGGCTTCGATTGACCCCACCGCTCTCGAGTCTGCAATGGGAGCTCCTGAATCTCAATCTGAGCGAGATCCCGACGCACCTGCGGGCGCGCAAGCAATGGCCGCCAGTGCACTACGCGGTCAAGGAGCTGCGCCTGAACTTGAAGGTGCCGGTGCTCCGGGGCGCCTTTCCGGAGGCGCGGTACGTCGTGATCGTCCGCAACCCCGCGGCACAGCTCACGTCGATTCGACGCTGGTTCGAACAGGGCCGGCTGGGGGAACTGGCCGCGTCGCTGAAAACACTCGCGGACCACACCCTGCGCAGCCCGGAGCTCGAGCGTTACCGTCCGTGGCTCGGCAGCAGTGACCGCGACGATCTGCTCGTGGCGTGGTGGTTCATCAATTACGAGACGCTGATCGGCGACCTGGAGCGCACCGGCGCGAAGATGCTGCTGATCCGCCACGAGGAAATGTCGGCGGAGCCGGAGGCCGGAGCCCGCGCGCTGTTCGAATTCCTCGGACTGCCCCCCAGCCGTTCCGCCGCGGGATTCGTCAGCGCATCGAGCGGCGCCGAGCCGCGCACGTCGTCGCCGGTGGACACGTTTCGCAAGTCCGCGGACCATTCGCGCGACAGCATCCGCGGCGCGGACCGCTCGCTGGCGGACAGGCTGCGGCGAATGGCGGACGGGCTCCCCTGCCGCGACGACCTCCGCGTGTACTTCCCCTAGCTCTTCCTCGCCAGCACAACGTACGAGCTGGTCATGCGGCGGTTGCGGTCGAGGAATCCGATCATCATGGCCACCGACTGCAGGAACCACACCAGCGGGCGCACCAGGAACCGCAGCGGCCCCGAGCTCTGCATGAGGAGCAGGCACGTGGACTGCAACAGCGCGCCCGCGAAGCCGTTGACCGTTCGCAGCGCCAGGATCCGGAATCCCGCGCGCTCGAAGACAAGGCGCAGACCGAACTCGGTGAACCGCCAGTAATCGCGGGGCTCGTCGTGGAGCTGCCAGGTGAAGGGCGAGGTGAGGATCACGAATCCTCCCGGGGCCAGCACGCGCGCGAACTCGGAGAGCATGAGCGCCGGGTCGGTCACGTGCTCGATCACCTCGGTGCACAGGATCGCATCGGCGCAGCCGTTCGCGAACGGGAGCGCGAGGGCGTCGCCCAGCACGTCGGCCTTCTCGCCGCGGTCGGGCGCGTCGATCGAATCAAAACCGATGTAGCGCTTGAATCCCGCCAGGCAGGGACGGTAGGGCTGCTCCCCGCACCCCACGTCGATCACGACATCGCCGGAAAGCCCGCTCGCGAGCTGGTCGACGTTGCGCATGAGCAGCCCGTTCGCG
>DASVAK010000290.1:0-7029 GCA_036376395.1 Candidatus Krumholzibacteriia bacterium
GCTCCCGACCGGGCGTTGACCGCGCTTTCCCCGGTTCCTTATCTTTAGAGGGTGCGCGCCGCGCCCCTCCCGCGTTTCCGCGCCGCCACACCATGGACCTCCAGGAACGGGACGCCCTGTATCACCGCCGCCTGGCGATCATCTCCACCATCGTGGTGATCGCCATGGCCGCCTCGCTGGTGGCCGGGCAGCGCTACCTCCGCAGCGTCAACCCCGTCATGGTGGGCTGGCAGGGCGAGATGGAGCTCCTCCCCGAGCTCACCATCGAACCCGAGATGATCACCGCCGAGCCGTCGCCGGCCGAGCAGCCGCAGCCGAAGAAGCAGGCCATCGTCATTCCCGCCATCGACCGGCCGACCGAGCTCGAGGTCGCGAGAACGCCCGACACTCCCGCCGACGAAGATTTCCAACCGGCCATCGACGCGCGCGGTGTCGCGTTGTCGGAAAAGGCGCCTATGTCCCGGCCGGTCTCGTACTCGCAGACGTACGTGATCCTTCGCACCGTGAAGCCGAAGTACCCCGATCACGAGCGCGACAACGGCATCGAGGGCAACGTGACGGTGGAATTGCTCGTGGACGAACAGGGGATGGTCGCGCAGGCGAATGCGCTCGGCCTGGTCGGCCCGATGAGCTTCCAGGACGCCGCGCTCGACGCGGTGCGCCAGTTCGTGTTTCAACCCCCCATCGTCGATGGCGAGCCGTCGACGATGTGGATCAAGTTCGTCATCAAGTTCCGATTGAACAGCTGAGGAACCCGCGGTTACTCCCGTAACGGGAGTAGCGGGCAAGAAAGAGCGCGCGACGCGCCGGGCTCTCGAACGGCCCGCGCGTCGCGCGCTTGCGTGGCAGGTCCGTTACGGTCCTGTGATGTTCAGCGCGTGTACGGCTGGACTGCGCCCGCCTGCACGCGCACGAGCGGCAGAGTCGCGGCGCGCTCGCGGCGGTTGGCGGCATCGCCGCGGAGTTTCGAATCGAGGTACTTGCGCACGTCCTCGCGCGATGACGCCCCGCCGGCCAGCGCGTCGAGCACGACGCGCGTGCCGTAATACGCGGCCACCGCGACCGGGCTCAGGTCGGTTGCGCCCGACGACATGATGCGCTCCTTGAGCGCGCGGTCGCGCGCATCGCTCGAGCCGTACTGGGCCTCGGCGGGAAAGATCGCGCCCTCGAGCTCGTCGCGCGCCAGGCGCAGCAGCTTGTCGGAATTCCACTGGCTCGTGCCGAAGAGCTGCACCTGCAGGTCGAAGAACTTGGTCTGGGGCAGAATCTGAAGCAGCTCCTCGAGGCTTCCGATCGCGAACAACGCGTCGGGCCGCGCGTCGTGGATCTTCTCGAGCTGCGCCTTGAAGTCGGTCGCTCCCTCCGCGAACTGCTCCTGCGCGGCCACCTGGCCGCCGAGTCGGCGCACTTCGTCGGCGAAGAAATCGGCGGTCGCGCGTCGGTCGCCGCGCGCGGGCGAGAGCACCGCGATGTTCTTGAGTCCCAGCTTCTGCACCGCCACCTCGGCGAGTACGGTCGCCTCGATGGTGTCGGGCACGCGCGTCTGGAACACCCACGTGCCGATCTCGACCAGGTCGTCGCTCGTCACCACCGGCGAGACGATGGGCGTGCGCCACGCGTTGCACTCGATGGCGCTCGCGATGGCCGGCAGCGTGAACACGTCGCCCACCAGCGCCAGCGCGCCGTCCTCCACCACCAGCTTGCGCACCGCCTTGACGGCATCGACGGCGCCGCCGCGCGAATCCGCCGCGACCAGCGAGACCCGGCGCGGCGCCTTCTCGTTGTACTCGTCCACCGCGGCCTTCGCGCCCTGCTCGAAGAAGCGGCCGTAGAGCGCGAGCGAGCCTGTCTGCGGGAACACCAGCCCGACGCGGTCGGCGCTGACGCGCGTCGCCGGTCCGGGCGGCGGTGTCTGGCGCCGCTCGGCGGCGTTCTCGAGCAAGCGGCGCGCGTCCTCGGCGGTGTCGCCGCGCGGCGCCTGCTCGAGGTATTTCGATACCATCTCGTAGGACTTGTCGTAATCGCCGTTCGCGTACGCGCTGCGCGCCTGGCGCAGGAGCGTCTCGCGCGCGAGCACGGAGTCGGGGTAGCGGTGCGCGAGGTCATCGACCTGCGACATGGTGAGATCGTCCTGCGCGACGGTCTGCAGCCGGCGCGTGTTGACCGCGCGGGCCTTCTCGTCCAGCGGCATCGAGTCGAGCTCGAGCAGCCGCTCGGCTTCGCGCAGTCCGTCGTTCAATTTGGAGTAATCGGCGGCGGCGGCGGCCAGCGCCTGCGCGCGAAACGCGCTGGTGGCGTGCGCATCGGCGAGCTGGTCGTAGTACGCCGCGGCCTGCGTGTAGTCCTTGCGCCCGTCCGCGGCCTGGCCGGCCAGGAAGTACACCTCGTCGATGTGCGCGAAGCGCGGGTAGGAATTGATGATTTCGGTCGCGGCCGCGCCGGCCTGGTCGAACTGGCCGGCAGAGACACTCGAGCGCAGCGACGCAAACACCTCTTCGGCGCGCGTCTGTTCGGCGGGGCCGTACTGACCGCCCTTGCCGGGCATGCTCGCGCATCCCGCCACGCACACCGACGCCAGCAACACGGCGACGCACACGAATTTCTTCATCAGAACTCCCCGGGGTCGAGGTCCTTCAGGTAACGACGCAGTTCCTCGTCCTCGGCGGGCGTCTGCCCAGCCTCGGGTTCGAGGGCGCGCTTGTGGGCCAGGAAGACGTCGCGTGCGACGAGGATGGGGGCGTTGGTCTTGAGCGCGAGCGCGACCGAATCGCTGGGGCGCGCGTCGATCACGAGCGCCTCGGCCTCGCGCTGGAGGTAGATCTTCGCGAAGAAGGTGCCCTCGCGCAGCCCGGTGATCGCCACCTTGCTCACCGTGGCGCCGAGCGTTTCGATGGTGGTGCGCAGGAGATCGTGCGTGAGCGGCCGCTCGAACGTGCTCCCCTTGAGGTGCAGCTCGATCGCCATCGCCTCGGCGTGCCCGATCCAGATCGGCAGCACCTCGTCGCCGTCGTCGCTCTTCAGGAGAACCACCGGATTGTCGCGCGGGTCGCGCGCCATGCCGCTGACCGTGACACGGACAAAGTGGTTCTCGTTCGACATCGTCTAGTCGCTCTTTGTCTTCTGCTCGATCTGCTTGTTCAGATCGTCCAGGTCCTGGAACTTCGGCATGGGCTCGTTCAGGTTCTGCTGCATCCAGCGCGCGGTGTTGGCGATCTCGGAGTCCGGGTACTTGTCGATCAGGTTCGCGAAGGTGTGGTCTGCCGTGACGGGATCCTTCAACTCCTCCGCGTAGACGAAGCCGATCATGAACAGCGCCTCGGGCGCCGCCTTGTCGTCCGGGTACTTGTCGACGATCTCCTGGAACGCCGCGATACGCTGCTGCGGGTCGCTCGCGTTCTGCGCGAACTCGAACAGCTCGGCCGGCCCGCGCTGGCCCTTCTCCATGCGTTCGCGGATGAGGTTGCGGTTCTTGTAATTCTTCGCGATCCCGGCGAAGTGCTCGTCGCGGACGGCGTCGAGCTTCTCCTGCCCCAGGCGCGCGATGATGTCATCTTGCACGTCCTCGTAGGGCACGACGCGCGCGGGCGTCTTCTCGTTCACGCGCACCAGCGAGTAGCCCATTTCCCACTTGATGGGACCGTAGACCTTGCCCGGTTCCATCGCGGCGACGGCGTCGCTGAACGTCTGCGAGAAGCCGATGCTCTTGATGTATCCCCCCGGGTTGAAGTAGCCGAGGTCACCGCCGTCGGCCTTGCTGATGCCGTCCTCTGAATAGACGTGGGCGAGCGTGGTGAACTTCTCGCCGCCCTCCTCCACGCGCTTCTTGAGGTCCTCGAGCTTCGCCTTGTCCTTGGAGAAGATGTGCTGGGCGCGGATCCGTTCCAGCTCGGTGTACTGGTCCTGGTGCTGCTCGTAGTACTCGTGGAGCTCCTCGTCGGTGGGACGGGCCTTCACGTCGACGACTTCCTCGATGTACTTCGCGACCAGGATGTCGCGCGTGGCCTGTTCGATCTGTTTGGCGATGTCTTCGCGCTTGGCGAGCCCCATCTTCTTCGCTTCGCGGTACGCCATCTCCTCCTGCATCATGCGGTCGGTGAGGGTCGCCATGCCCTCGGGCGTGGTGTACTTGGTGCGCTGCGCGTCGGGCAGGCGGCTCAACACCTCGTCGAGCTGCGCCCTGGTGAGCTTCCAGTCCTCGACCTCGCCGGCCATCTTGTCCTCGGGCACCTCGACGTTCACCTTCTCCGCTTTCTTCGCGCACCCCGACGCGAGCAGAAGGGAAAGGACCGCGGCGATAACCAGGTTCTGTCTCATCTCGAAAGACCTCCGTCCCTCAAACCAGATCGTTTCGTCCCCGTCGCTTGAGCTCCGCGACGATCCTGCGCACGTCCTGTGCGCGATCGCGGCGGCAGACGAGGATGGCATCCCCGGCATCCACCACCACGATGTTGTCGACTCCCACCAGTCCCACCAGCCGGTCGCGAGCCACCACGGTGTTGTCCGCGGCGTCGATCGCGACGTGGTCGCCGACCATCACGTTCCCCTCCGCGTCCGCCGGCTGGACGTCGCGGATGAATTCCCAGCTGCCCACATCGTTCCAGGTGAAATCGGCGCGCATGACGGCCACGTTGTCGGCTTTTTCCATCAACCCGTAATCGATGGAGATGGCCGGAGCACGGGCGTACTCGTCATTCAACACCTGTTCCAGCGGCCGCGTTCCGAGCGCGCGTTCGATGCGCCCGAGGACCTCGTGGAGCCCGGGCTGGTGCTGCTTGAGCCCGCCGAGGAGCGTGCCCGTGCGCCACAGGAACATGCCGCTGTTCCAGACACAACCCTCCGCGACCAGCTCCAGGGCCCGTTCCGGCGTCGGCTTCTCCAGGAACGTCTCCGCGCGCAGGACCTCCGCCCCGTCTTCGGTCGAAAGCCGCGCTCCGGGCCGGATGTACCCGTAGCCGGTTTCCGGACGGGTCGGCACGATGCCGAAGGTGAGGAGCGCGTCCTGGTTCATAACGAACCGCTCCCCCGCTCGCACCAGCTCGCGGAAGCGCGCGACCGGCTCGATCAGGTGGTCGGCCGGCAGGACCAGCATGGCCCGGTCGCCGTGCGCGCGTTGCGCCAGCACGGCCGCGAGGCCGATGCAGGGCGCCGTGTTGCGGCCCTCGGGCTCGCCGATGACGTTGTCGTCGGGAACGAGCCCGTGAACCTCGTCGAGCACCGCGTCGCGCTGCTCGCGATTGGTCAGGATGTAGATCTCACCGGGCGTGGCGAGATCACCGATGCGCTCGAGCGTCAGGCGCAGCATGCTGCCCCGGCCGGTCAGGTCGAGGAGTTGCTTGGGACGAAGGCGGCGGCTGGAGGGCCAGAACCGCTCCCCCACGCCGCCGGCCATGATCAGGACGAGCACGTCGTCACCGTCGGGCGGTTATTCCTTCACCACCCAGACCTTGACCGGCGTCGTGACCTCGCGATGCAGACGCAGCTCGACGTCGAACACGCCGAGTTGCTTGATCGGATCGTCGAGCATCACTTCGCGACGGTCGATCTCGTGCCCCTGTTCGGCGAGCTTGCGCACGATGTCGAGCGCCGTCACCGAACCGTAGAGCTTGTCCTCTTCGCCCACCTGGACCGAGATCGACACGTTGAGCTCGCCCAGCTTCGCCGCGCGATTGCGCGCCGCCTGCGCGGCCTCGATGTCGCGACGGACCAGGTGTCGCTCGTTCTCCTGGAACACGCGCTTGTTGCCTTCCGAGGCCGGAAGCGCAAGCTTGCGCGGAAACAGATAATTGCGCGCGAAACCGGCCTTCACCTTCACGGTCTGGCCGCGATTGCCCAGCTTGTTCACGCTGTCGAGCAGAATGACTTCCATGGGTGAACTCCCTTACCGGTAGTACTCGCGCACGTACGGCACGAGCGCGATCAGGCGCGCGCGCTTGACGGCCATGGCGAGCATGCGCTGGTGTTTCGCGCAGGTTCCGGTGATGCGACGCGGCGCGATCTTGCCCCGGTCGGTCATGAAACGGCGCAGACGGCGTTCGTCCTTGTAATCAAGGAACGTGACGCGGTCGAGACAGAACTTGCACTTCTTCTTGCGCAGCGGGCGCTTCTCGCGTTTTTCCCGCTTATCGCCTTTCTTCCCTTTCGTGTCTTTCGAACCTTTCGTGCCTCTCGCCACGGAACTCCACCTCCTCGCGAACCTCGCGCTCCGGATGGCGCATGACAGCTTCGACGGTGGCCGGATCCAGCTTCTCTTCGGTGCCGGTGGCCTGCTCGTCGCGGACGATCATGTGGCGCAGCACCTGCTCGTCGATGCGGAGCTGGCGGCCCAGCTCGTCGACCAGCGCGCTCGCGCCACGGAACTTGTAGAAGTAATAATGGCCTTCGGGCTGCTTCATGATCTCGTACGAGAGACGGCGCTTGCCCCACGTCTCCACGCGCGTGATCTCCCCGCCGGAGCGGGCGATGATATCAACGTACTTGGCCGTGCTTGCCTTGAGGCCGTCTTCATGGACGGCCGGGTGCAAGACCACGGCGCACTCGTAACTCCTCATGGATACCTCCCTGTGGACATGAGACCCGGCGGCAGCGGCGTAGCCGGCAACCGGGTAGAGAAGTTTCGGCGTGATTGAAATATGGAAACTAACCGGAGGTGACTATAGGGGATAGGGGGCCCGGGAGTCAAGGTGGGCGAGGGGCGATGGCGGAGCCAGCCATCCGCCCGGCCCTCGGCCTGTTGATGAGGCCAGGGCCGGACGGATCGCGGGGCTGGCTCCCGGCAGCCACTTTAGGTCCGTTACGGACCTGCACCGCGCATTCAGTTCATTCTAAGGTGTCTCGGTTGGTCGATCTCGCCGCGCACTTCGCAGGAAAGCCTGGACGCGTTCATAGTTCGGACCGTTTCGACCATCGAACACGCAGTTTCCCAGCGTGTCGAGGAATCGTACCCGCCCGTTCGCAATCTCCATTCGGACTCGCTCGAAGAAGCGATCAAAATCGTCCGTGTCGAGAAGGTGCTCCAAAAGGACGCAGGCA
>DASVAK010000304.1:0-2735 GCA_036376395.1 Candidatus Krumholzibacteriia bacterium
CACCGGCGATGAGTTGGTCATCGACGTGGGAGCAGCACGATGAAGCGCGCCGCGTTCGTCGCGCTCGCGCTCGTGGCGAGTGTCCAGTCGGCGGCGGCCCAGCGTGACACGGTTCGCGCCGACACCACACGTCCCTTTGTCCGCGGCGGCGTCTACGACAAGCCGTACCAGACGCGATTGCTCGGCCGCACGGCAATCGGCGGATACGCAGAGGCCCACGCGCGGTACGAACGCGTCGACGGCATCACCGAGGAATCGGGATTCGAGGCGAAGCGCTTCAACATCTTCACCTCGACGCGGGTGAGCGACTTCGTGCGCATGGCGGCCGAACTGGAGTTCGAGGAAGCCGGCGAAGAGGTGAAGCTCGAATACGCGGCGATAGACATTCGCATTCATCCGTCGCTCACGATTCGTGGCGGGATGCTGCTGTCGCCGCTGGGCCGGTTCAACCTCGCGCACGACAGCCCGCTCAACGAATTCACCGATCGTCCGCTGGTGTCCACGGAAATACTTGGCGTCGCGTTGTCGGAACCGGGGTTTGGTATCCTCGGGCAGGTGAATGCCGGCCGCCAGGGACGGGTCACGTGGGAGGCGTATCTCACCAACGGATTCCACGACGGCATGATCACCGCCTCCCCGGAGGGTACGCGCATACCGCTCGGTCGCGGCAACACCGAAGACCAGAATTCATCGCCGGCTTTCGTCGGGAGAATTGCCTGGAGCCCGGTCATTGGGTACGAGCTCGGGGTCTCCACGCATCATGGGGCGTGGAACGTCTTCACGCGCGACGGCACGCTGATCGATGAACGGCGTGACCTCACGTTAGGTGTGGTGGACGGAGAGGTCACCATCGCCGGCATCCGGGTGAGCGGTGAGGCTGCCCTCGCGCGCGCCGAGATCCCGCCGGGGCTGCGGGGCACATTCGCCTCACGCCAGGCCGGCTGGTATGTCGACGTGGCGCGCGACTTCGGCTCGGGCTGGATTCGCACCGCGCCGGGCAGCTCGTTCACGCTCAAGGCGCGCGTTGACGCGATCGACCTCGACACCGAGGCAGTTGGACAACACGTTCGGCAGGCAGGCGCGGGGATCAACTTCCGCCCCACGAGCGAATCGGTGATCAAGCTCGAGATGGTTCGTGGCTGGCGCTATGATCCGTTCAACAATCGGAGCGACTTCGCCCGCCTGCTCGCTTCCTTCGCCACGTACTTCTGACGCTCACACGTTCGGTCTGGGATACTGACGACAGCGCGACCTGGCCGGCCCTGAGTGGCGAGGTGAGCGCTGATGTGTGCGTCATCGGTCTCGGTGGAAGTGGCCTGGCGTGCATCGACCGGTTGCTCCGGGACGGCGTCTCGGTGGTGGGTGTGGACGCCGGAACTGTTGGCGGCGCAGCCGCGGGAAGAAATGGCGGCCTCCTGCGCGCGGGGACCTCGCTTTTCTACCACGAGGCGTCAGCGAAGTACGGTGCTGACCGGGCGGCGCGGATGTACTCGGCGACCGTGGCGGAGCGGGAACGACTTCTCTCCCGCTATCCGTCCATCGCGCGGCGCACCGGGTACCTGCGACTGGCGCACGACGGTGAAGACGAGCGCGATTGTCGCGCGCACCTCGCTGCGCTCCGCGACGCCAGCTTTCCCGCGCAGTGGTACGACGGTCCGCTTGGCCGGGGCATGCTCGTTGTCGAGGATGCGGTAATCGATCCACTGGCGAGGTGCCGGCTCGAGGCGGGGCGGGTATCGTCAGCCGGCGCACGGCTGTTCGAGAACTCGCCGGCCGTCAGCCTGACGACGGGAGCGGTCGAAACAACGGGCGGCGTCATTCGCTGCCGCCTGACGATTGTCGCCGTCGATGGTGCGTTGGCGTCGATCCTGCCTGAGCTCGCGGGCCGCGTGTGGCCGATGCGGCTCCAGATGCTGGCGTCGAGTCCGCATGCGCCGGGGAGACTGCCTCACGCCCTCAGCACGCGCTGGGGGTGGGACTACTCGCAGCAGCTACCCGACGGGACGATCGCCTTTGGCGGATGTCGCGATGTTGGCGGAGCGGACGAGCGTACGAGCGACGCGACGGTCACCGAGCGTGTGCAGTCCGCGCTCGAGCGGCGCTTCGCCGAGGTTATTGGCTCTCCGCCGTCGGTGACTCACCGCTGGGCGGCCACGGCCGGCTACACCGAGGATGGCCTCCCGGTGCTTGGCCAGGTGCGCCCCGGGGTGTGGGCGACCGGCGGCTACTCCGGGACCGGGAACCTGTTTGGCGCCGCCTGCGGTCGCGCCGTGGTCCGCCTCGCGTTAGGCGTGGCGACGGACAGCCTGCTCGATTAGGGCGTGGGGCATAGGGCATAGGGCATCGGGTGTTGATTCCATGCCCCATGCCCTAGAATTCGATCTGCGCTCCGAGCTCCACCACGCGATTCGGCGGGATCGAGAAGTATTGCGTCGCCGACTGGGCGTTCCGGGACATGATCGAGAAGATGCGCTTCCGCCACTTGGCCAGTCCGCTGCTGCCGATCGGAATGAGCTGCTCGCGGCCCAGGTAATAGGTCGTCTCCATCCGCCGCGTGCGGACGCCGGCCTCGACACAACGGGCCCGTATCTCTTCGACGTTAGGCGTCTGCATGAACCCGTAGAACGCCTTCACGCGATAGATGCCGCTGCCGAGGTCCTCGAGTACGATCCGTTCCGATGCGGGGACCTCGGGCTCGGCCCTGACGATGATCGACAGCAGCAGGACCTGGTTGT
>DASVAK010000002.1:0-8841 GCA_036376395.1 Candidatus Krumholzibacteriia bacterium
ACCAACGCCGCCGCGCGCCATCCGACGGCCGCCATGTCCGCGACGCGTGACTGCGCCGCGATCAGCACCAGGAATGCGCTCACGATCATCGGCGCGAGCATGTCCTTCTGCTCGCGCACGCCGCGCATCGTCTCGCGCGCCGAGTTGGTGGCCATCATGCCCGCGATGAGCACCGCCAGCGCGCCGGAGTCGGCGGAGGCGGCGTTGCCGAGCACAAAGGTCGCCCAGGCCAGCGCCAGCGCGAACGCCTTCTCCATGCCGGAAGCCACCACGCGGCGCCAGCGCAGCAGGAGCACCATGACGCTTCCGCCCGCGATCCCCGCCGTCACGCCCGTCACGACCCCGGCCAGCGCGTGCGCGGGGCTGTCTTGGCCGACGAAGGTGATGTGGAGCACGAGCAACGCGATGATCGCGCCGATGCCCTCGACGAAAACACCCTCTCCCTCGAGGATCATCTGCAGGTTGCGGCGCACGCGGATGCGCCGGAGCAACGGCAGGATGACCCCCGGGCCCGTGGCGATCACCAGCGCGCCGACCAGCACCGCCGAGCGCGTGCCCTGAAGGAGCAGCGGACCGGCCAGCAGCGACGCGCTCGCGAACGTGACCAGCGCACCGATCGTGGCGAGGCGGCGGATTGCAGGCATTTCAGCGCGGAATTGCCCGAGGTCGAAGTTCAAGCCGGCTTCGAAAAGCACCACCGTGATCGCGAAACCCACCAGCACGCGCAATCCGTCGCCGAGCACCGACGGGTCGACCACGTTGAGCCCGTCCGGGCCGAGGAGCACGCCGAAGAGGAGCAGGATGACGATGCCGGGCATGCGCAGGTGGTACGCGAGCGACTGCCCGACCATGCCCACGAGCAGCGCGATGGCCACCGTCATCGCGGGTGTATGCAGATCGAATGCGTTCACGGGCTACTTGCCGCCGCGCTTCCTTTCCGCACCGGCGCACACGGTGGTTTCGGGGTAGCGGGCCAGCTCGTCGCGCTCCTCCGCGGTGGCGCCGGCGAGAAAGGGCGTCTTCGCAAACGCGGTGTTCACGAGCGCGCGGTTCGCCCCGGGATCGTAGGGCTGGAGGCCCGCGGTGACGTCGCCGCCGAGCGCGGCGTTGATATCGAGCATGGACGCGCCGCGATGGCACGCGAAGCCCAGCGACGCCACGTCGATCCACCGCACCTTGCGCGCGGCGTGCGTGCGGAAGTATACGCGCTTCGCGCCGATATCATAGACGATGCTCCACTTCGTGTGATCGCCCTGCGCGACGTCGTCGAGGGTCGCGAACGCGTTTCGCACCGCGAGGGCGGGAGAGGTGGCGTCGGGCCGGTAGCTCGCCGCGCGCGCAAAGCGGTCCAGCGACTCCGTGCTCGACTTTCCGCTCCGCGCGCCCGCCGAGCGCGCAAACCGCACGGAGCGGTCGTAGGTATCATTGGTGAGCACGGGGTAGGGCAGCTCGCCGCCGCGGTGCGCGACCAGCCGGCCGTCCAGGAACTCGATGGCGGCGACCCCGCCGGCCGCGTCCGCCACGAGGAAATGGATCTTCGCGGATCCCGCGCTCGAGATGCGCACCGCGCGGTCGGAGGCGATGACCTCGCCGACGGTGGCGGCATTGTCGAGCTGGTATTGGATCCACTGCAGCGTGGGAAGCGCGCCGCGCGTGTCGGGGTCGGGGTAGCGCGTGTCGTCGAGCCACATCAGTTCGACCACGAGCCCCTTTTCGTTCATGCCGCCGGTGGGAAACTCGCGGCCGTACTGGTTGAAGGTTAGGCTGCCGTACTTCGAGGTCCACTGCGCGGCGGCGGCGTCCGCGGTGAGGGCGCGCTTGGTCACGCCGCGCTTGTTCACCATCACCAGGCCGTCGCCCACCATCCAGTCATAGTTGCGTCCGAACACGAGCGTGCCGCCGTCCGCGTAGCAGAACGTCGTACACGCGCTCGCGGCCGGGCCGAACGACATGTCGAACATCAGGACGAAGACCAGGCGGGCCACGAGGCGCCCAATACTACGGAGAAGCCGCGTCATTTGCCTCGCGCATAGCGGATGAAATCGAGCGCCGGCGGGTCGACGCCGTTGGAGCGCAGCGACGCCGCGATCTGCCCGCGGTGGTGGACGCCGTGCAGCGCGACATGGGTGACGATGTCGGACACGGTGTTGGTGAACGGCTCGCCCGCCGAATTCACGTACGACACCGCGCGAGAGAGATCGTCGTCCTTGAGCTTCGCCACGTACTGCTGGAGCTGCGTGGCGGTCTGCCCGGCGAGCGCGGCGCACTCGTCGAGCGAAAGCGCAGGCCACACGCGCTGCGTCGTCCAGTCCTGGCCGTGAAGGCGCATACACCACACGCGCTCGGCCGCGAGCACGTGCGCGTACCACTTGAGCGCCGCGGTGTCCTCGGGCGCGCTGCGCAGCCGCGCGAGCACCTGGGCGTCGGCCCACGTCATGTGGTCCACCAGTCTCTGGAGAACTCCCTGCATGTCTTCCTCCGTCACGTCGAGGCGACGATCTCGATGATCTTCGCCGTCGCCCGGCCTGCCTCGACCGTGAGATGCGCGACCGTCACCGGGAGGTTGAACCGCCGTGGTCCGGCGCTCCCGGGATTGAGGTAAAGAACGCTGCCGCGCTGTTCGATGCCGGGGCGGTGCGAATGGCCGAACACTACCACGTCGACGCCCGCCGCGGGAGGATCGATGTCGAGCCGCTCGATGTCGTGCACCACGTAGATGCGCACGCCGTCGACGTCGAGGACCGCGGTGGGCGGGAGCTTCCGGCACCACGCGTCGGTGTCGGTGTTGCCGCGCACCACCGTTACGCCTGCTATCGACTCGAGGTTGCGCAGGATGCTCTCGTCGCCGATGTCGCCGGCGTGGACGATCCGCTTCGAGCCGCGCAGCGCGGCCACCGCTTCGGGGCGAAGCAGCCCGTGTGTATCGGAGATCACACCAATCCGCGTGGACTCAGTTGTCGGGTGCCCCATCTTCAATCCAGATGCGGATGATCTCTTTCTGTACCGCGCTCAGGTCGGGCCCCGACCCCGGCATATCCCCGCTTTCCACCAGCAGGTAGAGCACCGACTCCGAGGGCTGGAACGGCGTCACGCGCACCCCCGGCACGAAGACCTCGGTGGGCACATTGACGATGTTGCCGTAGCTGACCCCCGCCTTCAGGTTCAAGCCCGCGTCCGGGTTCGACCCGACGTGGCATCCGGAAAGCGCGCAGCGCGAGGTGAAGATCGCCTGCACGTGCTGGTCGAACTCCACGCTGTCGGGGACGCTCGTCGGCCCGGGATCGAACGCGACGGGATCGTCATGGGAACATGCCGCCGCCAGCGCCGTGGCGCCTACGACGAGCGCCAGGAAGAGCGACCGTTTCGCAGCTATCATTCGGCCTTTTTTCCGTCGGGGTACAGGACCAGCTCGATGCCGGTCTGCGTGATCGGGTGGTAGCCCGCCTTCGCTTTCTGGTACACCCCGCGCGCGAATTCGAGCCCTTCGGGGGTCTTCGCCAGCTCCAGGTACACCGGCCGAACCAGGTAGCGACGGCCGATGGTGGTCAGGAACGCCTCGATGGCGGGATAGGCGGGCTCGTACTTCGCGGCGATGACGGCCGGAAACCACGACCGCTGCACCACCGCGTTGGCGGTGCTCAGGTGGTAGGTCTCATCCAGGTCCTGCAGGCGCTCTGCCGAAAGCGGCGAGGGCAGGTTGTCGAGGAAGCGCTGCCACTCCAGCGTCGTCCAGCCGCGCGTATCGAGCTGCGACGCGCGCGCTCCCGACTTGAAGAAGGCGATCTGGCGGTCCACCTTCTCGAAACGTTCCGATTTCACCGTCGGCGCGTTGGATGGAATGCCGGGATCGTGGATCCACTCGTGCACCTTGAGCGACGCGTAGCGCGTGGTGTCCGCCGCGAACATGTTCTGCTTCAGGTACTCCTCGAATCGCGCCGTCGTCATGGTCTTGAAGGCGTGGTCATCGAAGTACTGCTTCAGGAACTTGTCCCAGTGGGCGCGGCCGAGCGAGTCCTCCATCATGCGCATGAACAACGCGCCCTTCTCGTACGCGTAGGTCGACGGGACCTCGTCGGGATTTTCGCCCGCGTAGTCGACGTGCAGCGCGGTGAACTTGCTGTCCTTGCCGATCTCGTTGGCCTCGAGCGCCATGTCGCGCATGCCCATGATGGTCTGCATGTCGGCGTACTCGCGGCCGTAGAGCGCCTCGTCGATGCGCCGCTCGATGTACGTCGTGATGCCCTCGTTGAGCCAGAAGTCGTTCCACGTCGCGTTGGTGACGAGGTTCCCCGACCACGAGTGCGCGAGCTCGTGCGCGACCACGGAGACGAGCGAGCGGTCGCCGGCGACGAGCACGGGCGTGAGAAACGTGAGGCGCGGGTTCTCCATGCCGCCGAACGGGAAGCTGGGCGGGAGCACGAGCACGTCGTACTGGCCCCAGCGGTAGGGGCCGTAGAGCGACTCCGCCGTCTTCATCATTTTCTCCAGGTCGGCGAACTCCCATTTCGCCTTGTCGACCACCTCGGGCTCCGAGTACACGCCGCTACGCGGTCCGATGGCGCGGTACTCGATGTTGCCGACAGCCAGCGCCAGCAGGTACGACGGCACGGGCTGCATCATCTCGAAGCGATACACGCCGTCGGGCGATTTCTCGCGCGGGTTCTGCGCGCTCATGAGCGCCAGCATTCCCTTCGGGACGTGGATGTTCGCGGTGTAGGTGAAGCGCAGCGCGGGCGTGTCCTGGCACGGCACCCACGAGCGCGCATGGACGGTCTGCGACTGCGTGTACACGTACGGCTGCTTCTTTCCGGCGGTCGCGGCCGGTGCCACCCACTGCAACCCCTCGGCTTCTTTCGTGGTCTGGTAGCGAACCGTGACGCGGCGCGTGTTGGGCTCGATGCGGACCGAGAGCGGCCGGCCCACGATGGCAAGCGAGTCCCCCACCACGAAGCGCGCCTGTGTCTCGCGACCCTGGTCGTCCTCGAGCACCACGTCGCGGATGAGAAGCGCCCACGTGTCGAAGGTCACGACACTCGCGCCCGTCTTGTTGTCGAGGTGGAAGGCGGCCGTTCCCGAGATGACCTGTTGGGTGAAGTCCACGTCGAGGTCGAGGTCCATGTGCGAGACCGCCACCTCGCCGGGCCGTGAATACGAGTAGTTCTCGACGGCGGGCGACTTGATGTCGGCGCCCTTCTTCCCGCACGAGGACAGAACGAACAGGGGCAGCACGGTGATGATCGTGGCAGCGGCCTTGCGGATCATGAACGCCTCTCGGGTTGCACGATCATCCCGCCAGGAACGGGATGATGTTGAACAGGTAATGGATGGCGACCGGCATCCACAACGACCCGGTCTTTTCGTAAATGATTCCGACCACGAGACCCAGCGGAATCGCCACCACGCACCACATGGTGGCGGCGAACACGGGATACGTGGGCAGCAATAGTAGCATCTGCATGTAATGACGTACCGCGAAAAGCAGCGTCGCCGCGATGATCGCGTAGCGCGCGCCGTGGCGTCGCCGGAGCACGCCCTGCACGTAGCCGCGGAAGTAAAGCTCTTCGCCGATGCCCGCCCACGCGACGAGGAACCCCAGGTAAAGCCGGCTCACGGTGAGCGCCGGGATTCCCAGGCGTGCGGATGCGGCGTCGAACAACGCGTCGAACATCGCCGGCACGCCGATAATGGGATGCATCAGCCGTTCCGCCCCGCCCAGCGCCACCACCCAGCGTGCATAGATCACGTTGATGGTCACGCTCGCGGTGGCCTGGAGCAGGATGGCGATGACCGGGCAGGCGGCCCACATCCACCAGCGTACGGCGCGGAACGAGCCGAAGTGGTACGTCTTCCACTTGAGTGGAAGCAGTGTCGCGGTCGCGGCGTAGACAACGTAGAACGGCGCCCACGGCGCCGGGCGGTTCTCGAGCCCGGCGAGCACCATCAGCGCGAACGAGATCGCGAACACGCCGATGGTGGTGTACTGGAAGCCGTGGCGCTCGATGTGGATGCGCTCGATATGAACGTGCGGGACTTTCATCGGCTCGACTTCTTCAGGTGATCCCAGCCCCCGCGGCGAAACGCGCGCGAGCGCGACGTGCTCTCGATGACGCGGTACGACCCGCGCTCGCGGGTGAAGCGCCCGATGATGGCGGCGTGAACGCCGGTGCCCTGTATGGCGCGGCACGCGGCGGCGATCTTGCCGCGCGCAACGGCGAGCACCAGCGCGTAGTCCTCTCCCGAATGGAGCGCCCATTCGAGCGGGTCGATGCGCCGCGCGCGGCAGAACGCGCGCACCCCGCGCGCCAGCGGCAGCGCGTGAGCATGGATTTCGCAGCCGAGGCGGTTCTTTTCGCACAGGTGGATGAGGTCGCTGGAAAGACCGTCGCTGACATCGATCGCGCCGCGCACGACGGCCAGCCCCGCGAGCGCCGCCGATACATCCAGCCGCGGCACCGGACGCGTGTAGGCACCCACCAGCGGACCGGTCTTCTTCCCCGCGCGCAAGAGCGCGACGCCGGCCGCGGCGGCGCCCAGCTCGCCCGCCACCACGATGACATCGCCCGCGCGAGCCGTCCGCGTCCACGCCCGCCCGCGCGCGCACGAGCCGATCAACGTCATGTCGCACACCAGCGGACCGCGCGTGGAGGTGAGATTGCCGCCCACCACGCTGGCGCCGTGGTGCGAGAGCGCGGTCACGACGCCGCGCTCGATATCTTCGATGAATGTCGCGGGCGTCGCGGGAGGGATCGCGAAGGAGACCAGCGCGAAGCGCGGACGCGCGCCCATCGCGGCGATATCGCTCAGGTTCACCGCCGCGAGGCGCCGGCCGAGGTTCACTCCGTAGAGCCAGCGCCGCTCGAAATGGACCCCTTCGACCAGGGAATCGGTGGTGACGACGAGATCCTCGCGCGCAGCGGGACGCAGCACGGCCGCGTCGTCGCCGACGCCGACGACGACGCCGCGCGAGCCGTTGGCGGAGCGCCGGATACGGCGCGCGAACGCATCGATCAATTCAAACTCGGATTTCATGGGGCCGGCGTGACGCCGGCCGCCAGTCTACAGGAAGGAACGCGCGCCGGGCAAACGAGGGGCCCGGTAGCGGTTAGTTGGCGATCGTGGTGATGCCCTGCCGGATGGCGTACTTCGTGAGCTCGGCAATACTGTACAGGCGGAGCTTCGCCATGATGTGCAAGCGGTGCGTTTCCACCGTCTTGGTGCTCACCGAGAGGGTCTCGGCGACACGCTTGGTCGACTTGCCCTCGGCGAGCAGCTGCAGCACCTCGATCTCGCGGTGGGTCAGGATCTCGGTCGCCGTCGACGACGGCTCACCCAGCGAGCGCGCGATGGTGGCCTCGAGGCCGGGGCTCAGGTAGATGCGCCCCTCCAGGCTGGCCTGCACCGCACGCTGCAACTCGTCGAGTCCGCCGTCGGTCAGAATGAACGCGCGCGCGCCGGCCTTGAGCACGCGCATGACCAGCGGGTAGTCCGAATAGGGTGATACCGCGATGACGGGAAGGTCGGGCTTCTCCAGGTGGAGCTGGCGTATGGTCTCGGCGCCGTTGAGCTCCTTCAGGCCCGGCTGGAGAATGACCAGGTCCGGCGAAAGCTCTTTGGCGAGGATGACCGCCTCGCGCCCGTCGCCGGCTTCACCGACGATTTCCACGTTGAGTCGCTGGGAGATGGCCTCGCGGAGGGATTCGCGAAACAGGCGCTCGTTTATCGCGATAAGTACCCGTGTTGTCATTTTCGCCGCCCCTTCTCCTTTGGCAGCGCTCAAGGACCGGGCACTCTCAAATTCGTGTTCTGACATCAGCGTTCGCTCCTAGTCTAAGCACCGGTCCCCTTTAGACAAATAACAATCAAAGGAGTTAAGATCATTGCCGTCAGATTTCTACTTTGATGTACACGTAACTTTGGAGTTCGTCGCCAGAGATATGCTTACGCGGTCTAGTAATATTTCCCCGTGGTTGCGCGATGAGGTGAACCGTTTCGACGCGGGCTCGCCGCTCGAATCGGCGTGGTTGCCGCCATCATCGTGGTACAACGACGCGCGGTTCTACGAGCTCGAGCGCGACACCGTGTTTCGCAACAACTGGCTCATCGCGGCGCGGGCGGACCAGGTGCGGAGTCGGGGCGACTACGTCGCGGGCGTGATCACGGGCGAGCCGCACGTGATCGTTCGCGGCGAACAGGGCGGGCTCAATGCGTTCTTCAACGTGTGCCGGCACCACGCCGCCCAGGTGATGAGCGGCGCCGGCTGCACCGAATCACTTGTATGCCCCTACCACGGGTGGACGTACGGCCTGGACGGCCGCCTGCTTCGCGCTCCCGAGCTGGGCGCCGTGAAGGACTTCGACCGGGCGGCCTTCGGCCTCACGCCCATGTCGGTCGAAGCGTGGTGCAACCTGCTGTTCATATCGATGGGCGCGTCTCCCTCGCCGCTCTCTCCCCAGCTCACGGAGCTCGAGTCACGACTTCGCGACATGGCGGTCGACTCGCTGCAGTTCGTCGCGCGGCGCAAGTACCGGCTGGCGTGCAACTGGAAAGTCTACGTCGACAACTATCTCGACGGCGGATACCACGTCGGCTACCTGCACCGGGGTCTGGCCGCACAGCTCGACATGGATTCGTACAAAGTCGAAGTATTCGACAAGTACTCGATCCAGTCGGGCGCGGGCGCAGGCGAGGTGGGCGAAAAGGGCAGCGATTTCTCGGAGCGCATCGGCGACCGCGTGCTCTACGCGTGGATCTATCCCAACCTGATGATCAACCGCTACGGCCCGATGATGGACACCAACTGGGTGATCCCGGTCGGCCACGACGAAACCGAAGTGATCTTCG
>DASVAK010000202.1:0-4934 GCA_036376395.1 Candidatus Krumholzibacteriia bacterium
GGAAACAGAATGAGCGCGCCCGTCGATGCGCTGAGGGTGACGTACGCGAGCGAGAAGGCGATCGCATACGCGAAGAGCAGGAGTCCCGATCTCCATCCCGCGCGGGACGGTGCGAGCGCGGCGCGACGCGGATGACGGCCGCGCTCGAGCCGTGCGAGCGGCCACAGCAGCATGGCTCCGCTGGCGATCCGGATGCCGGTGAAAGACGCCGGGTCGATGGCGTCGCGCCCGAGTGCCACGCGGCACAGGAGCGAATTCGACGCGAAGGCGACGAGGGCAAAGAGCGTCAGCGCAACTGTCCGGCCGATGGACACGACCCTCCGTGGAGCGGGGGAAAAATCGTGTACAGTTCACCACACCTGCCGCTATGGTCTCAAGGTGAACCCAGTCGCCACCTGTTTCGCGACCTTCTTCTACACCGGCTTTTTTCCGTTCGCGCCGGCCACGTTCGCGACCTTCGTGTTCCTGCTCGTGTACGTGCTCGTTCCGGGCGGGGACTGGCTCGCCACGTGGACGATCTTCCTTCCCACGCTGGTTCTTTCCGTGCCCGCATCGAGCGCGGTGGAGAAGACGCGCGGCAAGGATCCGCACTGCGTCGTGATCGACGAGGTGGTCGGCATCCAGGTGGCGCTGGTCGGTGCCACGCCCACGCTGGCCGGCGTGGCGGCCGCGTTCGTCCTGTTCCGCATTTTCGATGTCTGGAAACCGTTCCCGATCGACCGTCTGCAATCGCTGCCGCGGGGGTGGGGAATCGTGGCCGACGACATGGTCGCGGGCATCTACACCCGCGCCGTGCTGATGCTCGCCGCGCTGGTGACGCACGCGCTCGGTCGCTTTCCTTTATAGCTGATCCACGGGGGGGCCATGCCGATAACGTACCAGATCGACCACGACCGCCGGCTTGTCCACGCCCGGGTGACCGGAACGCTCACGAAGGAAGAGGCCTTCGGATACCAGCGCGGCGTGTGGTCGGACCCGCAGGTGCGCGGGTACAACCAGCTCATCGACGCGAGCGCGATGGACAAGGTGGACATCCCGTTTCCTTCGGCGGACGCCATGCGCGAGCTGGCCTCGCTCGCGGCGAGCATGGACGACCCCGGGGTCAGGACGCGCTTCGCCATCGTGGCCACGAGCGCGTTCGCCTACGGGCTCGCCCGCATGTACGCCACCTACCGCGCCCTCGATCCGCGCAGCACCCGCGCGGTCAATGTCTTCCGTTCGGTAGATGAGGCGACCGAATGGCTGGGCGGCCCGGCCGCCTGACGTTTCCAGGCCGGCGACCGCCGGACCGGGATATATAATGAAGGTCCGGGCGCCGCTCTCATTGCCGGAGACACACCATGAATGACCGACATGATCTCGAAGTGATCCTGGTGGGCGACGAGCTCCTCCGCGGCGATCGCCCCGACCAGCACCTGGCCTTCCTGGGGCGCGCGGTGCGCCCGGTGGGGCTGCGCGTCTCGCGCGCGCAGACCGTGCTCGATCGCGTGGCCGACATCGAGGCCATCGTGCGCGAGCGGATGCCGCACGCGCGTGTATTGATCGTGACCGGCGGTCTCGGCCCCACCGACGACGACATCACCCGCGTCGGCGTGGCGAACGCGGCCGGCGTGCCGCTCGAGTTCAACGAGCCGACCTGGCAGCACATCCTGGAGTTCTTCAAGACGCGCGGGCGGACGCCGACGGCATCGAACCGGCAGCAGGCCGAGTTTCCGCGCGGAGCGACGGTGCTCGGCAACGCGCGGGGAAGCGCTCCCGGCTTCGCGCTCTTGCACGACGACACGCACATCTTCGTCCTCCCGGGCCCCCCGGGAGAGCTCCAGCCCATGTTCAACGAGCACGTGCTCCCGCGCCTCGCCGCACTCTTCAATCGACCGCCGCTGCGCGTGGACGTCTTTCGCACCATCGGTGTCGGCGAATCGCAGCTGGTGGAGATGCTCGGCGACGCCGTGGTCGGGCTCGATGCATTCACCGTGGGCTGGATGCCGACCGTGTACGGTGTCGACATCATCCTCACCCAGCACACCAATGCCGGGGTGTCGCGCATGGACGACGAATCCGGGCGCCTGCACGCGCGGCTGGTGGAAACGCTGGGGACAAAGTACTTCGAGCGCGGCGAGCGCCCGCTCGCGCGCGTGATCGGTGACGCGCTGGTTGCCCGTGGCGAGACGGTGGCGGCGGCGGAGTCGCTGACAGGCGGCAGCGTCGCGCGGCTGCTCACGGAACACTCGGGGAGCAGCGCGTGGTTCGTCGCGTCGGCGGTCGCGTACGCGAACAGCGCGAAGGTGGACCTGGTCGGTGTCAGCAATGCTACCATCGACCAGTTCGGCGCGGTGAGCGAGGAAGTGTGCACCGAGATGGCGCACGGCATCCGCCGCCGCGCGAAGGCCACGTACGGCATCGCCACCACCGGCATCGCCGGGCCCACCGGTGCGACGCCGCAGAAACCGGTGGGGCTCACATTCATCGGCGTGGCGTGGGATGGCGGCGTGCAGGTGAAGCGGCTCATCTACCCCGGCGACCGGTCCGCCATTCGCGACCGCGCTGCCCACGGCGTGCTCTGGCTCCTCCACGACCGGCTCGCGCGCGTGACGGTGTAGTCCGTGCGCCTGTTCGTCGCGGTGAATCTCTCCGCGCCGGCGCGCGCCGCGATCCAGTCCGCCATCGATGAGTTTCCCATCGTCGATCCGCCCTGGCGCTGGGTCGGGCCGGAGAACTGGCACCTCACGCTCAAGTTCCTCGGTGAAACCCGACCCGAACGGCTCGACGCACTGGTGAAATCGCTCGGGTCCGCGGCCGCGCGACACCCCGCCTTCGATCTCGTGCTCGGCGCCTTCGGTGGCTTTCCCAACCTGCGCTCTCCGCGCGTGCTCTTCTTCAACGTGGAAGGTGGCAGTGCTCCGCTTGAAGCGCTCGCGCGCGACATCGACGCGGCCGTCGAGCGCGCGACCGGATTGCCCCTCGAGACGCGCCGGTTCCACGCACATGCCACCCTGGCGCGCGTCAAGGACCGGCTCCCGCCCGATGTCGCGTCCCGTCTCGCACGGATTCCGGCGTTGACGGACGCCGTCACCCGCGTGGACAGATTCGAGCTGATGGAAAGCCGTTTGCAGCGTACCGGCGCGGTTTATTCGGTGGTCAAAGAGTTTGCCCTGCCGTGAGGGCCGGTGTTAGTATTCGCCCGCACGTTCGGTCAGACATCGTTCACCAACACCCCGTGACGGCTGGACACGGGGGCGTCTCAAGGTGCGGAGGGAAGAGGGGCCAGCCAAAAGTCGCAAGGGAGACGGAATGTCAACCAAATCGAATACACCACCCGTGAAGTCGGAAGAAAAAGCCCGGGCCATCGACCTCGCGGTGCAGCAGATCGAGAAACAGTTCGGACAGGGATCGATCATGCGCCTGGGGATCAATCACGCCATCGTCCCGGTGGAAGTGATTCCCACGGGTAGCCTCGCGCTCGACCTGGCGCTCGGCGTGGGCGGCGTGCCGCGCGGGCGCATCATCGAGGTGTTCGGGCCCGAGGGCTCGGGCAAGACCACGCTGACGTCGCAGATCATCGCCAACGCGCAGCGGCGCGGCGGCATGGCGGCCTTCGTCGACGCGGAGCACGCGTTCGATCTCGGCTACGCCAAGAAGCTCGGCGTTGACGTCGACAACCTGCTCATCTCCCAGCCCGACACGGGCGAGCAGGCGCTCGAAATCACCGAAGTGCTGATCCGCAGCGGCGCCCTCGACATCATCGTGGTGGACTCGGTGGCGGCGCTCGTGCCGCAGGCCGAGATCAACGGCGAGATGGGCGACCAGCACGTGGGCCTGCAGGCGCGGCTCATGTCGCAGGCGCTGCGCAAGCTCACCGGCACGGTGAGCAAGACCAAGACCTCGCTCATCTTCACCAACCAGATCCGCATGAAGATCGGCGTCATGTTCGGCAGCCCGGAGACGACCTCGGGCGGCAACGCGCTCAAGTTCTATTCCTCGGTGCGCATGGACATCCGCCGCATCGCCGCCATCAAGGAAGGCGAGACGGTGACGGGCAGCCGCACCAAGGTGAAAGTGGTGAAGAACAAGGTCGCGGCGCCGTTCCGGACCTGCGAGTTCGACATCATCTATGGTGAAGGCATCAGCTACGAGGGCGACGTCATCGACATCGCGGCCGGCGTCGACATCATCAAGAAGAGCGGCACGTGGTTCGGCTACAACGACGAGCGCCTCGGCCAGGGCAAGGAAGCGGCGCGCAAGTTCCTCAAGGAGCATCCGGCCATGACCGCGGAGATCGCGGAGAAGGTGCTGGCGCACTACGGCGTCAGCGACAAGCCGGAGGCGCCGAAGGCGGAAGCGGCGGCCGCGAGCACCGAGGCGGCCATGGGCGCCGAGGGCGCGGCGAGCACCGCCCCGATCGACGGCGATCCGCTGGCGGCGAACCCGCGCAAGAAGCCGGGTGCGGTGCGCGCACGCCCGTAACGGGCGGGCGTGACACCCATGCCTGAAACCATCATCGAGCGAAAACCGCGCCCCCGTGACCAGGTGGTGATCCGCCTGTCCGGGGGGCGGCTTTTTGCCGTCCCCGCGGCGGCGGCCGAGCCGCTCGCGGTCGGGCAGGAGATCTCCGACGAGGACATCGCGCACCTTGACGGCCTCGCGCAGTACACGCGCGGCCACGAAAAAGCGATGCGCATGCTGGCGATGCGCTCGCGCTCGAAGCGCGAGATCGACGACGCGCTGCGCGCGCTCGGGCTACGCGACACCATCCGCACCGGCATCGTGCGCGAGATGGAGGAAAGCGGGCTGATCGACGACGCGCGCTTCGCCGCCGAGTTTGTCGCGGTGAAGAAGGACGTACGGAGGCTCGGGCCGCACCGGTTGCGCCAGGACCTGGGCCGCCTGGGGCTGTCGCGCGATTCGGTCGACGCCGCGCTGGCCGGATACGGCGC
>DASVAK010000203.1:0-26242 GCA_036376395.1 Candidatus Krumholzibacteriia bacterium
GAGCTCCGTACGTGCGATATCGCCGAGAATCCGGCGCGCCGGACCGATGTGCCTGTGCTCCCGGTCAGCGGACCTTCGCGGCGCGGCGATGCGAGAAAAAAGCGCGGCCCCTTCTTGCGAAGGAGCCGCGCTCGTCAAATCCGTTCAGCAGCCCGTGCTGCCGGTGGGATTAGTAGTTCCAGACCGCCGAGATACGGCTGACCGGACCGGCACCCGTCGAGTAGTTCGAGTACCCGGTGAGCCAGTAGCCGAGATTGAACGGCGTCTCGCTCGCGAGCTCGAGGTCGATGGTCCATTCGGCCACGTTGAAACCGCAGCCCAGGAACCAGTCGAAGCCCGGCAGGTTGTCCCCGCCGATGCCCGTCGGGGCGCCCGGCGATTCCTTGATCTCGTCGCCGCCAACCGTCTCGTTCTTGACCGTGCCGATGTACTTCGCGGCACCGACGCGCGTGGTCAGCCAGCTCGTGACCTGCGTCTCGAGCGCCAAACGAATCGTCGGCAGGTAGCGCCAGCTCGTCTTGTCGATCGACGCCGCCACCGTGTCAGGATTCGAGTACTCCCAGTCGCGGTTCATGAACTCGAGCGCGAACACGAGCATGTTGTCCTGGTTGACATCCATGTTCAGGCCCAGGCCCAGCATGAAGTCCGTGATGTTGTTCCCGTTCGGAGTCGGGATCGTGCTCGGCGGCGTCGTCGTCTGCGTCAGCGAATAATCTGACGTGGCGAACTCGGCCACCGGAACGATGGTCACGTTCTCCTTCCAGTCGTAGAACAGGCGCGCCGCGATGTCGAACGCGGTGTTGCTGTCCCACTCGACCTTGTCGGTGCCGAAGGTGATGTCGCCGCCGGCCTTGCCGAACGTCGCCTGCGCATCGAGGACGAGGTTGTCGTTGTTCGTCCAGGTGATGCCGGCGCCGAAGGTCAGGAACGAGTTGCTCGCATCGAGGTCGATGCTGGTGTCTTCATACGACCACTTCGACTCGGTGATCGACACGCCGAGGGCGATCGACTCGCCGAGCTCCCAACCGCCCGCAATGTCCCAACGGTTCATCGGGGTGTCGGCGTAGGCGCCCGGAGTCGGGTCGCCCAGGAAAATCGAGCCAAAGCCGGGCACGTGCTCCGAGTAGAACGGGTTGCCCATCCAGAAGCCCGGATGGTCGATCGCGTTCTCGTTCAGGCTGATGCGATACGTGCCCCACTTGCCGTCTTCGCCGCAGGCGTGGGTCCAGCCCAGACCACGCGTGTCCGCGAGGCCGAAGCCGTCCCAGGTGCCCATCTCGGCGTTGACCTGGTTACCAAACGACGGCAGCGTGCTGTACCAGCGGTTCACTGCCGAATCGTCGCTGATGTAGTCGCCGGTGTTCGCCAGCGACCGGACGCGGGCCGTCGTCGCAAACGCGATCGACGAACCGATCATCAGGACGAGAAACGAAGCCAGAGCAATCCTGCTCCAGTTCTTCAACATTATTTGACCTCCTCTGGTGGGAATGGGCCTTCGACTTCAGGTAACCACTCCCGTTGACCTCTCACTTTTCTGACTACCACCCGTCGGGTGCTCCGTCGGGGCTTGCTGTTCAAGGCTGCGTCGATCAAAAACCCGACTCCATCACCTCCTTGTACGAAGGGGCTGGGTGGCGGCCAGGAGCGCCGCCTCACCGAGTCCTGTATCGCGCGGCCTTTCGGCCAACGCCCCCCGGACGATCTTCCGGCACCCGTCGAGCGGGTAGAAGCCCCCGGGAAAACGCCCCTTTCGGGACCTTTCCAGCTTTGGGAGGGGACGGTATCGGCAGTCTCAAAAAGCTGTCAACGTTTTTTTGGACGCCTGTCTAGGGGTTTCTCCCGACGCAACAGCGCCGGAAACCGTGCTACGACCGGCGGGTACGGAGCGGACTTCGGGTAAGTCGCCAGATCGAGGCGAGGCGTTCGCTGTACCGCTCGCTCCCCGTATCAAGCGAATTGACAATGACTTGGCCGTATGCGTGGAGGAAGGTGCGGTCCGGCAGCACGAGCCCGACGTGGGTGATGGCGTCGGCCGAGCGGCCAAAGAACAGGAGGTCCCCCGGCTGGGCGGCCGCCGGGTCGGCCGGGAGCCGATCCAGGCCGATTCGGGCCTGCATATCCGAATCCCGCGGCAGGATGACGCCGTTCAGGCGAAAAATGCGCTGCATCAGCCCGGAGCAATCGAAGCCGTTGGGCGTCGTTCCGCCCCACAGGTAGGGCACGCCGGCAAAGCGCAGCCCCGTCCTCGCCAGCCGCTGCGGGGTCGCTCGACCGTGCGGGGTGCGCTCGATCTGCGCCCGGCGCAGGTGCCCGCGCCGTCCGTCGGCCAGCTCGACGGCCAGCCACCCCTTGACGGGCGGTTCCGGCGCCGCGACCGGTGTGCCGACGACGAGCTGCGCGATGGGCGGCGCCGAGGCCTCGGGCGCCGAGAGCACCTCGGCGTGGTTGGGGCGAATCCGGTGCGCCGAGCGCGAGGCGAACTCGTCGCGCTTCTGCCTTGTCCACGGTTTGAGGTGCCAGTCGCGGATCCAGCCGATGTAGCCGTCGTCGAGGCGCGCCAGCACCCAGTCGCCGTCGGTGCGAAGCGGGATCACCGTATCGCCGAAGATGATCTGGCTCACCAGCTCGGACGGATGCGACGGCTCGCGGCGCACATCGGCCACCCCGCTCACCACCAGCATGAGCTCGGGGACGCCGGGCGCCGGCAGCGCGCGGACCTGGGCGGCCACGCCGGCGCCGGCGAGGCGGCGCTGAAGCTCGCCCGCGATTGCGGCATCGCTGCACAGCACCTCGATCACCGCGCCGTCGGGCGGAAGCGCAGCGACGCTGGTGTAGCACGTGCGGCGGTCGAGACCGCGCTCGCGCAGCAGCGTCGTGATGGTGTCGTGGATGGATGGAATCATGCTCACCGCCGTGTCGGCCGTCCCAGCCGCGGATCGCTGACGTCGCGCAGCGCGTCGCCGAGCAGGTTGAATCCGAGCACCGTGAGGGTGACGACCACGCCCGGCGCGAGCGACAACCACGGCGCCACGCGCAGGTAGTCGATGCCGCTGCTGATCATCGATCCCCAGCTCGCGGTCGGAGGCTGTGCGCCGAGGCCCAGGAAGGAGAGCGATGATTCCGCCATGATGGATGCGCCGAGTCCCATCGAGAAGATCACGATAATCGGCGTGAGCACGTTGGGCAACACGTGGCGCATGATGATGGTGCGGTTGGATGCGCCGATGGAGCGGATGGCGAGCACGTACTCGCGCTCCTTGACCGACAGCACCTGCGCACGCACCAGTCGCGCGACGCCGGCCCACCCCACCACACCGATGGCAACGAAGAGCGAGAGCCGGCTCGGCCCCACCGCCGCGATCACCGCGATGAGCAGGAGGAGGCCCGGGTAGGCGAGCGTCACGTCGGCCAGCCGCATCACCCAGCGGTCGGCGCGGCCGCCGTAGTACCCGGCGAGCAGCCCGAGCGCCGTGCCGATGAACAGCGCGATGAAGCGCGAAACGACGCCGACCTGGAGCGAGAAGCGCGCGCCGTACATGACGCGCGTGGCGACGTCGCGACCGAACGCGTCGGTGCCGAGCGGGTGCGCGAGCCCAGGCGAGAGCAGCGCCTCGTCCATGTTGATCTCGTTGGGATCGTAGCGCGAGAGCGCCGGGGCAAAGAGTCCGGCGCACACGACGAGGAGCACGAGCACGGCGCCCACGCGTCCGCTCGCGTGCGAGGCGACGCGGCGGACGACGCCCGGGCGCGGCCGTGCAACGGGGATTTCGCTGGCCGCGGCGACGGCAACGTCGTTCATGCGGCGCCTCCCTGTCCGAGTTTGACGCGCGGGTCGACCTTCGCGTAGAGCAGGTCGACCAGCAGGTTGACGGTCATGAAGGCCGCCGCCATGAAGAGCACCGATCCCTGGATCGCGGGCAGGTCGCGCTTCAGGACCGCATCCAGCGTGAAGCGTCCCAACCCCGGCCACGCGAAAATCGATTCGGTCAGCACCGCGCCGCTCAAGTAGCTGCCGAAATCGATTCCGACCACCGTGATGATGGGAAGCAGCGCGTTGCGGAGCGCGTGGCGCACCAGCAGGCGCGGTTCGGAGAGACCCTTCGCGCGCGCCGCCTTGATGTAATTCTCGTTCACCTCGTCGAGCACGCTCGAGCGCGTGATGCGCGCGACGTACGCGGTGGATGCCTGCGCGAGCGTGAACGCCGGCAGCACCAGGTAGGCGAGATTCCCGTCGCCGAAGCCCGACGCGGGCAGGAGCCCGAGCCGCGCGGAAAACACGTAGATCAGGAGCACACCCAGCCAGAACACCGGCATGGAGACGCCCACCACCGCCCCGCCCACGAGCAGGTAGTCGAACGGCGAGCCGCGCTTCCACGCCGCCATCACCCCGATCGCCAGGCCGAGCACGACGGCGATCGCCATCGCCGCCGCGGCGAGCCGGAAGGTGTGGGGCGCGCGCTCGCGGATGGAATCCCACACCGGCACACCGGTCACGTACGACGTGCCCAGGTCGAGCCGGACCAGGCTCGAGAGGTAGCGCAGGTAGCGCTGGGGCAGCGGATCGTCGAGGTGCATCTGCGCGCGCAGCTGCGCGATGGTGTTCGCGTCGTAGCGTTCGCCCACCATGCTGAGGACCGGGTCGCCGGGAAGCACGTGCATCAGGAAGAACGTCACCGTCGCCACTCCGAGCAGGATCGGAATGAACCAGGCGATGCGTCTCAGCGCGTAGTGCAGCATGGCGGGCGGAGCATATGCCAGCGCCTCCGGGCGCGGCAACCAATCAACGCGCGGCGTCGCTCGATTTGCGCACGGCGCTGAAGTCGTTGGCCAGGTAGACGGCGGGCAGCCGGTAGCCGCTGACGCGCGGCGACACGACGTGGAAGCTGGTGGGAAAATAGAGGTAGATCCACGGCGCCTGCGCGTACACGAGCGAGTCGATCTGCGCGTACGCCGCGGCGCGCGCGGCCGGGTCGGTCATGCGGCTGGTCTCGTCGAGCCGCCGGTCGACGTCGGGGTCGGCGAAACGCGCGCGATTCCCCCCGCCTCCCTGGTTCGCCGAGTGGAAGAGCGGGAAGAGAAAATTCTCGGCTTCGGGGTAGTCGGCGATCCAGTCGAGGAAGAACGCGTCCACCTTGCCCGCGTTCACCGCCTCCTTGAACGCGCTCCATTCGCGCCGGACCAGGGTTGCGTGAACGCCGACCGCGAGCAGGTAGCCCTGCACCGCTTCGAGCACACGGTTGCCTTCGGCGCTCTCGCGCTGCCAGATCTCGAGCGTGAGATCCTGCGCGCCCGCCTCCGCGAGCAGCGCCTTCGCGCGGGCCGGATCGTACTCGTAACCCGGGCGAGCGGCGTGCCCGGGGAGCCCCGGAGGCACGGAGCCGTGCGCGGGCACGGCCTCGCCCGAGGCGAGCACGCGGATCAGCGCCGGCACGTTGATGGCGTGGTTGAGCGCGCGCCGCACGCGCGGGTCGGTGAACTTCTGGTTGTTGAGCCCCACGTAGAAGACGCGCAGCTCGGGTCGTTTCAGCACGTGGGCGGCGTACGTTGCATCCGAGCGGAAACGCGGCACTTCGGCATCCGGGATCTCCAGCACGTCGAGCGTGCCGGCCTCGAATTCGGCGATGCGCGTGAAGGGCTCGGGGATGATGCGGTAGCGAACGCCCTCGACCGCGGGAGGCGGACCGGGATGATGCGGATTCGGGAGCAGCGTGATGCGATCGCCGCGCAGCCACTCGGAGACGCGCCACGGCCCCGATCCCACCGGCACGTCGCCCGCGGCCGCGGTCGGCACGTCGATGACGCGCGCCGCGGGAAGCGCAAGCAGGGAGAGAAACGGCGCAAAGGGATCGTCCAGCGTGATCACGAGCGTGGAGTCATCCGGCGCGACGAGTCCGTCGATCACCTGCGCCTCGCCGGTGTGAAACGCGCCCGCGCCGTGGATGCGTGTCAGCACCCATGCGCGCGGCGACGCCGTCGCCGGATCGAGAACCCGGCGGAAACTCGCGATCACATCGGCGGCACGAACCGGCCGGCCGGTGGCGAAGCGCGCGGCGGGATCCAGCTCGAAGCGATACTCGCGGGCGTCGTCCGAGATGGTCCAGTGCCGCGCCAGGCCGGGCACCATCGATCCGTCGGGCGCGAACCCCACCAGCCCGTCGAAGATGAGCGCGCACAGCTCGCCCTCGGCGGCATCGACGACGAACGCGGGATCGAGACGATTGGGCGAGGTCTCCAGCGCCAGCTCGAGCAGGCGCGAATCGTTCGCGCGGCGGCCGCATCCGGCCATGGCGACGGCGATGCACAGCGCGACCCACGCCCCGCGGCGAAGCACCTAGAATTCTCCCTCGACGAGCTTGTAATCCCCCACGCCGAACATGTCGTAGAATACGAAGTTCATGCCGCGGGTGTAGTAACGCCAGATCTCGTACTCGCCCTGCGAGCGGCTGTCCATCGCGGTGTCGATCTGCTCGGGCGGGCCGTACTTGATGTACACGCGCCCGCGGTCCGACCGCCAGCCGGGTCCGAACTGCGAGTACTCCTTCACCACGTACTGCACGCGCTCGAGGTACTGGGAGAGCGCCTCGTTCTCGATCGTGGACGGATCCGGGTCGCGCTTCGCCCAGAATTTCGCCCACGCGTCGGCGCGGTCCGCTTCCGCCGCTTCCTTGAGCGGTTTCAGCTCCTCCTTGTTGGCGATGATCTCGAGGATTTCGATCGTGTTCTCGAAGTTGGCGCCCAGCATCGCTCGCGTGACGTCCACGCGGAGGTCCACCGACGCGGTCGCGTCGCGCTCGGGCGCGTAGGCGCGCGCGCGCAGGTTGAGGCGGTACACGCCCGGTTCCCAGTCATCGACCGTGAATGCGACCAGGAACTCGTCGTCCTTGCCGGTGAGCACGACGCGCTTCTTGAAATAGCGCAGCTGGTGCTCGGACAGGTCGATCACTTCGTAGAAAATATCGCAGGGCACCGCGACCTGGTTCTGCCCGTCGAGGTAGACCGAGAAACGCACCGCGGGCTCGCGCTCGAGCCCGGAGATGTTGGCGTCGGGCGGCGCTTCCGGGTTCTCTCCCAGCTCCGCCTGCGCCTCGCTCCAGCGCGCGAACGGCTTCTTGTACGAGGGTGAAACGGCGATCACCTGCGGCGTCCCGAACCCGATGCCCGACGCGAGAAAGTCGGGGACGCGCAGGTTCACCGTGCGTTTGAGCAGGATCTCGGTGTTGCGGACGGTGAGCTGGCCGTCGATGACATAGTTGCCGGGAGGAAGCTTGATCTCCCGGTAGGTGCGCGACTTCTGGTCGCGACGCCGCGTCTCGTCGTAGGTCTTCACGGTGGCGAATCCGTTGAGCACGTAGGTGGTGGGCCGGGCCTTGCTGTCCGACGCGGGCCGGATGGAGATGTACGCCTCGTAACGCGAATCGTAGTAGCCCTCCTTCTTGAAGAAGACGAGCGACCGGAACGGGACCTCGACGGTGATGCGCGTCATCGGCACGCGCGACGAGTCGAGGTAGGCGTTGGCGAACAAACCGAAGGTCTGCGCCCCGGCCGCGCGCGGCAGGAGCGCCGCGGCGACCACGGCGGGAAGGAGGACCTGGAGAAGGCGACGCGTCATAAGCACTTCACTGCCTGCAAGGTAGGCCACGGCCGCTCGCCCCGGCAAGCATCGTGTTGCCCAGGCCTCCCGCGCGAACTTCGGCCCGGTCACGGGCTGCGTCCTCACGGCCCCGCGTTCGCTTCCGTCGGCTTCCCTTCCTCGGCCGCAATCATGTTATAGCGGCCTCGTCGGGCGATCCTCCTCCGCGACCGCGTGAGGGCCATTCGGATCGCACCCGTGCCCGTGCCTCCGGCGTAGAGCGCGAACGCAGCGCACGCGCGGGTGGCCGCGAGCGGGGCTGCACCCCGAGGACGGAGCCGCGCCCGGGTAAAGTCGTTGAGTCTGCTGATGTACCAGGCAACGGCCGCGCGGCGAAGTCCGAAGGGGGCGGCTCGCGGCCAGGACCCGCGCGATCGCGTTCGTCAGGAGCGACTACTCGTAACGGAGCGCGTTGACGGGGTCCATGTCGCCGGCGCGGCGGGCCGGGTAGAGCCCGAAGCCCACGCCGACCAGGACCGAGAACACCAGCGCGATCACCGTCCACGGGACCGAGAAGTAGAACGGGAAATGAATCGCCTTCGAGACCAGGTACGCGAGCGCGGTGCCGAACACCACCCCGATGACCCCGCCGATTCCGGTCAGCATCCCGGATTCCACCAGGAACTGCAGCATGATGTCGCCGCGACCGGCGCCGATGGCGCGGCGCACGCCGATTTCGCGTGTCCGTTCCGTCACCGAGATCAGCATGATGTTCATCACGCCGATGCCGCCCACCACGAGGCCGATCGAGGCAATGATGGTCAGCACGATGCTGATCGGCACCGTCACCTTCTTGACGAACCCGATGAACGCTTCGCTCGTGGCGACGGCGAAGTTGTTTTCCTGTCCGGGGCGGAGTCCGCGCACGACGCGCATCGCGCGCGTCACCTCGTCGACGCCTTCGTCCAGTGTGACACCGTCGCGTACCGTCGCGCTGATGGAAAACCAGTCGTACTCCGTCTCGAAGTCCCGCGCGGCGGCTGTATGAGGAATGACCGCGTAATTGTCGGCGCGTGCGCCCGCGATATGCTTGCGCTTCTCCAGCGTGCCGACCACTCGATAGCGTCTGCCCTCGATGCTCACATACTGCCCGATGGGATCGCGCAGCGGAAACAGGTCGCGCGCGGGCCCCGCCGCGAGGACGATGACGCGCTCCCGGTATTGCAGCTCCGCATCGGTGAAGAACCGTCCCCGGTCGATGTGCATCGAGAAGACATCCATTATCCCGGTCCCGCACCCGAGGACGGTCATGGGTGCGGTCTTCTCGCCTTCAAACCTCAGGATCTTTTCGCCGCCGACCGACTCGTTCATGAACTCGACCGTCTGCAGGTCCGGGCACAGGCGCGCGAGCTGCGCGGCTTCCTCACGCGTGAAATTCGGGTTCCGTGCCTGCTCCTCCTGTTTGTCGCCGCTCACCAGCAGGTCGAACTTGGTCATGTAAATGTACGGTTTGTTGGCGGACGCCAGGTCCTGGTACACCTTGCGCGAGAGCCCCGACAGGACGGTCACGATCATGAGAATCGTGGTGATGCCGATGGCGACGCCCAGGATGAGGAGCGCCGAACGCATGCGGTGTGCGCGGATGATGTCGACCGCCTGCTTGACGTTCTCGCGCCAGAGCGATCCGCTGCGCTTGCGCCGGGTGTCCATGGCTACTCCGCGCGCAGCGCCTCGACCGGGTCGAGACGAGCCGCGCGCACGGCGGGATAGGTGCCGAAGACGAGCCCGATCACGATGGTGACGACGAGCGCCAGCACGACGATCGCGGGGTTGACCACGTAGGGAAGGACCGAGAGGGCCGACACGGCGGCGGCGATGAGGAAGCCGATCGTCATGCCGATCACTCCGCCGAACACCGAGAGCGTCGCCGACTCCACCAGGAACTGCCACACGATCGCGCCGCGGGGGGCGCCGACGGCCTTGCGCACGCCGATCTCGCGCGTGCGCTCGGTGACCGAGACCAGCATGGTGTTCATGAGCACGATTCCGCCCACCACCATCGAGATGCCCACCAGCGCGACGAGGGAGAGCATGACCCCCTGGCTGATGGAACGCCACAGATCGATCAGCTGCTCGCTGGTTGAAATCGCAAAGTCGTTCTCGTCGCGCGGCCCCAGGTTGTGACGGATGCGCATGGCGACGGTGGCCTCTTCGATGGCCGCATCGATCTGGCGGACATCCGTGGCGGTAATATTGATGTCGATGGACGCGTTGCCGAAGAGCTTGCGGTGCGCACCGATGGGAATGATCACGAAGCGGTCGCGGCTGTTTCCCAGCAGGCGTCCTCGCTTTGCGGCCACACCGACCACCTTGAAGTGCCGCTCGCCCACCCGGATGGTGCGCCCCACGGCCTCGCGCGGTGCGATCAGGGATTCGTACACGTCCCAGCCGATCACGGCCGCCGGGGCGTTCTCGCGGTCTTCGATCTCCGTGAAATGACGCCCTGCCGCGAGTGCCAGCGGTTCGATGAGCGGGTACACGGCGTCCCGGCCGCTGACGCGGATGCCGTCGATGCTCTTGCCGTATGCGCTCACGCGGGCGTTGCCGGAGGCCTCGCCGCCCACGTGCGACGCCAGCCGCAGCTGCCCGCGCAGTGCCACGACGTCGTCGCGCTTCAGGTCGGGGTTGTGCAGGAGCTTGTCGGTGAATTTCTCGTAGTCCTCGATGGCCTCGAAGAAATTCACGCGCTGGATGGTGAAGACATTGCTGCCCTCGGACGCCACTTCCTGGCGCATGTAGGTGTCGATGCCGCCCAGCAGCGAGACCACGGCGATCACCGACATGATGCCGACGATGTTGCCGAGGAGGGTCAGGAACGTTCGCAGCTTGTTGGCGAGAAGGCCGGTGTAGGCGATGCGAACGCCTTCGGCGAGGATGCGCAGGTTGGGCCGCACGGGGCTACTTCGCCTTCTCGTCTTCCTTCTCCTTGATGTTCACACGGGCGCCGTCGCGAAGATCGGCGATCACCTTGAACGGGCCCGACACCACCCGCTCGCCCTTCGAGAGCCCGGATCGGACCACGAAGTAGCTCTGCCCGGCGATGCCGACCCGCACGGGGCGGAAATGCGCGACGCCCTTCTCGACCACGAACACGCCCTCGATGTCTTTGGGCTTCGCGTCCGCGGCCGTGGTATCGACGCTGGCGGTGTCCGCAACCGCCGCGCCTTTCTTCTTCCCCTTGCCACCCTCGCGCTCTCTCTTGAGGCGCGCTTCGTCGCGGACGGTCAGGCTCTGGATGGGCACGGCCAGAACCGCCTTCTCCTCCGCGACGGTGATGTCCACCGAGGCGGATAGTCCCGGGCGCACGTCGGGAATCTGATCCTGCAGCGCGACCACCACCTTGAAGTCGACCGCCTGCTGGCCCATCGCCGCCTGCGACCGGATCGCGCTGTTCCCCACCTCGGTCACCACGCCACGGTAGGTGGTGTCGGGTTGCGCGTCGACGCGAACGACGGCGTGCTGCCCGGGCTTCACCATCACGACTTCGGTCTCGTCGACTTTCACCTCGGCCTCGATCTCGGAAAGATCCGCGATGGTGAGCAGCACGGTGCCCGGGTTGTTGATCGTGCCCATGATGGCGCTCTCGCCCGCCTCGACGTTGAGCGCGGTGATGACGCCCTCCATCTCGGCGGTGATCCGCATCTGGCCCAGCTCGTGCCGGGCCTTCTGCAGCGACGCGCGCATCTGCTGGGCCTGCTCGCCGGCGGAACGTGCGCGCGCCTCGGACATGTCGAGCGAGGACTTGGCGCTCTTGAGCTCGGTGTCGGACATGAAGCCGCCCGCGAAGAGCTGCTCGGCGCGCTTGTAGTCGTCGCGCGCCTTCACCAGCGCGGCGTTCTCCATCTCGACGGTGGCCTCGGCGCCGCGCACCGCCGCCTGCAATTGCGCCACCGACGACTCGTACGGCGCCGCATCGATCTCGAGCAGGAAGTCGCCCTTCCTGACGTGGTCGCCCTCCTTGACCGCCAGGCGCGTCACCTTGCCGATCGCCTGCGCGCTCACGTTGACGCGCCGCTTGGGCTGGATCTCTCCCGAGGCGGTGATGACCTTGGACACGTTGCGAACCGCAACGGGTGTCACCTGCACGTCGATGTGGCCCCCCTGCCGGGACTTGAGGCTGGCGACCACGAGCACCGCCATCACCGCCGCGGCCGAACCGATCAGAATGACTTTCTTCTTCCGGGTCACGGATTATCCTCCCGCCGGCGCTCGCCGCCGGTCCGTTTCGACGCGGCCGTCACGCAGTCTCACTTCGCGGTGCGCGTGCGCGGCGATGGCATCATCGTGCGTCACCACGATCAGCGTGTGTCCCTGCCGGTGCAGATCCTCGAACAACCGCATGATCTCGGCGCCCGACCTGGAATCGAGGTTGCCGGTGGGCTCGTCAGCGAGGATGAGCGACGGGCGATTGACGAGCGCCCGCGCGATCGCCACGCGCTGGCGCTGGCCGCCGGAGAGCTCGTTGGGACGGTGATGTGCGCGATCCGACAGCCCCACCGCATCCAGCGATTCGTCCACGCGGGCGCGCCGTTCCTTGGCGTCCATTCCGGCGTAGATGAGCGGGAGCTCCACGTTCTGCATCGCGGTCGCGCGCGGCAGCAGGTTGAAGGTCTGGAAGACGAACCCGATTTCGCGGTTGCGGATGTAGGCGAGCTCGTCGTCGCCCAGGTGGGTCACGTCCTGGTCGTTGAGGATGTACGACCCCTCGGTCGGGGTGTCGAGACAGCCGATGATGTTCATGAAGGTCGTCTTGCCCGAGCCCGACGGCCCCATCAACGCGACGTACTCGTTGCGCTCGACGTCGAGGTCGACGCCATCGAGCGCGTTCACCACGTGGGTGCCCATCTGGTAACGCCTGATGATACCGCGCATTTGTATGAGCATGGGGTCGTGCGAACGCCGGGCGCGAGCGCACCCGGCGTTCCAATCGTCAACGAGTGGTGATACGGCGGCCGGTTGCGCGCTGCAGGTCCGCGCGGTTGATCAGGTAATCGACGCGCGCGTCGATCAGCTGGGCCTGCGCCGAGACGAGCGACGAATTGCTCTGGATCGTCTCCAGGATCGTGCCCGCGCCGACGCGGTAACGCTCCTCGGCGAGCCGCTGGTTCTCCTGCGCGGCCGCCACGGTCTCCTCGGCGAGCGCGAGCCGCTGCGTGGCCTGCTCGAGGTTCAGCATGATCTGCTTCACGTCGAGCACGGCGTCGATCTTCGACTGCTGCAGGTTGTATTCGGAAATGCGTCGCTGCGCCTTCGCGTCCTGGATGTTCGCCTTGGTCTGGAAGCGGTCGAACAGCGGCCAGTCCAGGAAGACGCCCAGCGCCCACACGTAGTCGCGCTTGAAGACGGCGCCGTCATCCGGGAACTGGCGGTCGTTCCACCCGTACTGGAACTGCGCGCCGAGCGACGGATAGCGGTTCTTCGACACCGCCGACAGGTTCGCGTCCGCGGCTTCCACGCGCTGCTGGCTCGCGAGAAGGTCGGAGCGATGCTCGAACATGAACGCGACTTCGGTGGACATGTCGAACTCGCCGGGCGAGAACTCGATCGACTCGTCGATCTCGATGGGGCCGTCCTGGGGCAGGTTGAGACGCGACTTGAGGCGCGCCTCCGCGATGGCCTCGGCGTTCTTGCGCGTGATGAGCAGGAGCTCGCTGTTCGACATGTCGACACGGGCCTGGAGGAAATCCGCCTTGGTGCGCGAACCGATCTTGTAGAACGCCTCGACCTGCTCGAGGTTGCGCTTCTTGGCCTCGAGATCGGACTCCTGCACCTCGCGCAGCTTGCGCTGGCGAACGAGGTCGTAATATTCGCGGATCACGAGCGCCTTCACGACGTCCCGGTTGTACTCGAGATCGTGCGCAGCAGCGTCGGCGGTGTGCTTGGAGCGCGAGATGCCTTTGAAGGTGGAGCCCCAGTCGAACAGGTTCATCTGGCTGTTCATGCCGAAGGAATACGACTCGTAATCGAACCCTCGCGGCGCGATGGGACGACCCTGCTCGTCGATGACGACGCCGGTGGTGGGACCGGCCCAGCTGTGGCCGCCGTAGGCACTGAGGTTGAAGTTCGGCATCAACCCGCCGTAACTGCGCAGGACGCCGCTGCGGGCGGAGCTCAGGTTCTGCTGCGCGATTCCAACGCTGGTGGACGCGTCGAGCGCCAGATCGAGGCTCCGTTCGAGGTCGAATTTTTCGGCCCGGGCGCCGGGCGCGGAGAAACACACTGCCACGGCGAGGGCGAGGGCCACCCGGCGGATACTCATCTTCATACCTTCCATTGGCAAAAAGCAGCGATAAGAAACCGCGCAGCATGGGTAACGCGCGGGCTGGTCGGTAGTACGGCCGACGCGGGTCGAATGTTCCGGCATTATAACGGGGGCGGGGCGTGGTGGGTCAAAAAAAAGAGGTTAACGTCCGGGGCTGCGCGACGCGCCACCCGGCGCCCGAATCAGCGGTTGGGCCCGGCTCCTCCGCCGCGGCGGCGGGTTTCGCTGGTGAACGAGACGTGGACCGCGTTGGCGGCCTTGAGCTCGTCGAGGACGGTGGAAACGGCGCGGTAGGGCGCCCGTTCGTCGGCGTTGAACGCGACCACCAGTCCCGGCTTTCGCGCCGACTCGCCGGCGAGCACCGCCCTGAGTTGTTCGCCCGCCACGAAGCGCTCGTCGATCCAGACCCGGCCCGTGCGGTCGATCCAGACCTCGAGAACGTTCTCCTTCTTCTGCTTCTCGGCGGTCTCCGCCTGCGGCAGGCGCACGTCGATACCCTCCTCGGTCTTGAGGATGGTGGTGGCCATGAAGAAGATCAGCAGCAGGAACGCGATGTCCCCCATCGATACCGACGGAATCTGGGCTTTGACCCGGTGCCGGCGTTCGAATGCCCCGCGTCGCACGGTCACTCCGATGAGCGCAGCGAAATGCGCCGGCAGTGGGCGAGCTTGAGCTGGTCGAGGATGTGGATCATGTCGCCGTAGCTCGCATCCGAGTCCGTGGCGAGCACCACCACCACGTCGGGATCTCTGGCCAGCCGCGATTCGACCAGCCGTCGCACCGCGTTGGGCGGAACGCGCACGCCGGCGGCGTCGACGCTTCCATCGGCGTGGGCGCGGATTTCGAGCACATCCGACGGCTTGAGCTTCGCGATCACCCGGCCGCGGCCGGGAAGCACGAGCGGGATTCCCTGCTCGATCGCGAACGCGGTGGTGACGATGAAGAAGACGAGGAGGAGGAAGCCGAGGTCGGCCATCGACGCGGCCTGGAATTCGCAGGGGCCGAGCGTGAACTTGCCCCGCGGCCGCTTCATGGCTGGACGAGCGGGGACGGCGCCTGGCCGGTCGCCTTGCGGTGCTCGATGTCCAACAGCTCGTCGACGAGTTCCGCGCTCGCCTCTTCCATTTCGAGCACGTAGCGATCGATGGCGAGCACGAAGTACGCGTACGCCGCCGACACCGGCACCGCGATCATCAGTCCCGCCGCGGTGGTGATGAGTGCTTCCTCGATGCCGCTCGCGACGATCTTGGCGCTCACCTGCTCGGCCGCCGCGATCGCGCCGAAGGCGCGGATCATCCCGGTGACGGTGCCCAGGAATCCGAGCAGCGGCGCCACGTTCGAGATGGTGGCCAGCGCGAGCAGGCCGCGCTCGAGAAACGCCATTTCGATCGAGCCCGCGGTGTGGATCGCTTTCTCTACGGCTTCCGGCCCGCGGTGCGCGCGCAGGAGGCCCGAGTGGAGCATGTTCGCGATGGGCCCGCGGGTGCCCTCGCATACCCGGAGCGCGGCGCGCGGACCTTCCTGCCGCAGCGCCTTCACCAGCTCGAGCATGAGGTTGCGCGTGTCGATGCGCGCGCGCCACAGCGTCCACGCCCGCTCGATGATGAGCACGAGGCCGAGGATGGCGCACAGCAGGAGCGGGTGCATGCAGATCCCGCCCTTGATGTACATCTGCCCGAGGTAGCTGTGGGAGACGCGGTGGAGAAAGCCGTTGCCGCCTGCGCTCGCGGGCGGCGATGCGGGCGCGCTCGCGACGGAGACGCTGTCGGAATCGGCGCTCGCGACGGCCGGGGTCGTGGATGCCTGCGACCACACCGGCCCGAGCCACGCCGCCGCCAGCACACCGGCCAGCGCGAGCGCGGCCACCACGCGATGACGCCGGCCCGAAGGGTTCGCGCGCCGCACACCCATCTGCTTCGTTGCGCCTCCTCGGCATACCGCCCCTGGGTATGCCCTCGTCGGCGCGCCTTGCATCTGGAGGCGCGGCGCGCGAACGAGACTGAACCAGTTCTTCAGCACCCTGCTAGGATACGACGGTTCGGGCTACTTGTTCGAGATCGAAGAGCTCTTCTCCAGCTTGTAGGAGCCGTGGCCGTCGCGGTCCACGAAGAGGAAGCGGGTCGTGGGCTCGACCTCGGTCATGCGGTCGCGCTCGAGAATGGGGTGGCCGCCGCCGTTGTAGATCCACAGCTCGTAGGGAACGCTGGTGTTGTCCTCCGGCCGGTAACGCGCGGTGGACCCTTCGCCCGCGAGGGTGTTGCGGGTCTTCGGAATCGAATAGAGCTTCTGGCCGCTCGAGCTCAGGTTGAGGGGGTGGTATGCGTTCTCGACCACCTGCTCCGCCTCGCCCAGCGTTTCATAGTTGCCCGGGATCACGTCCATGATGACCTCGTCCGGCGGTCCGTAGCGCAGGTAGATGTCGCCGCGCGGCGAGCGGATCGCGATCGATTCGTCGGTGTAGTGGGCGTTGACATAATCGAGGCGCTCCATGAAGAGGTCGTAGGCCTCGTTGTTGCCGGTGGTGGTATCCGGGTCGACGGTCTTCCACAGTTTGTCCAGTGTCTCCTCCTGTTGCCCCGGCGGCTTCGCCGCGAACTCCTTGTACTCGCGGTCCCCGAGGAGAAAGCGCGCCTCGGCGAGGAATTGCCGGCGCGGCGTCTCCCACGTGCGCAGGTCCCACGCCACCGAGAAGTCGCCGCCGCGCACGCGCGCGAGCGTCTTTCCTTCCATGGCAAACGTAAGGTAGAGCGTGTACATGCCCGCGCGGAATTTCGTGAGGTCCTCGCGCAGCACCACGGGATAGGCGGTGATCGCGTCGGACCCGCTCTTCGGATTCTCCAGCGACATCTTCGATTCGCGCACCAGGTCACCGCCCGGCGTCACGATCTCGGTGCGGAACTCGAACTGCGGCGACGACGCCATCTTCCCGGGCAGGTAGAGCTCCACGTAGACGGTCAACGAGTCGCGGTAGAGACCGTAGATGCGGGACGGATTGGGACGGTACTTCAGCAACCCGGATTCCTTCGGGTTGATGTCCCAGACGAAGAGCGCGTTGCTGAACGATGCTTCGTTCTGCGGGATCTCGGGCACGTTGATGCGCGCGCGATTGACGATCGAGGCGTGAAACTGGTTCTTGAGGACGCCGACCACCGACAACTTGGGAGCGTAGAGGTCCTCGACCCGGCTCGAGATCCAGTACCCGCCCGGCGCGAGATAGACCTGCTTGATCACGGTCTCGAACGTGATCGCTCCGGCGGCCTGCTCGGTGGCTTCGGTGAAGGTGACCTTCTCGCCGCGCCGCAGCACATCATTGCCGGCGTCGTCCTTGATCACGATCGACACGCTGATCTCGCTCTTCCACGCGCCGTCCATCTGCTTGAACTTGAGCATGTGCGAGGGAATGCGGATCGACACCTCGGTCAGGGCCTTGTCGTCCTTGCCCCGGAACGACGCGAAGTCCAGGTAGGTATCGAAGTCGCCGCGGCCGATATGGCTCTCGGCAAAGGCCGACGACGCCGCCAGCAAACATACGCATGTGGCGAGCAAAAGATAGGCGCCCCGGGAGGCGCCTATCGCAATGAGTCTGGAGGCTGCGGTCATCCTCTAATACGTGAAGCCCAGCGTGATGCGGTGGACCTCGTTGAGGAAGCCGAAGTCCGTCCAGGCGTAGTCGAACGTCAGATCGGACGTCTGGCTGGTGTCGATGCGCACGCCCATGCCGGCCGCGAGGCCCTCCTCGTCGCTGTTGAAGTTGTACCCGCCGCGCAGGAAGAAGAACTGGTTGAAGCCGTACTCGGCGCCCATGTGCACCACTTCGGTGTTGTCGGAGGGGTGCGCGAATTCGAACACGCCCTGGACGCTGTTGACGCCCTGCGAATACGGCGTCGCCGCCATGGCGATCTTGAACATGGTCGGCATCTTCGATTCGCGGTCGTCGTAGTTCACCTTCGAACCGAGGCTCTGGATCATCATGCCCATGCGCATGCCCCACAGGCCGATTCGGTACACCAGACCGAAGTCCACCGCGAAGGTGTTGATGCTCTTCTCGGCCAGGCCCGAGTGGATGAAGTGCACCGTCGTGCCGGCGGAGAACTTGTCGGTGAAGAACTGCGCGTACGAGAGCCCGAACGACATGTCACCCGCGTCGAACGTGCGCCCGGTCCCGTCGGGAAGGAAAATGGTGCGCTCGACCTGCGGGTCCATCGTGAGCGCACGCGCGCTCACGCCCCACGTGCCCGGAATGAACGGCAGCGTGAACGCGCCGCAGGCATAGTTGAGCGCGATGTCGGCGGGCCACCAGGTGTAGGAGAGCGACACGTCGGTGCGCGTCACCTCCACCAGGCCGGCCGGGTTCCAGTACGTCGCGGTCGCGTCGTTGGAGAGTGCGGTGAAGGCATTGCCCATGCCGCATGCACGCGCCGACACGCCGATCTTCAGGAACGGAAGCGCGTACGTGCCGACCTTGGCGAAGGGCTCCGTCGCATACGCGTGCGCGGGGAGCAACGCCAGCAGGATCGTCGCCGCGATACCACGTTTCAAATGAGATTTCACGTTCTCGAACCTCCTGAAAGATTCCAGCGTTCAGCTAGAACTCGAACCCGAGACCCAGGCGCCACTGACGGTGGGTTTCCCAGATGGTCGGGTCGTAGACAGGATTGAATTCGTCCAATCCGTCATCGTTGTTGTCCTGAAGAAACGCGCCGCCGTACTTGCCGGTTTCCGTCAGGTACGATCCCCCGTCCATACCGGCGGCTTCCAGTCCGGGGAACGCGTTCGGGCCCGTGCCGCCCGGGAGCAGCACGTCGTCGTCGAGGAGGTTGCGCCCCTCGAAGAAAAGTGTCAACTCGCGACCGTACACGTTGAACAGCTTGCGCCCCTGCAGGCTGAGCTTGTGGGTGGGCTCCAGGCGGCGCGAGTTCTCCCAGGTGGGATCCGCCTTGCGCGCAAACCGGTCCACCGGGGTCCAGGGCAGGCCCGAGCCGTACGAGTAGATGGCTGTCGCGCCCCATTTGTTCCGGTCGGCCAGGCGCAGCGTCACGTTGAAGGTGTGGCGCTGGTCCCAGTCGAGCGGGAGCTCCTCGGTGGGCAGGTGGGTGAGGCCGGCCGCCGAGCGCCCGAAGTCCGCATCGGAGGCGACACCGTCCGCGAACGCATAGGTGTAATAAACCTCGAAACCAAGCCGGCGAGTGAGGCGCTTTTCCAGAGAAAGCTCCACGCCACGTGAGCTGGCGTAGGTGCGGTTCACGAAGCGGAAGAACTGCACACCGCTCGAATCGGTGCCCTGTGTCGACGAAATCAGGCCGTAGATGTCCTTGTTGAACACCACGAAGTTGGCGGCGATGTCGTCGGTGAACTGGTGCGAGATACCCGCCTGGTAGGAGACGGTCAGCTCGGGCTCCAGGTTCGGGTTGCCGAGCGTTCCGGTCGAACCCACCGAGTCCTGGGTGCGGAACAGGTACACGCGGCTCGGCCACTGCGTGAAGCGGCCGTAGTGGAAGAAGAACTTGTCGCGGTCGGTGATCGGGAACGCCACGCCCAGGCGCGGGGACAGGTTCGACTTGAAGCCGTCCACCATGGGATCGATGTCATCGCTGGCGATCAGGATCTCGTCGTTGTTTCCGACGGTGAACCACTCGTAGCGCAGGCCGGCGTTCATCACCATGCCCTCGTATTCCCACTTGTCCTGCACGTACGCCGCGCCTTCGGCGTTGAAGTTCTCGTAGATGTTCACGTTGATGCCCTGCTGCTCCATCCCGGTCTGCGAGTTGACACGGGTGCGGCCGGGCTCGACACGCTCATCGTCGGCGAGGTCGTTGTAGAGCATCTGGATGCCGGTCTTGATGCGGTGGCCCTTGAACTGCTCGGAGGTGACGTCGCCGCGCATCAGCCACTGGATCGACTGCTGGTCGGAGTAGAACGGATAGTCATACGCGGTGACGAAGTAGGGCACGTCGTCGTCGGTGTACCACGTGGTCGTGGTGATGCCGCTCTGGACGTAGGCGCCGCTGGGCAGCGTCACCGGCAGACCGGCCGTGGTGAACTCGGCCGGGTCTTTCTGGTTGCCGTTCTCGTCCAGCACCGACGCCTTGGTGCGCAGGTCGAGGCGGCTCAGTTTGATCGAGTAGAGCAACGTCTTCGTGATGTTGTGGTTGAACCCCAGCTTGAGCTGGAGGTTCTCGGTGCGTTCCTCGGGCGTGCGCGTCGCCGAGTTGAAGGGCACGAACGACGAGTCGGCGCCCGCCGGATCGTTGAGATACGGCTGGAACTGGCTGAACTGGCGCTGGAACCCCTCGAAGAGTGGCCACGGCTTGTAGCCCGTGACATTTCCGTGCGAGTCGCGGAGAACTTCGTCCCACACGACCGTGACCGGGGTGTTTCCCACCTTGAGGTCGGCGGCCCGGAAGTTATAGAGGGTGTCGAGCGACGCGGTGCCATCCTCGGCGCGGACCTGGTTATAGATGACGATGGGACGGATGTTGAGCTGGGCCTCGCGCTTGGCCGGGTCCTTGATGTCCGCCCACGGCCCGTGATTGAAGACACGGATGCGTCCGAACGTATACTCGTTCGTGCCCTCGGCCACCAGATCCACTCCCTGGAAGTACCACACCTTGCCGACGTACCCGGAGATGTTCCAGTTGTTGGTGAAATCATCCGAGCGCGACGTCGAGTAGATCGCTTCGCCGTCCAGCTTCATGCTGGCCATGTTGTAGGTCAGCTTGCCCTGCAGGTTGTACGCCGAGGACTGGCGCTGCCGGAACTTGAGGAAGTCGGTGATCTTGTGCTCGGGACGGGGCTCGATGGTCGTGTTCTCGGTGTCGCTCCACGTCGCTTCGCCGGAGGCGTAATAGCGCAGGTTCTTCCACCAGGTCGGGCCGCCGAAGCCGAGGCTCATGCGGTCGAAGTTGGTGTACGTCTTGTCGGAGCGCCCGAAGTCGTCGGTGAAGTAGCGGAACTCGCCGCCGAAGCGACGGCCGCCTTCCTTGGTGGCGATGTTGATGACGGCCGACTGGGCGTCGCCGTACTCGGCATCCATGCCGCCCGAGACGATTTCCGAACCGGACGTGCCGAGCATGCCGACGTCGACGGTGCCGCCGCCGAGCGGGTCGGACACGGGCACGCCGTCGATCTGGACCTGCACCTCGTTGCTGCGGCCGCCGCGCACGTGCATGTCGTCGCCGGTCTTCACGATGCCGGCCTTCAGGCCCACTGCTTCGAGCACGTCATCGACAGGCATCGACTGGAGCTGCGATTCCGACACGGCGGCGCTCGTCTTCGACTCGGTCACTTCGACGAGCGCGCGATCCGCGGTAACCACGATTTCCTGGGTTTTGGCGACGACGGTGGTTTCGAGCTTGAAGTCGACGGCCTGGGTGGCGCCGATGTTGACGACCACGCCCGGCTTCTCGACGGCCTTGTAGCCCATCATCATCGCGCGAACGGTGTAGGTGCCGGGCGGCACCGCCTGGATGTTGAATTTTCCATCGGCGAGGGTCATCGCGCCCATCGTGGTGCCCACCAGAATGACATTGGCGTAGGCGAGTGGGGACCCATCAGCCTTCGTGACTTTGCCGGTCACGGTGCCCGTCTGTGCGAACGCTGCGGAATGAACGAGACCCAGGAGCGCGACGGCAAGGAGGATGATCCTCGCACCCCGGTAGTCACGTGGGAACATCTTGCGAACCCCTTTCAATCCCAACACGAACCCCTATGCCACGGGTAGCGTGTTAATTCCGGCATTAATCTGTTGTGGTGGGGACAGTTGCCGCGACGCCCAGGCGCCGTCGGCTTCCGATCAAGGTGGGGTCACTCTATCACAAGCCGTCGAAAAAGTGCCAGCAATATCACTGGCTTCGTCGGCAATATAGCGGAGGCCTAATTTCTTGTCAATACGCCTCATGCGTCGCTCTGGCTCGAAACCGGCCAGGTCCGCGCGAGACGGCCCTCCGCGCGTTAATCAAGCGTCAACCAACAGTTTGGCGGGATGGGGCGCCAGGTGCGATCCATGGGGAACCCGGGGGAGGGTGCTCCAGCAGTGGATGCAGTTGAAAGTATGTGCACGATGGCGCGTGTCGTCAATGGACGACTCGCATCCGGCTACTTTTCGTACAGCCAGCACGCCGTGCGATGGCCGGGCTCGTATTCCTTGAACGGCGGCGTCTGCTCGCGGCAGATCGACATCGCGTGCGGGCAGCGGGTGTGGAACGCACAGCCCTTGGGCACATTCGCGGGGCTCGGCACGTCGCCCGGGAGGAGAATGCGCTGCTTGCGCTTCGCCGGGTCGATGCTCGGCACGGCGCTGAGGAGCGCCTGCGTATACGGGTGCTGCGGCGCGCGGTAGAGATCGGCCGCCGGCGCCAGCTCGACGATGCGACCGAGGTACATCACCGCGACCCGATCGCTGATGTACTCCACCACGCCGAGGTCGTGCGCGATGAACAGGTAGGTGAGACCGAGCGCGTCCTGGAGATCCTTCAGCAGGTTGATGATCTGCGCCTGGATCGACATGTCGAGCGCGCTCACGGGCTCGTCGGCGATCACCAGGTCGGGGCTCACCGCGAGCGCGCGCGCAATGCCGATGCGCTGGCGCTGGCCTCCCGAGAATTCGTGCGGGTAGCGGCTCATGTGCTCGGCGGGAATGCCGACGCGGTCGAGCAGCTCCGCGACGCGCGCGCGCACCGCGTCGCCCGTCGCGAGCCGGTGGATCTTCACCGCTTCAGCGATCATGCTGCCGACAGTGAGGCGCGGGTTCAGCGATCCGTACGGATCCTGGAAGACGACCTGCATGCGCTTGCGCAGCGCGCGCATCTCGTTCGCCTTGAGCGACAGCACCGGGATGCCGTCGAAGTAGACTTCGCCCGAGGTCACATCGGTGAGGCGGAGGATGGCGCGTGCCAGCGTCGTCTTGCCGCAGCCGCTCTCCCCCACCAGTCCCAGGGTTTCGCCGCGACGCACCTCGAAGCTCACGCCGTCCACCGCGCGCACATGACCCACCACGCGCGAGAGCACGCCGCGACGGATCGGGTAGTGCTTGGTCAGGTTCTCGACGCGCAGGAGCGCGCCGTTCCTGTCCGGGGCGGTCGTATCGGCGGCGCGGGTCTCGGCCAGTGTCTCAACCACGACGCACGTCCTTCCAGCAGCGGATCCAGTGGCCCGCGCTCACCTCGCGCAGCACGATGTCCTCGTTGTCGCAGCGGTACTCCGCGTACTTGCAGCGGTCCGAGAACCGGCAGCCGCGCGGCAGGTCGAGCGGATCGGGCACTTTCCCCGGGATCACCTTGAGGCGTTCGCCCTTCGGCGCCAGGCTGGGAATCGACTCGCGCAGCCCGATCGTGTACGGGTGGCGCGCATCGTTGAAGAGATCGTTCGTGCTCGCGACTTCCATCACCTTGCCGGCGTACATCACGATGACGCGGCGGCACGTCTCGGCGATGACGCCGAGATCGTGCGTGATCATCAGGATCGCCATGCCGAACCGTTCCTGGAGCGAGAGCAGCAGGTCGATGATCTGGGCCTGGATGGTCACATCCAGCGCGGTGGTCGGCTCGTCGGCGATGAGCAGGCTCGGATTGCACGAGAGCGCCATCGCGATCATCACGCGCTGGCGCATGCCGCCGGAGAGCTGGTGCGGGTACGAGCGCGCGACGCGCGCGGGGTCCGGGATCTTGACCAGCGAGAGCATCTCGAGGGTGCGCTCGTGGGCTTCCTTCTTGGAGAGCTTCTGGTGGAGCACCACCGCTTCCTCGACCTGGTAGCCGCAGGTGAACACCGGATTCAAACTCGTCATCGGCTCCTGGAACACCATCGAGATCTCGTTGCCGCGGATGCGGCGCATGTCGCGCTCGGGAAGCTGGAGGAGATCGGTGCCCTTGAAGAGAATCTGCCCGCCCTCGATGCGTCCGGGCGGGGTCTGGATGAGGCGCATGAGCGCGAGCGCGCTGACGGTCTTGCCGCAGCCGCTCTCGCCCACCAGTCCGAGCGTCTCTCCGGGCCGGATGGAAAAGCTGGTATCGTCGACGGCACGCGCGCGACCGTCGGGCGTGTCGAAGCTCACGCTGAGGTTCCTGACCTCGAGGAGCGCGTCCGTGGCGGCCGCCGGCGCCGCCGGTGAACCGGTCTCGCTGCGCGTGCCTGTCATGCGCGGATCGTACGTCTCAACCTTGTCCACCGGCAATCAGTTCCTCGTTATGGTTCTGTCCGTGGCTTCGCCACGTCCTCTCAATCGCTCTGTCCGTGGCTTCGCCACGTCCTCTCAATAGCTCTGTCCGTGGCTTCGCCACGTCCTCTCAATAGCCCTGTCCGTGGCTTCGCCACGTCCTCTCACCGTGCTTCTGCGCGCGCTGGTCGCTACGTCATCGTGCGCGTCTCGAAGGCGTCGCGCAATCCGTCGCCCACCAGGTTGAACGCGACCGCGGCCAGCGTGATCGCCGCCGCGGGACACGCGCTCACCCACCACGCGGTTTGCAGCGCATCGCGTCCTTCGAACACCATCGCGCCCCAGCTCGGCGTCGGCGGCTGCACGCCGAGTCCGAGGAACGAGAGCGATGATTCGAGCAGGATCACCGTTCCCGCGTTGAGCGTCGCCGCCACCAACACCGGTCCCGTCGCGTGCGGAAGCAGGTGCCGCCACACCAATCGCGTTCGCCCCACACCCGATGCGATCGCCGCCTCCGCGAATTCGCGCTCTCGCAACCGGCGCACTTCGCCGCGCACGATGCGCGCGATCCCCATCCATCCCGTCGCTGCCAGCGTGATCCCGAGCGACCACACGCCCGGCGTGGCGATCGCCGCGACGGTCAGGAGGAGCAGGATGCGCGGAAAGGCGAGCATCCCGTCGACCACGCGCATCAGCGCGTCGTCGGTGCGCCGGCCCGCGCTTCCCGAGAGCGCGCCCACGGCGACTCCGATCAGCACCGCGAGTCCGACCGACACGATGCACAGCGCGAGTGTCGCGCGGCCCCCGTGCGCGACGCGCGCCCACACGTCGCGTCCCAGCCGGTCGGTGCCGAGCACGTGCGACCCGCCGGGCGCTGCGTAGCGGACGCCGTCTCCCGTGTCGGCGGGGTCACCGCTCACGATGGGCGCCAGGACGACCACGGCCATCAGCGCGATCAGCAGTGCGAGCCCGGCCAGCGCGGCGCGATTGGCCGCGAAGCGGGCTCGAAACCGGATGCGCGATGCGTCCCTGCCCCGCGACCAGAGCCACGAGAGCACCAGCCACGCGCCGAACGCACCCGCCATGACCGCCTGGGCGGGACGAAACCGAGCCCACGATCCGGCCTCCAGAATCAACACAACGGCGTAAGCAGACGCCAGCACTGCAAAAACGACGCCAACGGCGGATTCGCGCCCGCGGCCGCGCGGCTCGCGCGCTTCGTCCGCGGCAGATTCTGCCGCCACGCGCCTCACGCCGCGTCTCCCGGCCGCTTGAGGCGCGGGTCGACGAACATCATGGCGACATCCGCGGCGAAGTTCCCCGCGATCACGAACCCGGCCGCCAGCACGTTGATGGCGAGCACGACGGGGACGTCGCGCGCGCCGACCGCTTCGACCATCAGCGACCCCACGCCGGGCCACGCGAACACGTTTTCGACGATCACCGCGCCGCCCAGCAGGAACGGGACGCTCAGCCCCGCCACCGTCACCAGCACCGGCATGGCGTTGCGAAAGGCGTGGCGCCAGAGCACGCGCGCCTCGTCCAGCCCCTTCGAGCGCGCGGTGCGCACGTAGTCCTCGCCCAGGGCGTCGATCAGGCCTCCCCTGACGAAACGGGCAAAACCCGCCGCGCCCGCGACACCGAGCACGCACACCGGGAGCACGAGGTGGCGCGCCACATCCGCCCACGCGGCCGGGCCGTTCGCGGCGGCGCCCGGCGTCGCGATGCCGGCGGTCGGAAACCAGGCATGGTCAACGGCGAACCAGGTGACCAGGAGGTAGGCGAGGTAGAAAGGCGGAATGGCGTACAGCACGACCGTCGCGGTGGACACCCACCCGTCGACGCGCCGGAAGCGGTGACGCGCGGCGAACGCGCCGACAAAGATGCCGAGCGCGATCTGGACGCACAGCGCGATCGACGTGAGGAGCAGCGTGCGCGGGATGGTCTCGCCGAGCAGGTCGCGCACCGGACGCTGGTGGAGGATGCTCGTGCCCGCGTCGCCGGTGACGACGCGGCGCAGCCAGTCGAGGTACTGCGCGACCAGCGGCCGGTCGAGACCGAGTGACACGCGCACGCGCTCGATGTCGGCCGGATTGGCGCCGGGCTCGACGTAATGCGCCAGCGGATCACCGGGAATGATGTGCAGGACGACGAAGGTGAGTGTCACCGTGATGGCGACGAGCCCCACGGCGTGGAT
>DASVAK010000038.1:0-11114 GCA_036376395.1 Candidatus Krumholzibacteriia bacterium
GGCCTCGAGCGCGCCGGCGCCGACGCGGCCAGAGACGGTCGCGTGGTGGCCGCCGGCCGCCGCGATGAGGTCCTGCGCGCGATCGAGCCGGCCAGTAACTGCGCGCACGTCGACGCCGGCGGCCGCGTCGTCATGCCGGGCTTCGTCGACTGTCACACCCACCTGGCATTTGCTGCCTACCGCCTCGACGAGTACGAATGGCGCGTCGCCGGCACGCCGTACGCGGAGATTGCCGAGCGCGGCGGCGGCATCGCAAAAAGCGTCTCCCACGTGCGCGCGACGGGCGAGCCGGAGCTTCTTGCCGCGAGCGCGGCGCGGCTCGAGAGCGCGATCCGGCACGGCACCACAACGATCGAGATAAAAAGTGGTTACGGGCTGGACCTCGAGAACGAGCTGAAGCAGCTGCGGGTGGTCCGCGCGCTCGCCGCGCGCTACCCGGTGACCGTCGTGGCCACCTTCCTCGGCGCACACGCGGTGCCCCCCGAGTACCGCGAGAAGCGCGAAGATTACGTCCGTTTGCTGACCGACGTCATGATCCCCGCCGTGGTCCGGGAAGGACTCGCCGAGATGAACGACGTCTTCTGCGAACGCGGGGCGTTCTCAAGGGAAGAATCGGAACGAATCTTGCGGTCCGGGCAGCGGGCTGGACTGAAGGCGCGGATACACGCCGAAGAGCTCTCCGACACCGGAGGCGCCGTTCTCGCGGCGGAGCTCGGCGCGGCATCCGCCGACCATCTCAAAAAAATCGGCCCGGAGGGAATCAACCGGATGGCGGCTGCGGGTGTCTTCGGCGTTCTGTTGCCGGGGACGAGCTTCGGGCTCCCCTCGCTCGATTTCGCGCCCGCGCGCGCAATGGTCAACGCCGGCATGCGCATTTCCATTGCGACTGATTTCAATCCGGGCAGCTCGACGTGCGAATCGATGCCGATGATGATCGCGATTGCCTGTTCCCACATGCGTCTTTCGCCGGCGGAAGCCATCGCCATGACGACGTACAACCCGGCGTTCGTGCTCGGGCGCGAGCGCGAGGTGGGCAGCCTGGAACCGGGCAAGCGCGCGGATTTCATCGTGCTCGACGCGCAGGATCATCGCGAAGTGGCGAACCATTTCGGGGTGAACCCGGTGCGTCGCGTCTTCGTGAACGGTGCGGAGTGGAAGGGCAGCGCCTCGACGGCGGCTTGAAGCGCAGGACATCGTGAGCAAGGCACAACTCATCCGCAAACGGGCGCTCGATCTCGTTCGTGACCAGGACTGGCCGAACGCGATCAAGGAATACCGGCGCCTGGTCGAGCTCGACCAGAACAACCCGAACGTCCACAACGAGCTCGCCGACCTCTACCTCAGGACCAACCAGAAGAACGAGGCCTTCGACGCGTTCGTGCGCGCCGTCGACGAGTACGTCCGCGTCGGCCTGCACAACAACGCCGTCGCGGTGTGCAAGAAGGTCCTGCGCGTGCTGCCCGCGCGGCACGAGGTGCTGGTGAAGCTCGGCTACATCCGCAGCCGGCAGGGCCTCGCCAAGGAGGCCGAGTCGTACTACGCGCAGTTCTTCGAGAAGGCAGCCGCGGGCGTGTTCACCGCCGAGGTCTTCCAGAAACTCGCGAAGCCGATCGCCGACGACGTGGCGGATTCGGCGCCGATGCTCGAGCGCCTCTCGCAGGCGTTCATCGCGCACGGCCTGTCCGACGACGCCGCCGACGTGCTGGTGAAGGTGGTCGCGCTGTGCGAGAAGAGCCACGACTCGAGCGGCAGCGAGCGCGCGCGCGCCGCGGTCGAAAAGCTCGGGCTGGCCGCGAAGCTCGCCGCGCTCAACGCGGCGCCCGGGCGCGACGCGCAGACCGTGATCACCGAGGACAATCTCTGGACCAAGTCACATACCGAGGGCGAGCGTATCCAGGTGGACACGACGTCCCGAACGACGCCGACCGGGTCCCCGGCCGCGCCGGCTCCGCAGCCCGCTGGCGCGGCCCCCGGCGGCCCGTCGGAGCGCGATCTCTACCTGCTGCGCCTGGCGCGCGGATCGGCCGAAGCGCGTCCGAAGAAGGCCGCCGAGCCCGCGCCGGAACCGGTACCCGCCGCGCCCGCGGCGAGCGCCGAGGTCGCCACAACCCCCGCGAGCGAGTCGCTCGATGCCGTCGCGGTGGCCGAACCGGAGATTTCCGAGGCGAACCCGAAGCCCGCGCAGCCCACGCCGCGCCCCGCGGCGGGCAGCAACGGCACCGGGCTCCACGTCTCCGCGCTGATGGGCGATGACGAGGGGGCGTCCGACTCGGAGACCGATTACCGGAGCCACTACGACCTCGGCATGGCCTACATCGAGATGGACCTGTTCAGCGAGGCCATCCGCGAGTACCAGGTCGCGGCGAAGTCTCCGCAGTACCAGGTGAAGTGCCTCGAGATGATCGGGCTGTGCTTCATCAAGCAGAACCAGCCCCAGCTGGCCATCCGCCAACTCACCAAGGGCCTGTCGCTGATCGATCGCGACAGCGAGGATTCGCTCGGGATCAAGTACAACCTCGGTCTCGCGCACGAAATGATCGGCGATCTGGGCAACGCGCGCACGTACTTCGAGGACGTCTACGTCGTCGACGTCACCTTCCGCGACGTCTCGGACAAGGTGCGCAAGCTCGCCGAGACCCCCTGACCTCCGGGCGTTCCGTCCCGGGGCGAGACACCCTCCAAGTTTCGGCTTTACCGCCGTTTGCGGCGTCACTATCATAGATGACAACGGGCCCGCCCTGGTCCGTTCCGCCGCATGGCACACTCATCCCGGTCCATTCTCTTTTTCGCCGTCACGTCGCTCCTGTGTCTCGCGGGTTTGCATGCACCGCGCTCCGCGCCGTCGCGCGCTGTGGCGGGGCGCGGCGACGCTGACCCGTGCGGGACGTGGCGCGCGCTCGCGCCCGCCAGGACCGGCCAGCCCGTCATGCTGGTGACGCGCCCGCCCGTCGGCACGCAGCAGGTGGCGTCGTCGCACTTCATCGTCCATTACTATGGAGACTCGCTCGACACGTACGCGCAGTCGGTGAGCGACGCGGCGGAATACACCTACCGGATTCTCGTCGACACGCTCTCGCACCTGCCGCCGCCTTCGGACGGGGTGGTGGGCGGCGATGCGCGCACCGACATCTACCTGCGCCCCTACACGGTGATGGGGAGCGCGTACGGCACGACGTACTACGAGAATCCCGTCGGCACGCCGTACCCGAATTCATGGACGTCGTGGGTCGAGCTCGTCGATACGATGGGCACCACGCGCCGGCTGCCGATCACCGCGCACGAGGTCTACCACACCATCCAGATCGGGTATGACCGCTACGAGAGCGGGAGCCTGCTCGAGATGTTTTCCACCTGGATCCAGGACCGCGCCTACGACGCGTCCAACATCCACTACGCGACCACGCGGCTGTTCTTCCGGCAGCCGCATGTCGGTCTGTTCGCCCAGGTTTACAAGAACGTCCCGTGGGCGTTCTACCTCACCGAGAAATACGGCGACGCGATCATCGAGAAGACGCTGGAGAAATGCGGCGAGACCCCCGGCGCCAATCCACGCGAGGCATTCGACGACGCGCTCCAGCAGCTGGAAGGCATCGGTTTCCTCACCGCGTTCATCGACTTCGGCACCTTCAATTATTTCGTGGGTGCGCGCGACGACGGGCAGCACTACAACGAGGGCGCCGAGTACTACACCACCACGCGCGAGCACCGGAGCCGGTGCTACCCGGAGGAACTGATCACGCCGACGTTCCCGCCCGCCGAGCTCGGGGCCAACTACATGCTGCTCGACGGCGACGACCACGCGGGCCCGCTCATGCTCTATTTCTACCCCGAGTACCTGGCCAGCACGATGCTCACCATGACGCGCTTCAAGGGCGCGACGCAGATGCGGAGCACGACCTACTACACCGCCTTCACGACCCCGATCGATTCCATTCCCATCCCCGACTGGGCGGAGTGCGACTCGGTGCTGCTCGTCTACCAGGTCGACCTCGGCAGCAACATCAATTCGTGGGGCTACACCGCGTCGCACCGGCACGTGGCGCCGCCCGCGTCCGACTGGGTGCTGGTGTACGACCGCGACCAGTGCCGCGTGGTGTTCGATGGCTACCTCGACGAGTACCTCGATCGCGACGGCGAGGATCGCCCGTTCGCGGAGATCCTGCGCAAGCTCGGCGCCAACGTGGTGGTGGAGGACGTGCTGCCCGCCGACCTCACCGGGTGCACCGCGATCTTCCTGGTGGGAGGGTTCGGTGCGGGCGGCATCAACATCTCCGATGCCGACCTCGCACGCCTCAACGCGTACATGGACGGCGGCGGCGACATCTACGTGGAGGGAAACCGCCTGGGCGAATACATGGATCCGCTGCTCGGTGCGGGGAACACGACGCAACAGGCATTCTGGACGCGCTTCAGCTGCGCGTTCACGCCCGGCCCGCCGGAGGGCGACCTGGGCGCCGCGTGGGACACCGGCGGCAACGCGTTTCTCGGCACGCACCAGTTCTCGTACGATCCCGGGCCGCCCTCCGCGTACGTGGGTGAGCTGACGCCGCTGGGCAACAGTGCATACCTCGTGCGCGACAGCGGCGGCAAGGTGCGCGCCGTCGCGCGGCGCGCGGTGGGCGGGAGCTCGACGCGCATCATGGCCACGATGCTGCTGGGCGGATCGACCGGAGTGTCGGGTTCCACGCGCGAAGGCTTCCTCTCCGACGTGCTCACCCTGTTCGACACCAACGTGGCTGCGCTCGCCGTGTCGCGCGCGACGGTCACCGTGAATGGCCGCGACGTCGCGATCGACGGCGTGCTCGAGCATTTCGACGGCCGCGCGCTCTCGCTCGTGCGCGATGATACGGAAGGGCGTCATGACATTGCGCTCGAGGTCGCATCCACCGGCGGAGAATGGCGCTTCAGCGCGCGCGATCGGCTTGAGACCGAGAGCGCGACCTACCAGCTCATCGACGTCGACAACAACCGCGTGCTGTGGGACGAGCGCGTGAGCGAGCGCACGCCCGAGTATGCGCTGCGCCTGACCGGCATCTACCCCAACCCCGCGCGCGACGGAGTGCGCCTCGGCGTCGATTCGCCTTCCGACGGGCGCGCGGAGATCGGTGTCTACGACGTGGCCGGACGCCGCGTCGCCTCCGAGCCCGCGATGCTGCACCGCGGCTCCAACGTGCTGTTCATCCGTTCGCTGCCCGGCGTATCGGGTGTCTACTTCGTGCACATCGACGCCCCCGCGGGGAGCGTGCGCGGCCGTCTCCTCGTTCTCCGTTGACGCTCGCGGGGCCCGCCGATAGCATGGCCCTTCGCCATGAGAGCCACGCGCATCACGCTGCTTGCCTGTTTTCTCACCGCGCTCATGTACGCGGTCGGGCAGGCGCTGGTGGTGCCCAACGTGGAGGCGGTGACGCTGCTGGCGTTTCTTTCCGGTTATCTCCTGGGCCCGGTGTGGGGCACGGTGGTCGGGGGCGCGGGGATGGGCGCTCATTCCATGTTCAACGTGATGGGTACGGTTCCGCCCCCGGTATGGATCGTCCAGGTGGTGTGCTACGCGTTCATCGGATTCTGCGGCGCGTGGATCGGCCCCCGCATTCCGCGCATCGAGGCGCGCACCGCGCAGTCGTTCGCGGCCGCGGGCGCCGGCATCGTGCTCACGCTCCTTTACCAGCTCGCCGTGAATGTCGCCTCGTTCACGGCCTTCGCCACCCACGTTCCGCTGTGGAGCTACGTGTGGGCGGGGCTCGCCTTCGCGGCGGTGCAGATCGTGTGGAACGCGGCGCTGTTCTTCGTGGCGTTGCCGCCGATGCTGCGCGTGTTCGCGCGCGTGCGCCGCGAGCTGGCGGGGAAGGCGGCGGCATGATGCGCGGGCTGTGGTTGTGCGCCGTGCTGGCGCTCCCGGTGGTTGCGCGCGCGCAGGGGCCCGCGGCACCGCCGCCCGCGCCGGTTGCGCCGGTGGATTCGGTGCGCGCGCCCATCGGTGTGCGCGGCGCGTTCCACCTCATCGATCGCGACAACTATCTCCGGCGCCACGCCTTCTCGCTCGACCATTTCCTCGAGTTCGAGCCCGGTGGCGTGCTCGCGCGGCTGGGGCCGATCGGCAACGAGGCCTTCTACTCGCGCTGGGGCATCGGGCGGGGACGCGCGCTGGTCACCGTCAACGATATCCCCGTCAACGATCCGCAGGACGGGCGCGCGCCGCTCGCGCACATCGCGACCAGCGGTCTCGCCCGGCTCGACCTCGACGCGCCGCTGGAGCGCAGCTTCGGCTCGTCGATCGAGGGAGCCATCGCCATCCACGAGCTCGACCCGGTGCCGCAGCGGCCGCACACGTTCATCGAGCTCTCCAAGGGAACCAACGAGGTGAAACAGCGTCGCGTGCGCTTCGGGTCGAAGGCGGGACCGGTCGGGATCGATCTCTCCTACGACGAAGTGCTCGACGACGGCTACGACTTCGACGCCAACGACGTGGTGCTCGACGCGCGCCCCGATGGACGCGCGCTCTCGCGCAACGCCGCCGCCGTGATCCGCGGCTCGTTCGGCGACGACACCGACTACTCGGTCGGACTGCGGCGTTTCCGCGCGTCATCGACCGGTGACCTCAACTCGGCCTTCAGCGAGGCGGAGCGCAGCGGGCACATCGCGTGGGCCGGTGTGGGCGCGGGACCCGTGCGCGGCACCGTGTACGGTCGTGGCTACTCCAACGAGCGGCCCGATTCGTCGACCCGCAACGAAACCGTGGGCGGCGTGGCCGCCTACGACGGACGCCGCGGCGGCGCGGCGCTGCACCTGTTCGCGCTCGGCGAGCACACCAACGCCACGCAGGAGCTCGGCGGCGCGCTCGACGACGCGCGCGTCAACACCGGCACCGCGGGCGGGCGCGCGCAGGCGGACGCCGGCGGAATCACCTGGTTCGCGGACGGGAGCGTGGCGGGCGACGAGAAATCCCTCGCGTGGGGCGCCGGCGGTGGCGTGACGCGCGCGCTTCCGGGCGGCGACCTCACCCTCGCGGGGCGTCGCGTATTCCGGCTCCCGTCGCTGGGCGAGCGCTACGCTCCGCAGCACGTGAGCTCCGACAACCTCGTCCTGCTCTCGGGCAACCGCGGGGTCGATCCCGAGACCGCGCTCGAAGCCTCCGCGGTGTGGACGCTGCGCGCGGGCGCGTTCACGAGCCACGCGCGCGGCGCGTGGATCCGTTCCCAGGACTACATTGCATGGCAGCCGCTGCCGGGCGCCGATCCGTTGCTCCGCCTGCCGCTCAACGCGGACGACCGGCCCGCGATGACGTTTGTCGAGGAGCGGCTCGGTGTCGCCGCCATGCTGGGACGGTTCGAGGTGCGCGGCGACGCCGGCGGCTCCTACACGACCGGCGATCGCACGGGCGCGTTTCGATCGGTGCCGCGTACGCAGCTCAACGCGGCGCTCGAGGTGGGCACCGAGCTCTTCGAGAAGAGCAGTGCCGCGTACTTCGGAGCGGAATACGCGTTCGTCGACGAGCGCGAGGACTACCGCGGCGTGCTGCTTCCGTCCTACCAGGTGGTGAACCTCTCGCTGGTGGGCCGGCTGATCGACGCGCGCTTCTACGTACGCTGGCTCAACCTGCTCGACGAGCAGTACCAGACGGTGTCGGGCTACCTGATGACGCCGCGCACGCTGGCGTACGGAATCGAGTGGACGCTGTTCAATTGAAGACCGGCGGGGTGGGGGATGCGGCGGGTGGTGGGGGCGTGCGTGGTGATGGGGATGATCGGTGCCTGGAACCTGGCCGGTGACTGGCTCGTCCGTCCCGGAGTCGCGCCCGCCCGCGATCCCATCGCGACCGCGATCGCCGAATCATCCACCGCGTATTTTCCGCGAACCTCTCCGCCGCCGGCGGCGCCGCCACGCGGCAGGATCGTCCCCGTCTCGTTCGAGCGCGACCCGCTCGCCTTTCTCTCCACCGCACCCGCCGACTCGCTCGACCTGGTCCCCGGTGTGGGCCCCGTGCTCGCCGCGCGCATCATCGAGGCGCGCACCGCGCGCGGCGCATTCGCCTCCTGGGACGACGTGCTCGCCGTGAAGGGCATCGGTCCGCGCACGGTGGCGCGCTGGCAGGCGCTGCACGAGCGGCAATAACGTCCCGCCTGCAGCCCGCCGCACTGGCGGGCAATTTGCAACCCGTCGTCATCGTTCCCGCATCGCGCGTGCGGCGCATGCCTCCCGGTCGTTTCTTCCGCGTTCCCGTCGCGGCGTCAACGACACGGTGGACAGCGCCGCGTCGCCGCCGTGCGGATTGCAATTGCGTGGCACAGGACTTGCGGGTTGCGCCCGCGCTGATCGGAATTTCACCATTCCCATTCCTGCTGCATTCACCGTACGCCCCGGAGGGCAGTGCCTTTGAGAGACCGAATTGCCCAGAAGCTCCTCGAGTCTTCGCTCATCAGCCAGGACCAGCTCGCCCGGGCCCTGGAGTCCCAGCAGTCGCAGGGAGGCACCCTCAGCTACAACCTGGTCAAGACCGGGGCGATCTCGGAGATGGCCTTCGCGGAGTTCATGGGGCAGGTGTACAACGTGCCCGCCGTGGACCTCGACATGGTCGCCATCGAGCCGAGCGCGGTTGACCTGATTCCCTCCGACGTCGCCACCAAGTTCCAGGTGGTGCCGCTCAAGCGCGAAGGGCGCACCCTCACCGTCGCCATGGCGAACCCGGACAACATCTTCGCCATCGACGACATCAAGTTCATCACCGGTTTCGACGTGCGCCCCGTGGTGGCCACCGAGACCGCGATCAAGCGCTGCATCGACCGCCTCTACGACTCGGCCGACTCGCTCGCCACCATCATGGGCGAGATCGAGGAGGACTTCGAGATCCTCGAGGAGGCGCCGGACGACAGCGAAGTCGCCGCGGCCGCCGCGGCCGCGGACGCGCCGGTGGTCAAGCTGGTCAACAGCCTGCTCTCCGACGCCGTTGCGCGGGGCGCGTCGGATATTCACATCGAGCCGTACGAGAAGCAGATGCGCGTGCGCTTCCGCATCGACGGCATGCTGCACGAGATGATGTCGCCGCCGTTCAAGATGAAGAACGCGATCACGTCGCGCCTCAAGATCATGGCGGAGCTCGACATCGCGGAGAAGCGCATCCCCCAGGACGGCCGCATCAAGGTGCGCATGCACGGCAAGCCCATCGATCTCCGCGTCAGCACGCTGCCCACCATCTTCGGCGAAAAAGTCGTGATGCGAATTCTCGACCAGAGCAACCTGCAGATCGACCTGCAGAAGCTCGGGTTCCACCCCTCGGCGCTCGCGCGCTTCCTGAACGCGATCGAGAGCCCGTACGGGATGGTGCTGGTGACCGGCCCGACCGGATCCGGCAAATCGACCACGCTCTACAGCGCGCTCTCGAAGATCAACAAGGTGCACTCGAACATCATGACCGCCGAGGACCCGGTCGAGTACAACCTGCAGGGCATCAACCAGGTCAACGTCCACGAAGACATCGGGCTGACGTTCTCGGCGGCGCTCAAATCGTTCCTCCGCCAGGACCCCAACATCATCATGGTGGGTGAGATTCGAGACCTCGACACGGCCGGCATCGCCACCAAGGCGGCGCTCACCGGCCACCTCGTGCTCTCCACGCTGCACACCAACGACGCGGCGAGCTCGATCAACCGTCTCGTCGACATGGGCATCGAGCCGTTCCTCGTGTCGAGCTCGGTGCTGCTCATCATCGCCCAGCGCCTCGTGCGCCGGCTGTGCGACAAGTGCAAGCAGCCCACGAGCATGCACCCCGAGGTGCTCAAGGAGCTCGGCATCATGGAGAACCCGGACGAGCTGCGGCTCTTCGAGCCCAAAGGGTGCCCGGCGTGCAACGACACCGGCTACAAGGGCCGCGTCGGCCTCTACGAGGTCATGGAGATCAGCCCCACCATCCGCGAGATGATCGTTGACCGCGCGTCCAACGCGGAGATCAAGAACCAGGCGGAAAAAGAAGGCATGCTGACGCTGCGCAACGACGGTATCTGGAAATTCAAGGATGGACGCACCTCGCTCGAGGAAGTGCTCCGCGAAACGGCCAAGCACTAGGAGTCAAACGATGAGCGTGATCAATCTTCGGGATCTGTTGCAGGAAATGATCGAGAAGGGGGCGTCCGACCTCCACCTGACGGCGGGGCTTCCGCCCATGATCCGGGTGGACGGCGAGGTCATGCCGACGGAGCGCCCGGCGCTCACGCCGGAGCAGACGCAGGCGCTGGCCTACAGCGTATTGAACGAAGAGCAGCAGAAGCGCTTCGAGGCCACCAAGGAGCTCGACTTCTCGTTCGGCGTCAAGGGCATGAGCCGGTTCCGCGGCAACGCGTACCTGCAGCGCGGCTGCGTGGGGCTGGCCATCCGCCAGATCCCGTACGAGATCCGCTCGTTCCGCGACCTCGGCTGCCCGCCCGTGGTGGAGCAGCTCGCGAAGAAGCAGCAGGGACTCATCCTCATCACCGGTCCGACCGGCTCGGGCAAGTCGACCACGCTCGCGAGCATCATCGACAAGATCAACAGCGAGCGCCGGCGCCACATCGTGACCATCGAGGACCCCGTGGAGTACATCCACCAGCACAAGAAGTGCATCGTGAACCAGCGCGAGGTCAAGGCCGACACCGAGACCTTCGGCGCCGCGCTCAAGCACGTGTTGCGACAGGACCCCGACGTCATCCTGATCGGTGAGATGCGCGACCAGGAGACCATGGCGGCCGCGCTCACCATCGCGGAGACGGGCCACCTGACGCTGGCGACGCTGCACACCAACAGCACCTTCGAATCCATCAACCGAATCGTCGACAGCTTCCCGCCCGGGCAGCAGAGCCAGGTGCGGGCGCAGCTCGCCTTCGTGCTCGAGGGCGTGATGGCGCAGCAGCTCGTGCCGCGCGCGCGCGGCCGCGGCCGCGTGCTCGTCGCCGAAGTGATGGTGTGCACGCCCGCCATCCGCGCGGTCATCCGCGACGACAAGATCCACCAGATCTACGGCCTCATGCAGGCGGGGCAGAAGCACGGCATGCAGACCATGAACCAGGCTCTTTTCAACGCGGTCGTTTCCAAGGAAATCAGTCAGGAAGAAGCGATGCGCCGCACATCCGACACGACTGAACTGTCCA
>DASVAK010000042.1:0-2142 GCA_036376395.1 Candidatus Krumholzibacteriia bacterium
GTGAAGACCGGCCGCGTGTTCATCACCAGCCAGAACCACAACTACGCGGTGAGCGACGCCATCGCCGACCACCTCGGCGTGCAGGTGAGCTACACCAACGCCGCCGACGGGACGCTGGAAGGATTCCTCGATGATCACCGCATGATCGAGTGCGTCCAGTTCCACCCCGAGGCGTCGCCGGGTCCGCACGACTGCAACTTCATCTTCGATCGCTTCGTCGAGCACGTGGCGGAATGGAAGGCGAGGCGCGCGGAGAAGAGTCCGCCGGCGCCGATGCCGAACGTGACTCCGCTGCGCCGGGGAGGTGACGCGCATGCCGCGAATTGACGGAATCAAGTCGGTGATGGTGATCGGCAGCGGTCCCATCGTCATCGGCCAGGGCTGCGAGTTCGACTACTCGGGAACGCAGGCAATCCGCGCGCTGCGCGAAGAGGGGCTGCGCGTGGTGCTGATCAACAGCAACCCCGCCACCATCATGACCGACCCCGAGATGGCGGACGCCACCTACATCGAACCGCTCACCTTCGAGGCGTGCCGCAGCATCATCGAGCGCGAGCGCCCCGACGTGCTGCTGCCCACGCTCGGCGGCCAGACCGCGCTCAACCTCTCCATGGAGCTCTCCGACTCGGGCGTGCTCGAGGAGTTCGGCGTGAAGCTCATCGGCGTTGACTTGAAGGCCATCCGGCGCGCGGAGGACCGCAGCGGCTTCAAGCAGCTGTGCGAGGAGGCCGGATTCGACACTCCGCGCAGCGCCGTCGTGCATTCAATGGAGGAAGGCATGCGCGCGCTGGAGGCGCTCGGGCTGCCCGCCATCATCCGCCCCTCGTTCACGCTGGGCGGCAGCGGCAGCGGGATGGCGCGCACGCGCGAGGACTTCATCCGCATCGTCAAGACCGGGCTGCAGAAGTCACCGGTGCGCGAGGTGCTGATCGAGGAATCGATCGAGGGCTGGAAGGAATTCGAGCTCGAGGTGATGCGCGACCGCGCCAACAACCACGTGGTGGTGTGCTCGATCGAGAACCTCGACCCGATGGGTGTGCACACCGGCGACAGCATCACGGTGGCGCCGGTGCAGACGCTGCGCGACCGGGAGTACCAGCGCATGCGCGACGCCGCGTTCAAGATCATGGACGAGGTCGGCATCTGGGGCGGCGCCAACGTCCAGTTCGCCATCGAGCCCGAGACCGGGCGCATGGTCGTCATCGAGATGAACCCGCGCGTGTCGCGCTCGTCTGCGCTCGCCTCCAAGGCGACCGGCTACCCGATCGCGAAAGTGGCCGCGCGGCTGGCCCTCGGCTACACGCTCCACGAGCTGCCCAACGACATCGTGGGCACCATCCCGGCCGCGTTCGAGCCCTCGCTCGACTACGTGGTCGTGAAGATCCCGCGCTGGAACTTCGAGAAATTCCGCGGCGTCGAGGACGCGCTCGGCTCGGCGATGCAGTCGATCGGCGAGGTGATGGCGCTGGGACGCACCTTCAACGAGGCGCTGCAGAAGGCACTGCGTTCGCTGGAGAGCGACTGGAGCGGGCTCGATTCGGTGGACTTCGCCGAAGATGACCTCGAGCGCCTGCTGGAGATTCCCAATTCGATGCGCATCTTCGCGGTGAAGGCGGCGTACCGCGCCGGCTGGTCCACCGAGCGCATCTACGCGCTCACGAAGATCGACCCCTGGTTCCTCGAGAACTTCCGCGTGCTCGTCGAGCACGAGAACACGGTCCGCGCGACCGCGTTCCCGCCCGCGCGCGACGTGATGCGCGCGGCCAAGCGCTTTGGCTTCTCCGACCGCCAGCTCGCGACGCTCTGGAGCGTCGACGAGGACGACGTCGTGCGTGAACGCGAGAAGATGAACATCCTGCCCGTCGTGAAAATGGTGGACACGTGCGCGGGCGAGTTCGAGGCGCGCACGCCGTACTACTACATGGTCTACGACGACGAGTGCGACGTCGCCTCCGACACGCGCCGTCGCTCGGTGAAGCAGAAGGTCGTCATCCTGGGCAGCGGTCCCAACCGCATCGGGCAGGGAATCGAGTTCGACTACTGCTGCGTGCACGCCGCCATGGCGCTGCGCGACATGGGCTACGAGTCGATCATGGTCAACTGCAACCCCGAGACGGTGAGCACCGACTTCGACATCTCCGA
>DASVAK010000061.1:0-17848 GCA_036376395.1 Candidatus Krumholzibacteriia bacterium
GCGCTCCTCGCGTCGCTCACGGCGGCCGACCCCACCATGGCGACCGCAGGCAAGGCGAGCATCGACGGCAGCGTGAAGATGGTGAACTCGCCGTGGTTCCGTTACTGGCTCTCCCTCGACCCGGCCGCGACGCTGCGCCAGGTGAAGCAGCCGGTGCTCGCGCTCAACGGCTCGCTCGACCTCCAGGTCGATCCGAAGCAGAATCTGCCCGCGATCGAGAAAGCACTCAAGGACGGCGGCAACACCGACGCGACCGTGACCGAGCTGGCAGGTCTCAATCACCTCTTCCAGACCGCGACCACCGGCGCACCGGGAGAGTACTCCACCATCGAGGAGACCATGTCGCCGGTGGTGATGAAGACGGTCGCGGACTGGATCGTGGCGCGAACGAGCGCAAAGAAGAAGTAGCTCGCTAACGCCGCGTGTAGACGATGTAGTCCGCCACGAAACGCGCGTCGGCCGAGTAGCGGTCGGTGATATCGAGGGGCGGATGCAGGTCGGTCTCCCCGTCGGCCTGAAAGCGCGCTGCGGGCTCGTACGTCGCGGCGAACGCGCTCTGCGCGAAGCGGCGGTAGACGTCGCCGCGCACCGGCAGCACCACCACGTCGGGCCGGCGCTCGAGCACGAGGTCGATGTCCCAGCCCGCCGCACGGCCGTGGCGGGCATGGAAGTCCTGCACATCATTGCTCACCAGCGCGCCCCCATCCAATATGCGTCGCCCCGAAAAATAGCCCACGTAGCCAACATCGGATGCGTGTACGACCGACTCCGGCGTCGTGTGTTCGCGCACGAACGTGGCCAGCGGGATGAAGACCGCGTGAGCGACGTGGCGGTTCCATCGATTGGACGCCAGGCTCCGCGGCGTCACCACGACGGCCAGCACGGCGGCTGCGACGAGCGTCGCGGCGAGCGCGCGCTCCGGCGTGCGCAGGATGCGCGTGGCGATCGCCATGCTCGCCAGCGCGGCCAGCGGCGCGAGCGCGAGCACGAGCGGCGGAAAGTACCAGCCACCCAGGAAGGGCGGACGCGCGGCGAGGAAGAACGCGGCGTAGAGCACGAGCCACGCCGCCGGCAGCATGGCGGCGTCGTTCCGTCTGCGAACGCCCAGCACCGCCCCCACCATCGCGAGCACCCACAGCATCATGATCACCGCGTTGCGTCGGATGAAGAACGCCGCCCACTGATCCGTGCTGATGCCCGTCTGCAGCAACTTGGCGTGCACCGAGTTCGGAATCGGTGAGCCGAAGTAGAGCCAGGCGAAGAAGTACCACGCCCCCGCCACGGCGACGAACACCGCGAGCGATCGCGCGAACCGCGCGCGCTGCGACGCGCTCGAGAGCAGCGCCACACCCACGATGGCGGCGAGCAGGAATCCCTCCGGTCGCGTGACGACGGCAAGCCCCGCCATCCCGGCCGCGCTCTCCCATCGCCGCGCGGCGACGAACACGAACCCGGCAACCACGAGCAGCATGAAGAGCTGCGTCTCCATTCCGTACCCGCACGCCGCGGCCGGGGCGTAGCACAGCCCGTACATCGCGGCCGCCGCGACTCCACAGGCATCCCCGTAACCACGACGGAACAGCACGAAGAGCAACAGGCACACGCCGAGGTCGAAGAGCACGGCGAGCGCGAGCGCCACCGCGTCGGGGGGAAGACCCGCGAGCGCGAACGGAGCCAGCAGGAGCGCGAACAATGGACTCGTCGTGCCGAGGACGTGCTCGCCGGGGTTGTAGACAAAGCCGTGTCCGCCCGCGAGGTTCTCCGCGTAGCGGAACGTGATGTAGGCGTCGTCGACCGGGGATGAAACAGAAATGAACGCGACGCGAAGGGCGAGGGATGCAACCAGTATACCGGCGAGAAGAAGTCGGGTACGCCGGGGCGATGGCATGAGGGGCGGGGCCGGGAAGAGCTACATCAGGTAGCGCACGCGCGCGCCGGGAATGGCCTCGAGCCGGCCCATGTTGCCGCTCTCGACGGTGCCACTGACGACGCACAGCTCGTCTTCGTAGAGATTGCTCGCATCGTGGAGCAGGCTTCGAACCGCCGAGATGCTCTTGCCGTCGCCCGCCGGCAGCACCACTTCGACGCGGACGTTGCGGCCGTAGAAGAACGACTCGATGTGTCCGCGCAGCGTCTCGATGCCCACACCTTCCGCGGCGGAGATGAAGACCGCGTCGGGGAAGCGCGCCCGCAAACCCTCCAGGATGTCCGGCGACACGCGGTCGATCTTGTTGAACACGTAGATGGTCTTGACACCGGGATTCTCGATGGAACGCACCGTCATGTCGGCGATGTCCCGCTGTTCTTCCCACGCCGGGTGCGAGACGTCGACCACGTGCAGGTACAGCTCGGCCTGCGCGGTATCGCCGAGGGTCGCTTTGAAGCTCGTCTTGAGGTGATCGGGCAGCTTGCGGATGAACCCCACCGTGTCGATCAGCAGCACGTCGTGGTGGCCGTTGCCGTTGCCATTCGTCTTTCCATTGCCGTTGGCGTGGCCGTTGCCGTTCAGGCGCCGCGTGGTCGTCTCGATGGTGGCGAAGAGCTGGTCGCGGACCAGCACCTCGGCGCCCGTGAGCTGGTTCATCACGGTGGACTTGCCGGCGTTGGTGTAGCCGATCAGCGCCGCCACGTGGCGGCCTCCGCGCGCGCGACGCAGCGTCTCGCGCTGGAGGTCGATCTTCTTGAGCTGGCGCTTGAGCGACGAGATGCGCTGGTGGATCTTCCGGCGGTCGACTTCGAGCTGGGTTTCGCCCGGGCCACGCGCGCCGATACCGCCCGCCTGGCGCTCGAGGTGCTCCCAGAAGCGCTTGAGGCGCGGCAACGAGTACTCGAGCTGCGCGAGCTCGACCTGGATCTTGGCCTGCTGTGTCTTGGCGTGGCGCGCGAAGATGTCGAGGATCAGCTCGCTGCGGTCGATGACGCGCACGTTGAGGAGCTTCTCGAGGTTCTTTCCCTGCGCGGGCGAGAGGTCGTCGTCGAACACGACCAGGTTGACGGCCCACTGCTCGCAGACTTCCTTGAGCTCCGCGACCTTCCCCTCGCCGATGTACGTGGTGGCATCGATGCGGCTGCGGCCCTGCACCGCCCGGCCAACGACTTCGGCGCCGGCGGTGGACGCCAGCTGGGCCAGCTCGTCGAGATGCTCGTGGGTGGATGCGGCGGAGCCCCCGGGCAGGGTCACGCCGACCAGGTAGGCCCTTTCGACCCGCGCGCGTGCGACAAATTCAAACGTCGTGCGCTTCAGGGGAGAAGGCCTCCAACTCTGTGGAACTTGCAGGTTTCGATGGTTTGCCTCGGGCGGAGCCAGGGTCCGCACGACCCGATTATAACAAACCCGCCAGCCCGCCGAAAGCCGGTGAGCACCCTACGGACTAGCGGAGCTGCACCATGCGCGTGGTCACGGAACGTTTGCCGATCTGGAGCTTCACGTAGTACACGCCGTTCGCCACCGTGGTGCCGTCGGCATTGCGCGCCGTCCAGCCGGTGCGGTAGCTGCCGGCGCTGTGCGGCTGGTCGACCAGGGTCGCCACCAGGCGCCCCGCCACGTTGTAGATCTTCACGCTGGCGCGCTCGCCCGACGCGGGCAGGTCGTGGTCGACGCCGTCCTCGTCGGTGACGCGCGACGGGATCTGGTACTCGATCCGGATCGCATCGCGGAATGGATTGGGCGAACCGACCAGCAGCGTCTCCTGGAGCTTCCCCGCCTGGTTCCAGAACGGGTCGTCGAAACTCTCGCGCGACGCGCCGGCATCGTGGCCGGACGCGAACGCGTCGGTGCCGCGCGTGAGCGACACCGGCGGCGGGATGAAGCGCGTGGTGCCGTCGCCGATCATGGTGCGATGCGCGCTGCGCGTGGCGCGCACGGCTTTCAGGTCATCGGACGGGAGTGCCACCAGCGCGACATCGATGCGCGCGCTCGCACCCGGCGCGAGATCGCCGAGATCGGGCGAGATCACCGTGACGCGGTCGTGCTCGCCGCGCACGTCCCACGACACCGCCGAGGTGGCGCCGGTGCTGAGCCCCGAGCGCGGCACCATGAACAGCGCGGCAAGGCCGCGGTTGTGGTCGTCGAAGACGACCTGCCGCTCGACAAAGGCGCTTCCTCCGCGCGAATCGTCATCGATGGTGGGCGCGCTTCCCAGGTCGAGCCCCGTGCCCGCATCGAGCTCGATACCGATGCGCGCGTGCGCCACCGGCTTCGTGCCGGTGTTGGTGACGACGATGCTCGAGGCCACCATGCCGTCGATGTGCGGGAGCGACCACGCGTACGCTTCGTGCCGCACGCTCACGCCCTTGCCGGCGTAGATCGCGACCAGCATCTCGTCGCCGATGGCGGCGAAGTCCTCGTCGGTCTGGCCGTCGTTGTCATTGTCGATCCGGTCCCAGGGATCCTCGTCGACGCGTCCGTCATTGTCGTCGTCGGGCTGGAGCCCCGGCGTGCGCGCGCCGCCGCGCATGCCCTCGAACAGCGTCTGACCGGTGGCATTCACGGCGCGCATGCCGCCCCGCACCGACGAGGCGCGTTCGTCGAGAAGCGCGGTGCCGGGATGGCTCGAATACAAGAGGACGCCGGCGTGCTCGACGAGCGCCGGTTCCCCGCGCACACCGAAACCGGTCCATTCGCCGTTGGACTTCATGGTGAAGACGACGCGACCCGGCGAGAGGCGGAGCTCGTCCGCCGCGCGGGCCCGGACACCGTAGAGGCAGCACGCGAGCGCGCCGAAAAGAAGCAGGGAGAAGGCCGGCGTTACCGGTCGTTTCATGGATGCACCGCTAGGACGACGACAGGTAGAAGCTCAAACTTTCCAGCGCAACCGCGAGGTTCACGTTGCGCAGCCAGACGCCGTCCGGAACCACGAGCTGCGTGGGAGCAAAATTGAGAATGCCCTTGATGCCCACGCGCACGAGCAGATCGACGACATCGGACGCGGCCTCCGGCGGTGTCGCCACCACCGCGATCTGCACCGGCGACCCCTTGAGCGTCTCCTCGGCGTTGCGCTGGTGCGTGATGACGACGTCGTTCCACTTCGACCCCACCTTGGCGGCGTCCACGTCGAAGACGTGGCGGAAGTAGAACCCGTCGTCCCGGAAGCCCTGGTGGAAAAATAGGGCATGGCCGAGCGATCCGGCACCAAAAAGTGCCAGGTCCCACTTGTGGTTGAGGCCCAGGATCTGGACGATCTGGGCCTTGAGCTCGATCACGCTGTAACCCAGGCCGCGCGTCCCAAAATTGCCGAAGTAGGACAGATCCTTGCGGACCTGGGCGCTGGTGATGCCGCCCAGCTCGGCGAGACGCTGCGAGGACACCGTGGCGATGCCCCGCTTCTCCAGGTCGAGCAGGATCCGGTAGTAGTTCGACAGGCGCCGGACCGTGAACTCGGAGATCTTCTCCATCTTGATTCCTGGCCGCGACACTACGCTTCGGCCTCGTCTTCCATGGCAAGGTGGGCGACGTCGACGACGCGGTCATTCTCCTCGAGGTTGATCAGACGCACGCCCTGGGTGTTGCGCCCGATCACCGAGATGCCGCTGATCGGGCAACGGATGACGATCCCGTTCTTGGTGATGATCATCATCTGGTCGTTGTCCTTCACTTCCTGGATCGTGACCACCTTGCCGTTGCGCGCCGTGGCCTTGATGTTGATGACGCCGATGCCGCCGCGGTGCTTGACCGGGTACTCCTCGAGCGGCGACCGCTTGCCGAATCCGTTCTCGGTGACCGTGAGCAGCGTGGCGCCCGCCGCCACCACCACCATGCCGACCACTTCGTCGTCGGCCACCAGCGTGGTGCCCTTCACACCCGTCGCCGCGCGCCCCATCGGGCGCACGTCGCTCTCGTGGAAGCGGATCGTGCGGCCGTTCTTCTTGGCCAGCACGATCTCCTGGCTGCCGCTGGTGATCGCCGCGCCGATCAGCGCGTCGCCGTCGCGGAGATTGACCGCGATGATGCCGCCGCGGCGCGGACGGCCGTAGTCGGAGAGCACCGTCTTCTTGATGATGCCGCGCTTGGTGGCGAGCACCAGGTACTGGTCCTCGCGGAACTCGGAGACCGGTATACGGCCCGAGATGCGCTCGCCGTCCTGCAGTCCGAGCAGGTTCACGATCGCCTTGCCGCGCGCGGCGCGCCCGGCCTCGGGGATCTCGTGCACCTTCACCCAGTGGCAGCGCCCCAGGTCGGTGAAGAACAGGATGTAGCTGTGGGTCGACGCGACGAAGATGTGCTCGACGAAGTCCTCGTCGCGCATCTTGATGCCGGTGACACCGCGGCCGCCGCGCTTCTGCTGCTTGTACGCGTCGAGCGCGATGCGCTTGATGTAGCCGGCGTGGCTGATCGTGATCACCATGTCCTCTTCGGCGATCAGGTCCTCCACGTTGAAGTCCACCGGGCCCGCGTCGAGGATCTCGGTCTTGCGCTCGTCGCCGTACGCCTCGCGGACCTCCTCGATCTCGGTGCGGATCACGGCCAGCACCCGCGCGCGATCGGCGAGGATGGACTTGAGCTCGGCGATCAACTTGAGGAGCTCCTGGTACTCGTCCTCGATCTTCTGGCGCTCGAGGCCGGTGAGGCGCTGGAGGCGCATTTCGAGGATGGCGCTGGCCTGGACCTCGGTGAGCTTGAACTGCGTCATCAGGCCTGTGCGCGCGGTCTCGACGTCCTTCGAACCGCGGATCAGCGCCACGATCGCATCGATATGGTCGAGCGCAATGCGCAGGCCCTCGAGTATGTGCGCGCGCTCTTCCGCCTTGCGCAGGTCGTATTTCGTGCGGCGCACGACCACCGATTCGCGGTGGTTGAGCCAGTGCTGGATGAGCTCGTGGAGCGAGAGCACCTCGGGGCGGTTGTTGACCAGCGCCAGCATGATGATGCCGAACGTGATCTGCATCTGCGTGTGCTTGAAGAGCTGGTTCTCGACCACACGCACGTCGGCGTCGCGCTTGAGGATGATCACGACGCGCATGCCCTCGCGGCTCGACTCGTCGCGGATGTCGGCAATGTCGGAGACGACCTCATCCTTGACCAGCTCGGCGATGCGCTCGATCAGCGACGCCTTGTTCACCTGGTACGGCAGCTCGTCGATGATGATGGCCTCGCGGTCGCCCTTCATCTCCTCGACGTGCGTGCGCGCGCGCACGATCACGCGGCCGCGGCCGGTCGTGTAGGCCTCGCGGATGCCCAGCTTGCCGAGCACGATGCCGGCGGTGGGGAAGTCGGGACCCTTCACGATGCGCAGCAGCTCTTCGTCGGGGATCTCGGAATTGTCGAGCACCGCGATGGACGCGTCGCAGATCTCGCGGATGTTGTGCGGCGGAATGTTGGTCGCCATGCCCACCGCGATGCCGGCCGCGCCGTTCACGAGCAGGTTGGGAACCTTCGCCGGAAGGACGAGCGGCATGGTGCGCGACTCGTCGTAGTTGGGACCGAAGTCGACGGTTTCCTTCTCGAGGTCGGCGAGCAGCTCCTCGGCGAACGCGGTCATGCGCACTTCGGTGTATCGTTCGGCCGCGGCGGGGTCACCGTCGACGGATCCGAAGTTGCCCTGGCCGTCGACGAGCGGATAGCGCAGCGCGAAATCCTGCGCCATGCGCACGATGGTGTCGTACACCGCGGCGGTGCCGTGCGGATGGTAGTTACCGGTGACGTCGCCCGTGACCTTTGCGGACTTGCGATAGCCGCGCGTGTGCGTGAGCGAAAGATCGTTCATCGCGGTGAGCACGCGACGGTGCACGGGCTTCAACCCGTCGCGCACGTCGGGCAGTGCGCGCGAAATGATCACGCTCATCGAGTAGTCGAGATACGAATTCCGCATCTCGCTTTCGATGGGTACCGGTACGATTCTCTCGTTCGTCGACATGAGTCTCCCTTGTCATCCCCGGAACCGGCGGGTGCCGGTCGGTGCGGGTCATCACCGCGCAGTCGGGCCGGGTTTGCGGCCTACCGACGCCTTGTACCTCACTTTTCGCGGCCGTTCTTCCGTCCCCCGACGGGGCTCCGCCCGGAGGGCTCGTGAAAGAAATGGCAACGTGGTGCCTATAATAGATATTCCAGCCCCCGATGGGAACTGTTTTCTTGGCCGGATCGGAGCTATAAGTCTTTCTCTACCAGAGGCTTATCCTGCCCCGGCAGACCCGGCCGGGGCTCCTCCCGGCGTATCCGCGAACGCACCCTGTCGGCGGCCTTGCGGGACGTGGCCTTGAGTCGCGCGAGCCAGCGCCTGGCGAACGCGAACTCGACGCCGAGGAGCATCAGGCCAAGGATGATGGTGAGGATTCCGGGGCCGGGTAGGACCAGCATCGCCACACCGAGCAACACGATGGTGGTGCCGATGATCGCGATCGCGATCTTGCGCGCGGTGCGGTAGGTGACGTGAATGGCGGGGTGCATGTGACATCTCTTCGGGCAAGGTATCTGTGAGAAAAGAATCGGTGGAGCGCGTTTGCGTCAAGACCTTGAGAACGGAAGAACAAACATTACTTGTCTTTAACTCAGAGCACGATTGGTCTCGCGCTACCATCCGTTGGTGAGGCCTTTCTCTTGAAGAGAAATATACTCATTATCTCGTAGCGAGCCCGAATCCCATCAGGCGTTGATTGAATGAGTCCCATCTTCTCGACATCGGCAACATCACGAATTAGTGTTCTAAGCGACCGAGTAGCGTAGGCCTTCGCTAGTCGTGGCGTGAGCTTGGGAATGTCAACGATCGGGACAGGCTTGCCTTGTTGACCGAGATCGAGGACCAAGTATCGCTGGCGCGTATGACGCGGACTATCCTTGTCTCGAAACCGAAAATGAACAAGGTCTCGCCATGCCACAGTCAGTTGGTGCGCGTGAATTAGGTCAACCTGCTCATGCAAGCCGTCAACAAGCCCCTGCGCGGCATAGGTCACAAAAGGAATGATGTCCCCGCCAGATCGGCTCGCCTGGTCAAGTTGGCGAGCGTACTCGACTCTTGTCTGATTGTAGTGATTGCTTAGCAGGTGCGCGACCGGAGTCGGCACTCCTGACCCCAAGAGTATTTGAAATTCCATTAGCCTAGCGGTACGCCCATTGCCATCACCGAAAGGGTGAATCCAAGCCAGATAGAGATGGGCGATTATCGCGCTGACTATAGCGGTAGGGATAGGCCCCAGTTCGTTTCGCTGCTGGATGTCTTTGAGCAAGTCACAAAGGCGATTCAACAAGTAGTCACAATCTTGAGCTGGGGCTCCGAGGTATCTGCCAACGGTTACCGAGCCTTCTCGGATCTCGCCGGGCGATACACCCTCCTCCACCGGCACCCCATCTAGAACCAGCCGATTGAGTTGCTTTATGCGACTGGTGGTCAAATCAAGATTGTCTCCTCGCAAAACTTCTTCGCCTATCTTCTTGCACGCGTTCAGAATGTTGTCCACTTCCCTCGCCAGGTACTCCTTGGACTTTGGAAGATCTAGTTTCTTATCTAAGTGCTTTGACACCTCTTCCTCAGTAAGTGTGTTGCCTTCAATCGCGGTGCTAGCCAAAGCTCCTTTTATGAGATAGAGCCGGTGAAAGTGTTCGGAGACATGCGGACTCAACGGCACTCGTGAAATGTGTTCAATCTTTGACGCAGCCTCCCCAATTAAAAGCCATAGGGTGGGACTGGCTTTTCCCAAGCTACTGACATCAAACGAAATCCATGAATGTGACTGCTCATATGCCCTAGTTTTTGCCATGATTGTGTCCGATCTATCTCATTTTATTTAAATATATTATATCATTATAGTCAAACATTTTGTCCATCATTATGGCAAGCTTTGTGACCGACATTTTGCAAACAGGCTTCCTACCTGATGCAAGCCCCCAAAAAGAAGCACCCGGCACCGAAACCGCCGGTGCCGGGTGCTCGTTGTGCGCCTTCAGATACTACAGGGCGCAGCCCTGCCCCACACCTAACGAATCAGCACAACCCGTTTCGTGAACGTGAGCCCCGCCGCCTCCATGCGCACGAAATAAACGCCCGAGGCCACGCGACCGCGATCGCTGTCCCCGTTCCAGCGTACTTCGTGACGTCCCGCAGGCATGGAGTCGTTCACCAGCTCGGTGACGCGCCGTCCCGCGACGTCGTACACGGTGAGTTTCACGCGGGCGTCGTGCTTGAGCGCCACGTCGAACACGCCCGTATCGCTGAACGGATTCGCGGACAACATGCCGAGACCGAACGCCGACGGCACACGGTCATCGACGCCCGTGGGCGTCGCGACGGAGAACGAGGCATCGCTGATGTCGAATGCCGCGTTGCTCTCCGCATCGTGGGCCACGACCTTGATGAACGCGTCGTCGCAGTCCGGGCCGGTGACCGTCCAGTCGAAGAGGCCGTCATTCGGCTCGCCCGACGCGATGGTCTGGTAGGCCCCGTTCGCGCCGGTGCGCGAGACCAGGATGTCCACGGAGGTCACGCCGAAGTCATCGGCGGCGTTCCATTCGATGCTCTCGACGATACCCGCGACGAAGCTCTCGCCGCCGTTGGGCCGCGTGAGCGCGATACTCGGCGCCGCGCTGCCGGTCGTGAACGACCACACCGGGCCATCCACGTTGCTGTTGCCGTCATCGACGTGCGCGTACCACTCGTAGTCGCCGTACGCGGAGAGACCGGGCCACGCCATGGTTGCGTGCTCGCCCGACGCGACTTTCGTCGTGCCGAGGAGCTGCCAGCTCGTCGTGGCCGTGAGCGCGACCGGCAGCGTGAACTGGCTGCTCGAGTCGGCGTCGGCCTCGTACTGGCCGAGCCACGGGGAATACGTCTTCACGCGGATCACGTTCTCGGCCGGGTAGAACGTCATGATGCGGAGGAACCCGTTGCCACCGTTGGTGCGTCCCTGGTAGTCGGCCATCACCGTGTGCACGGTGCGCCCCTGGTAGGTGTCGCTGCGCCGGCCTTCACCCGGCACGTGCCCGCACACCATGAGGAACAGGTTCGGGTTGTCGCGGAGCGCGGTGTACGTGGTCGAGCCCTGCGTCGACCACGACGCCTGGAGACCCGCGTTGCACAGGTTGTGCGCGCTCACCATGCCCCAGCGGTTGGGATGCGCCGCGAGCAGGCTGTCGGCCCACTCGAGCACGGCCGCGTCGGGCGAGGTGTCGTACTCGACGCTGATCGCGATGAAGTCCAGGCCGTTGGCGCTGAACAGCGAGTAATGGTTGTCGTTGTTCGACCCGTAGTGCCCGCCGTAGTAATCGCGCCCACTGAAGTGCGACACGCCGTAGTACTGGTTGTAGTAGTTCGTCGTGCCGGTCGCGTCGCCGTTGGGCAGCTGGTCGTGGTTGCCCACCGTGATGCTGTAGGGCACGCCCTCCGGCAGCAACGTGGTGAGTGGATTCTCGATCAGGTTGGTCGCGGCCACGGCGCGCGTCCATTCGACTTGGTACGTGTCGCCGTGGTCGGTGCAGTCACCCACCTGGTCGACCCACGCGATGTTGCGGGTATCGAGATTGTTCACGATCCACTGCATCTGCGAGTTCATCATCGCCGCCTGTCCGCCATTCTGCTCCGACGTGTAGTACTGCGTGTCGGGCAGAATGATGAGACTGAACGGCGTGGGATCGACCGGGCTCTGCGTGCGACCGTAAAACGACACCGTCACCGAATCGGCTTCGGGATCGCTCACGGTGACATCGAGCACCGGTGAGAGCGGAACACCGACCGCATTGTCGGCGGGGCTGTCGAGCGCCACCGACGGCGGATCGTTGACCACGATGTTGTACGGCGCGGTCTCGGTGGTCCACGCCCAGTTCGCATTCACGATGGTGCCGGTCACCACGGTCCCGGCCGAGCCGGCGACGTCGTTCGCGGCGCCTTCGTTGAGACTCCAGCGCGCCACCAGCCCCGGCGTCGCGATGGCAATGGGTGCGTTGATGGCGCTGCGGATCTGGCCCAGCGAACGCGCGTAGTTCCAGATGCGCACTTCGTCGAGAATGCCGTCGAAGTAGCCCTGGTTCACGCCCGTCGAGTTGATGGCCGTCGCGAGTGCCGCGTGCTGGATGCTCGCGGATTGCACCGGCTGGCCGACGGCGAGGGTCGCCTCGAGCACGCCGTCCAGGTAGATATTCCACGTGCTGCCGTCATAGCTTGCCGCCACGTGGTGCCACACACCGTTCGTGATCGGCGTGGTGCCGGCCACGAGGTGGTTCTGTCCCGGCGACGCGCCCGCGGGGCCCTCCTCGAAGTCCGCGATGATCACGTTGTCGGTCCCGCGAATGCCGAGGAAGTAGTTCATGTCGACGTTGCTCGCTTCGGCTTCGCCCACGCCCTTGGTGACGAGCGGAATGGCCTGCGCGCCGCCGGTGCCGGTGTTGGCGGTAACGCCCGCACCGTCGCGGCGGAACCATGTCTCCACCGTGAACTGCGCCAGGTCGAGCTGCGACGGGTCGCCGAAGGTGACGTAGCCGTTGGTGCCTCCGAAATCGATCGCGTGATCGGTCTCGGGCGGTGTCGTTGTCGAGGCCGTGTTCGACCAACCGGACGGTCCGGAGTTGTTGGTGGCGCGAACCTGGTACCAGTACGTCGTCATCGTCTGCGCCGTCTTGTCGGCGTAGACGGTGGTGTTCGGGGTGGTCGATCCGAGCGGGGAGAAGACGACGCCATCGAGCGAGCGCTCGATCTCGAACGCCGTCTCGTTGTTCGAATTGTCGACCCACGTGAGGTCGATGCGGTGGAACGTCGTGGCCGTCGCAACCAGATTGTCCGGCGCCGCCGGCGGCGTCGGCGGACCGGCATTGAACGGGGCGGGAGCATCCCAGCTCCAGCCGCTCGCCTGGATCGTGCCATTCACCACTGTGCCGGCGGATCCCTTCACTGCGGTGCCGGCGCCCTCGTTGAGCGCCCAGCGCGCCACGAGCCCGGGCACTGCCGCGTTGATCTGCGCGTTGATATCGGCCGCGATCTCCGCGCCGGTGCGCGCATAGTTCCAGACGCGGGTCTCGTCCAGGGCGCCGTCGAAATGGCCCTGCGCGGCCCCGGTCGAATTGAGCATGACGCCGAGTCCCGCGTGCTGTGTGCTCGCCGACGCAACCGGCTGGCCCACCGCGAGCGTCGCTTCCAGTGCGCCGTTGAGATAGAGACGCCACGTCGTGCCGTCATAGGTGGCCGCGGCGTGGTACCAGGCACCGGTCGCGATGGGCGTCGTCCCGGCGACGGGGTGGTTGAGAGACGGCGACGATCCGCCCGCGCCCTCCTCGAAATCGGCGCAGAGCACGTTGTCGCTGGCGCGGATGCCGAGGTAATAGTTCATGTCGATGTTGCTGACTTCCTGCTCCGCGCCGCCGTGGGTGACGAGCGGAATCGCGGTCACACCGCCGCTGCCGGTGCTCGCGGACGCGCCCGCGCCGTCGCGGCGGAACCACGTCTCGATGGTGAACTGTGCGACGTCCAATTCGGCCGGATCGCCGAAGGTGACGTACGCCGCGGTGTTCGATCCCAGTTTGAGCGAGTTCGCCAGCTCGAACGGCGAGCCGGTGGTCCAGGCGGGACCGTTGGTGAGCGTGCCGTTGACGCCGCCGCCGACCGAGTTGGTGGCCGTGGTGCCGGTGTTTTCATCGAGGCCCCAGCGCCCGAGCAGCCCGGTGCCGCTCGTGAGCCCGGCAAACATGGTGTCGTTGATTTCCTGCGTGGTGCGCGCCACGTTCCACACGCGCGCTTCATCGATCACGCCGGCGAAAAATCCCGCGGCGACGCCGGTCGAGGTCATCGCGGTGGCGATACCGGCGTGCTGGATGCTCACCGACTGCGGCAGGCGCGATGCGCCGACTGCCAGCGTGGTTTCGAGATTGCCGTTCAAATACAGGCGCCACGTGGTGCCGTCGAACGTGGCGGCGGCGTGGTACCAGGTGTTGTTTCGGATCGGCGTGACGCCGACCGCCGGGTGGTTCAGCCCGGGTGATGTCTGGCCGGTTCCTTCCTCGTAGTCGGCGCACAGCAGGTTGTCGCTGCCGCGAATGCCGAGGAAGAAGTTCATATCGAGGTTGCTGCCATCGCCCTCGCCGCGCCCCTTGGTGATCAGCGGAATGGCGGTGACGCCACCGGTGCCGGTCGACACGGTCGCGCCGGTACCGCTACGGTAGAACCACAGCTCGAGGGTGAATGTCGAAGCGCCCAGTCCGGACGCTGTCCCGAAGGTGATGTAGTCGTTGGTTCCGTCGAATTGCACGCCGGACTGGGCGTGCACAATACCGGCGCCAGCGATCGCACACACCGCGATGAGCGTGGCGAACGCGCAGCAAAGCCGCCGTCCCATGGTGGAGATCCTCCTGCTGCGGCCCCGGGGCACTGCGATGAAATGGACCGAAGTCCGAAAAGCCTAAGGAGTGTATCTTATTTAACGGATGTTTTGGTGTTTATTTCCCGCGCCGGCCTGGAAAGGGGCGTCGGGACAACAAGTGTAGCAGGTTCGACGAACGAGCGGGTCAGTGGTGCCCAAGCGCGCGAGAGAGCCGGTCGAGGCCCGCTCGAAGCGTTTCTGTCTCCAGCGCCCACCCGATCCGGAAATAGCCCGGCGCTTCGAAGAAGCGGCCGGGCACGATGCCGGTGGCGAAGTCGCGCTCGAGCCGGTCGGTGAGATCGTCCACGTCGACGCCGTGAACGCGCACCATGCCGCAGGTGCCCGCGCGCGGGCGCACCCATGCCAGCGCTTCGTGCGAGGTGATGAAGTCATCGACGATGGCCATGTTCCCGGCGAGCAGCGCGTTGTGGCGCGCGAGGATTTCGTCGGCTCGACGCAGCGCGAGCCACGCGATCCGCTCGCTGGGATGCGGGAAGTTGTTCGCGTAGAGATCGCTCAGGCGGCGCGCTCGCTCCGCGATGCCCGGTTCGGCGATCACCCAGCCCAGGCGCAGCGGATCCAGCCCGAAGGTCTTCGTCATGCTGTTGGTGACCAGGATGTTGGGCGCCAGCCGCGCTGCCGTGCGCACGCCCTCCGCGTGGATGAGATCGAGATACACCTCGTCCACGACAACGAACGCGCCCAGTTGCTGCGCGTCGGCGGCGATGCGGCGGATGGTGTCCTCGTCGTCGAACGCGCTGGTCGGATTGTGCAGGTTCGAGAGCACCACGAGCTTCGTGTTCTGGCTGAGCGTGCGCTTGACGTCGTCGGGATCGACGCGCCAGCCGTTCGATTCGCGGCGCGGGAAGAAATCGATGGCGGCGCCGAAGTACCGGGCCAGCTTGACCAGCGGTTCGTAGACCGGCGTTTCCATCGCCACATGATCGCCGGGATCGAGGAAGAGCCCGAACGCGACCAGGTTCGCGCCCGTGCACGCGACCGCCAGGCACACGTGGTTCGCGCCGAGTCCGGCGCGCGCGCCGATCACGTCGAGAAGCGGCGGCCAGCCGTCCTCGTTGTCTTCGTTCGCGAGGAGAAAATCGAGCGAGGGATCGAGCGTGCGGATGTCGAGGCGCGGCATACCGCTCCTGGAAAGCGGATACCGGATGCGGTCCCGCCGGCGCTTCACCCACTCCAGGTAATCAGAGCGCCGGCCGGATCCGCGCGTCATGTCACACGTCCAGGTTCTTCACCGAGAGCGCGTTGTCCTGGATGAACTCGCGCCGGGGCTCGACTTCATCGCCCATCAGGATCGAGAAGATACGGTCCGCCTCGACCGCATCCGGGATCTCGACCTTGAGGATGGTGCGTGCTTCCGGGTCCATGGTGGTTTCCCAGAGCTGCTCGGGATTCATCTCGCCGAGGCCCTTGTAGCGCTGCATGTAGACGCCGTCGCTGCCGCCCCAGTCCTTCATCACGCGCTCGCGGTCTTCGTCGTTGTACGCGTAGACTTCCTTCTTGCCCTTCTTGAGCTTGTAGAGCGGCGGCTGCGCGATGTAGACGTAGCCCGCTTCGATGAGCGGCTTCATGTGGCGGTAGAAGAGCGTCAGCAGCAGCGTGCGGATGTGCGCCCCGTCGATGTCGGCATCGGTCATGATGATGATCTTGTGGTAGCGCGCCTTGGCGAGATCGAACTCGCCCGCGCCCGTCCCCACCGCCGTGATGATGGTGCGGATTTCCTCGTTCGAGAACACCTTGTCGGGCCGCGCCTTCTCGACGTTGAGCACCTTGCCGCGCAGCGGCAGGATGGCCTGGAATTCGCGGTTGCGCGCCATCTTGGCCGAGCCGCCGGCCGAGTCGCCCTCGACCAGGTAGAGCTCGCTCACGCGCGGGTCGCGCGCCGCGCAGTCGGCCAGCTTGCCGGGCAGCGACGCCGACTCGAGCGCGGTCTTGCGCCGGGCGAGGTCGCGCGCCTTGCGCGCCGCCTCGCGCGCGGTGTACGCGGCGAGCGTCTTCTCGACCACGGTCTTGCCGATGGACGGATTCTCCTCGAGGTATTCCTTGAGGCCGTCGCCCACCACCGCTTCGACGATGCCCTTCACCTCGGAGTTGCCTAGCTTGGTCTTGGTCTGCCCCTCGAACTGCGGCTCCGGGATCTTCACGCTGACCACCGCGGTCAGTCCCTCGCGCACGTCGTCGCCGCCGAGCGTCACGCGCTCCTTCTTGAAGAGGTTGTTCTGGGCCGCGTAGTTGTTGATGGTGCGCGTGAGCGCCGCCTTGAAGCCCACCAGGTGCGTGCCGCCCTCGATGGTGTTGATGTTGTTCGCGAACGAGAACACATTCTCGGCGTAGCCGTCGGTGTACTGGATCGCGATCTCCACCTGCACGCCGTCCTTTTCGGCCTGGAAGTAGATGGGCTGCGGGGTGAGAAGCGTCTTCGCGGTGTCGATGTACTTCACGAACGACACGATCCCGCCCTCGTACTGGAAGACCTGGCGGCGCGGTTTCGAGGCGCGCTGGTCGTCGAAGACGATCTTGAGCCCCTTGGTCAGGAAGGCCAGCTCGCGCAGGCGCTGCGCCAGCGTTTCGTACTGGAAGTCGACCTTCTCGAAGATCTCCGCGTCGGGGAGGAATTTCACGATGGTCCCGCGACGGTCGGTGGGCCCGAGGTCCTGCACGTCGTTGGCGGGCGCTCCGCGTTCGTACCTCTGCGAGTAGTGCCTGCCGTCGCGGTGGATCTCCACCTCGAGCCACTCGGACAGGCCGTTCACCACCGACACACCCACGCCGTGGAGACCGCCCGAGACCTTGTAGGAATCGCGGTCGAACTTGCCGCCGGCATGCAGCGTCGTCATCACGACCTCGAGGGCCGGTCGGTGCTGGGTGGGATGCATGTCGACGGGAATACCGCGCCCGTTGTCCTCGACGCTCACGGTGAGGTTGTCGTGGATCACCACTTCGATCTCGGTGCAGTGGCCGGCCATCGCCTCGTCCACCGCGTTGTCCACGACCTCGTAGATGAGATGGTGGACGCCGTGGATGTCGGTGCTGCCGATGTACATGGCGGGGCGTTTGCGGACCGCCTCGAGCCCTTTGAGCACCTGGATCTGTTTTGCTGTGTATTCCTGAGCCATGTCGACCTTTCCAGTCATTTCATTGCCGGGCACTACGGGAGGAGGCGCCGGTGCGTCCTGTGTCGGCTTGGTGATGTCGCTTCGCATTGCGTCCTCCGCGGCCTGCGGGCCGTTACTCCGTCTCGCGCGCCGTGAACCGGATCTTCGACAGGTTCACACCAGGGCAGGCAAGGCGCATTTTGGCCAGCAGATCTTTCTCGATGAAGTGCAGCTCCTGCATCCAGGCGCCGTGGTCAACGTGCACCACCAGGATCCCGTTTTCGCACCGGAGGGCGCGGGATCGCCGCGCGAGCTCCGGTCCGACCACCGAGGACCATGTCTCCACCACGCGTCGTTCGTTGAACCTGGTCTGGAGCCCGAGATCGCGCAGGACGGCGGGAAGCACGTCACCGATTCGGGCAAAGGAGCGCGGCGCCATAACACGCTAAAGCTACCGTTTTTGG
>DASVAK010000063.1:0-8076 GCA_036376395.1 Candidatus Krumholzibacteriia bacterium
CGGCGCGAGCAGCGCGGTGCGCGCGAGCGCGTCGCGATCGTCGTCGTTCTGCACGATCGCGTGCACGGCCGGGCCATTCCACGCAAAGCGGAGCACGGCGCGGAACACACCGCGCAGGACGCGCGCTTTCGCCTGCCGCGACGTTTCCACGTAGCCGAAGCCGGCGATCGCGTTCACGCGCGCGCGCGCGCCGGCCAGGCGCGCGGCGATGCCGCCGTACACCACCGGCTTGATGGCCACGTGGTGGACGATATCGGGGCGCTCGCGCCGGTAGAGACGGATGATCGAGAGGAGAGCGTGCGCCTCGTTCCAGGGGTGGTTCGACCGCCGGCGCCAGGGCAGTGCGACCAGCTCGAACCCTTCGGCCAGGATGGCGTCGCGCAGGCGCTCCACCCGCGTGGCGATGATCACGTGCGCGCCCGCGTCGCGCGCCGCGCGCGCGAGGGGCACGCGGTGCGACCAGAAGTACCAGTCCTCGGTGACCAGGAAGATGATCGTGGCGGGGACGCCGCCCGCGCGAAGCGGCGCGTCGCTCGCATGCAGCGGATGTTCATGCACGGCGCGCGGCTCCCTCCCGGCCCCACACCGGCGCGGCGGACTCGACGCCCGCCGCCCACAGGAGCGCATCGGCGAAACGCGGGCCCCACATCGAGAGGCTGTACTTCGCCTCCACGGTGGCACGCGCCGCGCCGCCCATGCGCGCGCGCACAGCCGGCGACGACGCCAGCTCCAGCACACGGTCGCGCCATTGCGCCTCGCCCACGGCGAGAAATGCGTTGTCGCCGTCGCGCACGAACTCCGGCGCGCTTCCCGATGGCGAGGTGACCGACGCCACGCCCGCGCTCATGTACTGGAGGAGTTTGAGCGCGCACTTTCCCTTCGACCACTCGTCGTCGGAGAGCGGCATGAGACCGATATCCATCGCGCGCAGGTCGTCCGCCTCGCCGGCCTCGGACCACGGCTTCGCGCGGCACTCGAGCGCGCTCAACGACGGCGCCTCCGCCCCCACGACAAGCAGCGAGAGCGGCGCGCGCCGGGCCGCGTCCTCGAGCGCCGGCGTGATGGCGTGGAGGTACTTCACGGTGTCCGGCGTCCCCATCCACCCCAGCACGGACGCCGCCCCGTCGCGGGGCGCGGCCGGCGTGAAGCGCGCGGTATCGACGACAGTGGGAAAGTAGAGCACGCGATCGGTGTGCTGTCGCGCGTACGCCTCGAGGTAGCGATTGCCCGCCAGCACCAGGCTTGCGCGCGCGAGGATGCGCGGAATCTTGTGGCGCAGCGCGCCGCGCCAGCCGCCCGCGCGCGTGTACAGCAGGTGAATCGCGTCGTCGAGGTCGACCACGTAGCGGATCCCGCGCCGGGCCATCCACCCTTCCGGCACGCCCGGGAGGTGCGGAAACAGTTCCTTCTGGATGAACACGAGGTCGTAACGGGAAGCGCCGGCCAGCGTGGAGAGCCGCGAGAGCGTGCGCCGCGCCAGGTACACCGGCGTCACGCCGGCGCCGGAGTAGCGCGTCTGGAGATAATGATCGTCGTGGAGCGCGTGCACGCTGGCCTGGATGCCGCGCGCGTCGAGAAAGGGGAGGAACTGCAGCACGCGGTAGCGGCTGCTGGGTCCGCGCGCGGTGTACTTGTTGAGGAACAGGACGCGCACGGCGACGTCCCCGCGCGCTCAGCGTCCGCCGGGGGCGGAGGCGAACGCGGCTTCGATCAGATCGCAGAGCACGTGGACGACGGCGAGGTGGACTTCCTGGATGAGCGGCGTGTCCCGGTCGGGCACCAGGATCGCGATGTCGCAGTCCGCGGCGAGCCGGCCCCCGCCCGCGCCGGTGAGCCCGACCACCGTGACTCCCTTCGCGCGCGCGGCCGCGCACGCATCGAGCACGTTCGCGGAATTCCCGCTGGTCGAGAACGCGACCAGCACATCGCCCGCTTTCGCCATGCCGCGCACCTGGCGCGCGAATACGTCGGAGAAGCGGTAATCGTTCGCGACCGACGTCAGCGTGGGCACGTTGTCGGCGAGGCAGACCACGCGCAGCGCGTCGCGCTCGCGCTTGTAGCGCCCCACCAGCTCGGCGGAGAAATGCTGCGCTTCCGCGGCGCTGCCCCCGTTGCCGCACGTCCACACCGTGCCGCCCGCGCGCAGCGCGCCGATGCACGCCGCCGCCGCCTTCTCCACCGCGGGGGCGACGTCGCCCGCGCGCATGAACAGGTCGACGCGTTCGCGCAACATCAGCCTGGCGTCCATGGTGTGCGGCTTGCTCACAGTACCGTGATCTCGCTGTTGTCGCCCACCATCAGGCGGTACGCGCGCGGCGGGCGGGATCCGCGCCGGACGATCACGTTGCGCCCGATGAGGCTGTCGCTCATCCGGCTGCCGATGTTCTCGATACGGCAGTTCTCAAGCAGGATGCTGTTCTCGACCTCGCTGTTCTCGACGTGCGACCCCGGCCCGATGCTGGTGAACGGTCCGATGTAGGAGTCGATGATCTTCGAGCCCCGGCCGATGATGCACGGTCCGCGCAGCACGCTGCGCTTGACCTCCACGTCGTCGTCGAGGTGGACATGGCCGTGGAACTCCGAGTCCTCGAGCTGGCGCGACTCGACGCGCGTCGCCATGCCGGTCAGCACCATGCGGTTCGCGTCGAGCATGTCCTCGAGCTTGCCGGTGTCCTTCCACCAGCCCTCCACGATGTGTGACTGCACGTGGAACTTGTGCTCGATCAGGTACTGGATCGCGTCGGTGATCTCGAGCTCGCCGCGCTTGCTGGGGCGGATGGCGTCGGTGGCCTCGAAGATACGCGGCGTGAACATGTACACGCCCACCAGCGCGTAGTCGCTCTTGGGGTGCTTCGGCTTCTCCTCGAGCCCGACGACGCGGTCGCCGTTGAGCTCGGCCACGCCGAACTCGCCCGGGTTCTTGACGCGGGTGAGCAGGATCTGCGCGTCGAACTTCCCCTTCTGGAACTCGTCGACGAAGTTGCGTATTCCGCCCGAGAGCAGGTTGTCGCCGAGGTACATGACGAAGGGATCGTGGCCCATGTAGTCGCGCGAGATCTTGACCGCGTGGGCGAGCCCGAGCGGCGCCTCCTGGCGGATGTAGGTGATGCGCGCGTCGAACTGCGACCCGTCGCCCACCGCGTTCTTCACTTCCTCCGCGGTGTCACCGACGATGATGGCGATGTCGCGGATCCCGGCGTCGCGGATCGCCTCGATGCCGTAGAAGAGGATGGGCTTGTTCGCGATCGGCACCAGCTGCTTGGCGCTGGTGTGCGTGATCGGCCGCAGGCGGGTGCCCCGGCCGCCGGAGAGAATGAGCGCTTTGATGGCGTTGCCTCCCTTGGTCCGACGCGTCAGTTGTTCGTCTGGTCGACCACGGCCCACACCGACAGGAACAGGCTGGTGAGACTCACGAATCCAAGAAAGAGATTGCCCAGGATGACGCCGGTGCGTCGTTTGACCAGGATGGTCTCGCCGCGGTACACGACGTCGTCGCGATTCCCGTCGCGCCGGTTGCCGTGGTCGTCGTAGATCTCCAGCTTGTCGATGCTCCCCACCTCGGTGGGCCCGCCCGCCATCGCGATGTAACGCCCCGCCGGAAGCCCGCGCTGGAAATCCTGACCGCCCGGGTTGACGACTTCGCCGGCGACGAACACCACGTCCTGCAGCGGCGGGATGTTGATCACGTCGCCGGACTTGAGCGCCACCGTGCGCGTGGTGTCACCCTCGACGAGGCGCTTCAAGTCCACCTTGATGAACTCGACCGTGCCGTCGTCGCCGCGCCGCTCGATGCTCGAATTGGCGAGATCGAAGTCGTTGCGCAGCCGGATGAAGCGCGGCCGGAACGACGCCAGCGTTTCGCCCTCCTGCAGGTAGATGCGGCCGTCGCGGCCGCCGCCTCCCTGCACGCGCACGTAGTCGATGCCCGGGAAGCTGCGCCGGTCGGGAACGACGACCACGTCGCGATCCTGCAGCCTCATGTTCAGCCCCTCGCCGCCGAGCTTGACGATGGACACCTGGTTCTTGTCGGTGATGCGCTCGAGCACGAGGCCGGTGCTGTCGGCGTTGGTGGTGAATCCGCCCGCGAGGTTGATGAGGTCGCGCACCGTTTCGCCCGCGACGATCTCGTACGTGCCGCCGCGCCACACCTCGCCGGTGACATCCGCCGCCGCGCCGCGCGAGGGCACGAAGATGCTCTGCCCTTCGTGCAGCATCGGGTTCTGCGCCAGCTCGCCGAGCCGCTGCAGCCGCATCAGGTCGTATACCTTCATCGTTCCGTCGGGGTTGCGAACCTGGATTTCGCGCTGCGAACCGCGTCCCACCACGCCGCCCGCCGACGTGATGATCATGTCGAGGCGGAAGGGCGCGGCGATATCGACCGGGCCGGGCGTGCGCACGTCGCCCAGCACGTACACCACGAAGGTGCGCGGGATGACGAGCTCGCAGTAGAACTCGCCGCCGCGGTAGAACTGCTGCGCGACGCGCTTGAGCTCGGTGCGGAACTGCGTGATGGTGAGGCCGGCCGCGGCCACCATGCCGGCGTTGGGCAGCAGCACATTGCCACCCGGGAGCACGATCAGGTCGTACTGCGCGCCGGATGACTTGACGACCAGGACGAACTGGTCACCCGGGCCGATCACGTATTCGTCGGGATTGATGAGCGCGTCGAGACCGCGGACGGTCCCCGGCGGCATGGCCGTCACCGAATCGGACGGCGCCGTCGCGGGCACGGGTTGCGGCATCATGCGCTGCCGGGTGGAACGATAGAACGGGATCTGCGCCGGCGCCGTCGTGGTCACCAACATGATCCAGGCCATGGCGGCTGCCGTGACGCGACTGGGACGAGAGAACATCTGCACCTCGGTGGAGTTAGCCGGTTTCCAGCGCCTGCCGGATGAAATCACGCACGCGGTTGAAATCGGCAATGTCGGGCAGGCCGAACTGGGCCATGTGGGGCTTTCCACCCCCGCGCAGGCCAAGCGCGGCGGAGAGCTTCTTGGCCAGCTCGTCCGCCCGGACGCCCCGCTCCTTTATAGCAGAGTCGCTCGCGACCAACAAACACATCGGTTTCGCGCCCCCGGCCAGGCAGACCAGCGCCACCCCCAGGCCGAGCTTGCCCCGGAGCGCGTCGCCGTAGCTGCGCAGCGCATCCAGGTCGGGCAGGTCGACCTTCGCGGCGACGAACCGGAGGCCCCGGATGTCGGTGGCGTCGGCCAAGGCGTCTTTCGCGCCTTCCTCGGCGCGCTTTGCTTCCTGCTTCTTGCGCTCGCGCTGCAGCGACTCGTTCTCGTCGAGCAGCGAACGGATGCGTCCCTCCACCTCGGCCGGCGTCACGCGCAGGAGCGCGGCCACCGCGGTCCAGTCGTCGAGCGAGCGGCGGACCACCTCGTGCGCGTTGGCGCCGGTCAGCGCCTCGACACGGCGCACGCCGGCCGCCACCGCGGTCTCCTGGCGGATGAAGAAGGGACCGATCTCGCCGGTGCGCTTGAGGTGCGTGCCGCCGCACAGTTCCTTCGACACGTCCTCGATGCTCACCACGCGCACCACGTCGCCGTACTTCTCGCCGAAAAGCGCCATGGCGCCGGTCTTGACCGCGTCCTTGTACGGCATCTGCTGCGCCGACACGGTGAGGTCGGCCATGACGGCCTGGTTCACCTGGCGCTCGACCTCGGCGATCTCATCCGGCTTCATGGCCTGGAAGTGGTGAAAGTCGAAGCGCAGCCGGTCGGGTGCCACCAACGACCCCGCCTGCGCGACGTGCTCGCCCAGCACACGCCGGAGTGCCGCGTGCAGCAGGTGCGTCGCGGTGTGGTTGCGCATGGTCGCGAAGCGGCGCTCGTGGTAGACGTGCAGGCGCCCCGCGGATTTCTCCTCGAGCGCGCTCATCAGCTCGTCGGTTCCGCCGTCGGCCACGCGCGCGAGGTGCGCGATCTGGTCGCCGGTGCGGTAGGTGTCCACGACGAAGAGATTGAGGTCGCCGAACATCGCGGAACCCGCGTCGCCCACCTGTCCGCCGCCCTCGGGGTAGAACACGGTGCGATCGGTGGTGAACTCGACGAACGCGCCCGCTTCGTGCTGGCGCGCCAGGCGATCGGCGCGCGCGTCGCCCACCACGGCCACCTGCGCGTCGCACTCGAGCGCGTCGTAGCCGAGGAACTCGGTGCGGCCCACCTGGCGGACGGTGCGCGTCGTCACCGATTCCGCCTCCGGGCCCGAGCGGTGGAAGCTCGCCTTGCGCGCGCGCTCCTTCTGTTGCTTCATGGCCTGTTCGAAGGCGGCGATATCCACGCCGAGCCCGCGCTCCTCCGCCATCTCGCGCGTGAGCTCGGGCGGAAACCCGAACGTGTCGTAGAGCATGAACGTGTCGGCGCCCGAAACCGTCTTCGTTTTCGCCGCCGCGTCGAAGATGCCCTGCAGCCGGTTCATCCCCTGCTCGAGCGTGTCGAGGAAGCGCGTTTCCTCGGCCGTGATGACGTCCTTGACCAGCGCGGCGCGCGCGCGCAGCTCGGGGTAGCGCGGGCCCATCGAGTGGACGACCGCCTCGACGCCGTGGGCGAGGAAGGGCCGGCGCACGCCGAACGGGTGCATCTTGGTGAGCGCGCGTCGCAAGAGCCGGCGCAGCACGTAGCCGCGGCCGTCGTTGGAGGGCATGATGCCCTCGGCCAGCGCGAAGGTGAGCGCGCGCACGTGGTCGGAGGCGGCGTTCACCGCCAGCGCGGCGCGCGCATCCTTGCTGTCGACGTCGCGCGGCAGCGCGGACGCGATGGCGCGGCGGATGGGCAGGAACTCGTCGGTGTGGAAGTTGTCCTCCGCGCCCTGCAGGATGAACGCGATTCGCTCGAGTCCCGCGCCGGTGTCGATGCCGGGACGCGGGAGCGGGTCGTACTTCCCATCCGCAGTGTAGAAGAACTGCGGGAAGACGAGATTCCAGTACTCGATGTAACGGTCGCTGTCGTCCTGGCCCGGGCCGCCCTCCGCGCCCGGCCGCCCGGTGTCGAAGTGCATCTCCGACGACGGACCGCACACGCCGGTGTCACCGACCGGTCCCCAGAAGTTGTCCTTCCGTCCCAGGCGCACGATGCGCTCCTTCGGGAAGCCGATGTGCTTCGACCACAGCTCGAACGCTTCGTCGTCGTTCTCGAAGATGGTGACCCAGAGGCGATCACGGTCGAGGTTCCACACGTTGACCGAGAGATCCCATCCCCACTCGATCGCTTCCTTCTTGAAGTAATCGCCGAAGGAGAAGTTGCCCAGCATCTCGAAGAAAGTGTGATGGCGAAGCGTGCGCCCGACGTTCTCGAGGTCGCTGTTCTTGCCGCCCGCGCGCAGGCACTTCTGCACGCTGGCCGCGCGCTTGTAGGGCGCCGCCTCGGGGTTCGAGTAGTAGGCCTTGAACGGCACCATGCCCGCCGCGGTGAACAGCAGCGTGGGGTCCTCGGGCAGAAGCGGCGCGCTGGGCACAACGGTGTGGCCGCGCGACTCGAAATACGAGAGATAGTCGCGAACGAGATTCGCGACGGAGAATCGTTGGGAGGAGGTTTGCATGTGAGTCAGTTGCTTGTCAAAAAGTGCACTCCCGTAACGGGAGTGAGTCACCGCGCGCGTCGCGCGGGCTATTTATCGAGCCCGCGCTGCCGCGCGCAGTGTCAGTGCCAGGACCGTAACGGACCTGCCGTGTCGTTTGATTGACACTGGCCAATATTTTACCGCCGCAGCGGCGGTAAAATATCTTTCACTGCTCGCCGAGCTCGCGCGTCCTGCCACGGGCAGCACCGGTCTAAGTTCTTCTGAGCTTCCCTGGATATCTTCTTCCTTACGTGCGTCGCAACTATCAAAAGAAGAACAGCCGCTCCGGCCCATTAAGGCCGTAATACTTCACCAGTGCTTTGTAAAAACCATACAGCATGCAGAACATCACGAACGGAAAAGTGACGAGAAGAATCATCGTGGTGTCGCGACAACTCAAGCCGATTGCTTCGCCCATTCGTCGAACAATGGTATCGCCCAGATAAAGGCCTACTCCGCCGGAGATGGGCAACACGATGATCATTGCCTTGAGGCGTCGTTCTCCTGCCA
>DASVAK010000068.1:0-13823 GCA_036376395.1 Candidatus Krumholzibacteriia bacterium
GAAGAACGCGAACGGCACGAACACGGACAGCGTGATGACCTCCTGGATCATCTTGAGCTGGCCGAGGTCGAGTGCCGTGCGCCCGATGCGGTTGGCGGGAACCTGGAGGAGATACTCGAACAGCGCGATGCCCCAGCTCACGACGGCGGCGATGATCCAGGGCTTGTGGCTCAGGTTGCGCAGGTGCGCGTACCACGCGAACGTCATGAAGACATTCGACACGGTGAGAAGCAACACGGCCCGGGCAACGGGAGACACGACGGGCGTCACGCCTCCTTGAGGAGCGCCATCAGCTTCTTCATGTCGTCCCAGCACGGCTGCTTGAAGGCGGGATTGCGAAGCAGCGCAGCCGGGTGGTACGTCACCACCACGGGAATGCCTTCGTAGGTGTGCGTGCCGGCGCGCAGCGCGCCCAGCGGCGCCTCGGTCTTGAGGAGCCAGTGCGCCGCGATGCGCCCGAGCGCGCAGATGTACTTCGGCTGGATGAGCGCGATCTGCGCGCGCAGGTATTCCTCGCAGCAGTCCACTTCGGACGGGAGCGGGTCGCGGTTCTGCGGCGGCCGGCACTTGAGAATGTTGCCGATGTAGACCTCCTCGCGCGTCATGCCCATCGCGGCGATGATCTTGTTGAGCAGCTGCCCCGCGCGACCCACGAACGGCTCGCCCTTCGCGTCTTCATCCGCGCCGGGCGCCTCGCCGATGAACATGAGCTTCGCGCGAGGATTCCCCACGCCGAACACGGTCTGCGTTCGCGTGGCGTGCAGTGCGCAGCGCGTGCACGCCGACACCGTCTTGGCGAGGTCAGCGAGACGGGCGATGGTGTCCTCGTCGACGGGCGCGCTCGCGGCTGGCGCCGGCCGGAGACCCCGGCCACTCGCCGCGGTTACGGGCGCGGCGAGCCGCTCCGGGGTGGCCGGTGACAGGACCCGCGAGTGCGCGGGCACACCCGACTCCGGCAACTCGATCCCGTCGAGGTAGACCGAGCGCACGCCCTTCTTCTCCAGGCGCTTGAGCGCGGCGATGGTGGCTTCCAGCGTGTCGATGCGGTTGCTCATGCGCGGGAGACTACCCGCGGACGCGACACCCCGGCAAGCGGCATCCGTACATCTCGCACTCGCGTGCCCGGTGGGCTTTTGCTATCGTGGGCCCCGATGTGCGGCATCTGCGGAATCTTCGGCGGCTTCGAGCGACACGAGGCGGTCGATACGGTCGGGCTGATGGCGAACAGCATGCGCCATCGCGGTCCCGACGACGAGGGATTCCACGTCGATCCGCCCGCCTACCTGGGCTTCCGCCGCCTCTCCATCATCGATCTCGCCGGCGGCCACCAGCCCCTCGCCAACGAGGACGACAGCGTCTGGGTCGCCTTCAACGGCGAGATCTACAACCATGGCGCGCTCCGCGCCGACCTCGAGAAGAAGGGTCATCGCTACCGCACGCGCAGCGACACCGAGACCATCGTCCATCTCTACGAGCAGGAAGGCCCGCTGTTCGCGCGCAAGATGAACGGCATGTTCGCGATCGCGCTGTGGGATCGCAACAAGCGGACCCTGGTGCTGGTGCGCGACCGCCTCGGCATCAAGCCGCTCTACTACGCGCGCGCCGCCAACGGCTCGCTGGCGTTCGCCTCCGAGATCAAGGCGCTGCGCCGCTGCCCGGGCGTCGACACGCGCATCGACCCGCTCGCACTCGACGGTTACCTGGCGCTCCAGTACGTCCCCGGTCCGCGCACCATCCACCGCGGCATCCACAAGCTCCCGCCCGGCCACGTGCTGATCGCAACCGACCACGGCGTGCACATCGAGCCGTTCTGGCGGCTCGAGCCCGAGCCCGAGCCGGCCTCGTTCGCGCAGGCGTGCGACGCCTTCCGCGAGCTCTTCGAGGACTCCGTGCGTATCCGCCTCATGAGCGACGTGCCGCTGGGCGCATTCCTCTCGGGCGGGCTCGATTCGGCGCTGGTGGTCGCCACGATGGCGCGCGCGATGGACCGCCCGGTGAAGACGTTCTCGATCGGGTTCTCCGGCCACGGCTGGTACTCCGAGCTTCCCCATGCCGAAGAAGTCGCAAAGCTGTTCAACGCCGAGCACCACTCGCTGGTGGTGGAGGCGCCCGACATGCGCGCGCTGCTGCCGAAGGTGGCGGCACAGCTCGACGAGCCCCTCGCCGACGTGGCCGCGATTCCCACCTACCTGCTCTCGAAGTTCGCGCGCGAGCATGTCACCGTGGCGCTCACCGGCGAGGGCGCCGACGAGCTCTTCGCGGGCTACGACCACTACCGGCTCGAAGCGCTGATGCCGTACCTCAAGTGGACGCCCACGCTGTGGCGCGTCGCCGAGCGCGCCACGCGGTCGGTGGCGGCCCCGCGCGTGCGCAAGGCGCTGCGCGCCGCCAGCATGGATCAACCCGAGCGCTTCGTTTACATCCGCTCGGTCATTCCCACCTCGGTGCGGCGGCTCCTGCTGCGCGCCGACGTGAAGGCCGAGATTCCGCGCGGGCACCTGGTGACGCGGATGGAGCCCCACTTCTCGGGCGGCGACGGCTTGAACGCGGTGCTGCGCGCCGACGCGCTCGAGTGGTTGCCCGACGACCTGCTCATGAAGGTCGACAAGATGTCGATGCTCGCCTCGCTCGAGGCCCGCGTGCCGTTTCTCGATTACCGGATCGTGGAGATGGTGTCGGGATTTCCCGCGGCGTGGAAGTTCCGCAACGGCAAGAGCAAGGTGCTTCTCAAGGCGGTGGCGGAACGCGTGCTGCCCCCGGCCATTGTCAACCGGCCCAAGCACGGTTTCATGCCGCCGGTGCGCGAGTGGTTGAGAGGAGGTCTGCGCACCTACATGCAGGAACACCTGCTCGACACCGAGGCGCTGTCACAGGAGTTCATCGATCCCGCCCAGACACGCGCCATGGTGCGGCGCTACCTGGGCGGCGAACACGAGCTCTACCTCCCGATCTGGGAGCTGCTGTGCCTCGAAGTGTGGTTGCGCGAGACGAAATCCAGCGGCGCCGGGGCGGCGCCGTCGCGCCGCTAGGCGGGAAGCCGGGCGGCCGCGATGCCGAGCAGCTTGCGCGCGATGTCACGTTTGCTCTCGGGTGCCGCGCTCCGGTAGACCTCTCCGTTCGCGTCGAACACCGTGACCACGTTGGTGTCGAGCCCGAAGGACAGGTCGGGGCGATTGAGCACCACGAAGTCGCACTGCTTCTTCGAGAGCTTGGCGCGCGCGTTCGCTTCTTCATTCTCGGTCTCGAGCGCAAACCCCACGATCACCCGTTCGCCCTTCTCCGCGCCCAGCGAAGAGAGTACGTCGTCGGTCTTCACCAGCTCGAGCGTCCACCGGTCCTCCGACTTCTTCTTGTGCGCGAGCGGCATGGCCGGCTTGAAGTCGGAGATGGCGGCCGTCATCACCAGCACGTCGGACTCATCGAACGCGTCGTGGAGCGCGCGCGACATCTCGCCCGAGGTGCGCACCCGGACCACGCGCACGCCGTGCGGAGGCGACACCGCCGTGCGCGCGGCCACCACGGTGACCTCGGCGCCCAGGTCGCGCGCGGCTTCCGCCACCGCGAAGCCCATCTTGCCGCTGGAGCGGTTGGAGATGATGCGAACCGGGTCGATGTCCTCCTCGGTGCCACCGACACTCACCAGCACCCGCCGTCCCTTCCAGCGCGAATCGAAGTACGTTTCGATGGCGCCCGCGATGGTCTCGGGCTCGGCCATCCGGCCCGTCGCCTCGTAGCCGCACGCAAGGTCGCCCTTCTCCGGCGGCGCCACGCGGTAGCCGCGATCGGAGAGGACGCGCATGTTCTCCTGCGTGGCCGCGTTCTCCCACATCACGTCGTTCATGGCCGGGGCCAGCATCACCGGTCCCTGGTACGCGCTCACCACGGTGGAGAGGAGGTCATCGGCGCGCCCGTGCGCCAGCGCGGCCAGCGTGTTCTGCGTGGCGGGTGCGATCACGATGAGGTCGGGCCACTTGGCGAGATCGATGTGCTCGATAGGCGAGACGGTGCCGGATGACTTCCCCTCGCCCTCGAACATGTGCACGTGCACGGGGTGCTCGGAGAGCGATTCGAAGGTGAGCGGAGTGACGAACTCGGTGGCGGCGTCGGTCATCACGACCTTGACGTCCGCCCCCGCTTTCTTGAGGAGACGAAGCAGGAAGACAGCCTTGTACGCGGCGATTCCGCCGGTGACACCGAGAAGAATCTTCTTGCCGCGGATGCTCATGGGGCAGGCGCGACGCGCGCACGCGGCACGCATCGCGCCGCGGAAAGACTAGGTTTCCTGGAAGAAATCGCCGGAGCCGGTGGTTTCCTCGACGAACTGGTGCTGGATCTTGCCGTTGATGAGACGCTTCACCGCGGTGGACGTGGGCTTGAAGTCCGGCTCGGGCTCCGCGCCGCGGATGACGAGCGAGTTCAGGCGACGCGCTTCACGCGCCATGACCCGGACCGCCTCGTAGCGGTTCTGGATCCGGTTCGTGATCTTCTCGATGATGACCAGTTTCTCGATGGGAATGGACATGTACTTCTCCTGGATGAGGCCTATTCAAGTAGCCGCTGGACCGTGTCAGTCAGGGCCCGCTCCCGGCGGCATCGTTCCGCGGTGATGATGGCCGTGAGATCCTTCGTGGCCCGGTCGAGGTCGTCGTTGACGACCAGGTAGTCGTACCGGGCGCTGGCGCTGATCTCGGCCTGCGCCGCCTCCAGGCGGAGCCGGAAGTCCGCGCTGGCGAGGTCGCCCCGTCCGCGCAGCCGGTTTTCGAGATCGGCCAGGGATGGCGGCAAGATAAAGACCATGACGGCGCCGGGAAACATCTTTTTTACCTTATCTCCCCCCTGGATGTCAATGTTGAGGAGAACATCCCATCCGGCCGCGAGCTGGGCCTCGACGAAGTCCCGGCGGGTTCCGTAGAGCGCCCCGTGGACCTCGGCCCACTCGATCAGGGCCGCCGGCTTCATGGATTCGAACCGGTTGCGGTCGACAAAGAAGTAGTCCCGGCCATCTTTTTCTCCGGCACGGGGCTCGCGCGTGGTGGTGGAGATCGAACGGCGGATCAGCGGGTCGGCGGCGAGGAGCCGGTCGGCGAGGGTGGTTTTTCCGGCGCCCGACGGCCCGGATACCACGATGGGAAAGGCGATCGAGCTGCGCGCCACGGCGGTTACTCCAGGTTCTGGACCTGTTCGCGCAGCTTCTCGGTTTCTTCCTTGAGCACCACCACGTGCTGGATCACTTCGGACCCGGACGCCTTGGCGCCGATGGTCGACGCTTCGCGGTGCATTTCCTGGAGGATGTAGGTGAGCCTCTTCGACACTTCGCCGCCGTCGCGGATGGCGCGGTTGAACTGGGCCTCGTGGCTGCGCAGACGCGTGATCTCCTCGGTGAAGTCGGTCTTGTCGGCGAGCATGACGATTTCGGCGGCGATGCGGTCCTCGCTGATGGGCACGTCGCCGGCGAGCTGCGTGACGCGCTTGCGCATCGCTTCGACCTGCTTCTTCGCCACCTCGGGAGAGAGTTTCTCGATGGCCGCGACGGTCCGGTCGATGAGCTGCATGCGCCCCACGAGATCCTTCTCCAGCGCCCGGCCCTCCTCGATGCGCATCTTCGCGCACGCGTCGAGCGCGGCGCCGAGCGCCTTCTCCACCAGCGGCCACACCTCGTCCTCGCCCGGCTCGAGCTCTTTCGCCGTGACGACCTCGGGGAGCTGCATCAGCGTGTCGAGGCTCAGCCGCTCGTCGAGGCCGTGCTTCTTCGCGAACGCGCGCAGCTGCGCGATGTAGGTCTCGAGCACGTGCTCGTTGATGGTGATGGCGCGCCCCGCCATCGGGGACTCCACGTTGATGGTGATGCTCACGCGACCGCGGGCGAGCTTTCCGCGCACGATGTCCTTGATGTCGGTCTCGCGGTTCTGGATGGCCCGCGGCAGTTTGAAGGCAAGGTCGAGGAACCGATGGTTGACGGAGCGGACCTCCACCGTCACCGTGGAGGTGGCGCTGGTGGCTTCGCCCTGTCCGAATCCCGTCATGCTGATCAACATCGCATTCCTCGCTTCCGCTTGATTCGCGCGGTCTATACTATAGGCCGCACGCGCGGTCTGTCACCTGCTAATCCCGCGCCCATCCCATGAATGCTTCACTGCTTGCACGTTTTGCCGACGAGCTGCGCGCCGCGCTGCAACACCACTATTTCGACGAGGCGCGGTGGTTCACACCGGTGCTCGCGCTCCCCTTCGACCGCGCGCGCAACCATCTCGTCGTGGTGCTCGAAGCGCCGGGGCCGTTCTGCTTTCTGCGCGACGAATCTCCCTTCGGCGGCGCCGCCGCGCCGCCGCGCCTGGGCGCGCTCAAGGGCGCCGAGGTGACCGCGGTCTCGGCCGACGGCCGCGTGCTCCGCATCGACGTGGTGACGCGGCGCGAACAGTGGAATCTTACGCTCGCGGTGTCGCTGTTCGGCGCCAACGGCAGCGCCGTGCTGACGCGTGGCGACGTCGTGATGGAGACCGTCGGGCGACCGCCGCGCGAAGGACGGGCGACCGCGACGGCGGGTGCCGGACGCGCGAGCGGTCGCTTCGCGCTGGTCACCCGCGGGAGGGTCGCTGCCGCCGCGCCCCATGCCGCAAACCATGTCGCGGGTCCGGACGAGCACGTGCTCGGTGTTTTCGACGACGCGCGCAGCGCGTGCGCACACGCGGGCGCGCTCGTTCTCGACGAAGCGCAGGCGCTGATGCTCCACCGCATCGCGCGTCCCGCGCGCAAGAAGCTCGACGCGCTCGGCCGGCTCGCGCAGAACCTGGAAGCGGACCTGGCGCAGGCCGCGTCCCACCAGGGCGAGCGGCGCGAGGCCGAGGCGCTGGCCGCGTTTCAGACCCGCGTGCGGCCCGGCTCGGACTCCGTCGATGTGCCCGACCTCTATGAACCGGAGCGCACGCTGCGCATCACCCTGGATCCCGCGCTCCCCGTCCACGTCCAGGTGGAGAAGCGCTTCCGCCGCGCCGCCAAGCTCGAGAAGGCGCTCTCGCATCTCGGGAAACGACTCGAGCTGGTGCGCGCGGAGCAAACCGCGCTCGACGCGGCGCTCTCGATGCTTGGCGGCGTGCGGTCGTTCGGGGACGCGCTCAAGCTCTACGAGGTGATGCGCGCGAAGTTCGGCATCGCGCTGGAGCGTAGCGCCGCCGCGCGCGCGGCCGGGCCGCGCAAGGCGGTGGTCGAGAAGACCTACCGCACCTTCGAGCTCGATCCGCGCTGGTACGTGATGGTGGGGCGGAGCAACCAGGAGAACGACGAGCTCACCTTCCGCGTGTCATCGCCGGGCGACTGGTGGTTCCACGCCGAAGGCGTTCCGGGCTCGCACGTGCTGCTCCGGTCCCGCGGCGGAGCCGACGCCCCGCCCGCACGCGTCATCGAGCAGGCCGCTTCGATCGCGGCGCACTACTCCAAGGCGAAGCACAGCACGCTGGTCCCGGTCATCTACACGCTCCGGAAATACGTGCGCAAGTTCCGCGGCGCCGACCCGGGCGAAGTGAAGTGCGAACGGGAGACCATGGTGATGGTGCCGCCGGTCGTACCCGGCGACGAATCCTGGCAATAAACACCACGACCCGCGGAAGCTCTGGCGGCAACGCGGGCCGTGGTGTTCAAAAAAAAGAGGGAAACACCCGGGGTGTTTCCCTCTTCTCGCGTTCCTGGAGACCAACGCCGTGCGGAATCACGCTAAGGGCAAGGGCTATGATTCACTGGCTTGGCGAGCCGTCAGGGGTTAGGCACCCGTTCCCGACGAGAATCAGGTTCGAGCACCGTACTCCTTGCGCTGGCCCCCAGATAACTAAGCTGACTCATCTTCCTGTATCCCGTCGCTCCTGCTGGAGCTCCCTTCCTGAATGAGTCAGCTCAGTCGGAGTACTGCTATCGCAATGGGCGTGCCAAACGGCAGTCTTTACCCGGTACCGGAAGCGCTTGAATAGCAATGGATTGGATGCGCACCCCGCGACCCCAAAAAACGCAGTATTCCGGCCATGCGTAAACGCACTTAACCGAGCGTAAAATTTTATTACGAATCGAACCGGAAGCCGATGATGGGCAAACTAGCGATCGACGAAGCCACCCTCGGTATTGAGGGTGCCTTCCCAGGGTTCGAAGGAGGTCGGAACCGGGCCGGAATAAATGGTCTTCGACTGCTCGACCCAGTAGACGCTGACTTTGCCGGCGGCGCTGGACTCGGAGTAGAAGGTCAGCTTGACCAGGTCGGGAGCGAGCTGTTCGAAGCGAACCTTGACCGCGACGGTGGAACTGATGCGGAAGTGCTGGTTCGCATACTCAACGGAAAAAGTCCCCGACGACGATTTCTCGAGCGGGAGCTCATCGGCGAAGGACACCGGCGGCGGGCTGAACAGAGTGACCAGCCCGATCGCCAGCAGGAGGCTGCGAACGATCCGTTTCATGGCAGAAGTACTATACCAAGGTTATGGCGTTTCGGGTAGTCCCAAGTTTTGCTTGTCCACCACGATCTTCGCGCCCGGAAGGCCTGAACCCGCCACACGCGTGTTCCCCCGGCGCGCCGTCCACCCCCGCCGGTCGAACAGCTCGAGCAGCGGAATGGCGTGTTTCCGGGTGATCCCCAGCGCCTCCTTGAGGTCGCCCACCCCCAGCTCGGCATGGCCGGCAAACCACCGGCGAACCGCGTCGATGGCCAGCTCGAGCGCGGCCGGGTGGATCAGCCCCTCGCCCACCTCGACCGCTTCTCCCCGTCCCTTGAGCACCGTCACGGCGTCCGCGAACGGTTCGCGGGCGCCCCATCCGGTGCCCAGTTCGTCGCGCGACGCGAACGCGACCCCGCGCGATTGGATCTCGTCGCGAAGCCGGCCCACCGCGCGCTCGAGCTCGGCGGAGAGCGTCATCTCCGGGGATCCGGCCCGAACCCGGCTGGCGCGCACGAACAGCGGATGCGACGCGGAGAGCTCCTCGATCAGCCGGTTGAACACGGCCGCGCCGTGCGGAAACTCGAGCCGGCGGCGCAGCTCTTCCTTGTCGATTCCCCACTGCAGGGGATGCCGCTGCGTGTGCTGGGTGGCAACCTCGACGGCGCGCACCGCGATGTGGGCGAGCACGTCGCGGTGGTAGAGCCTTCCGGCGATGACGCGCACGTCGCCGCGCTCGACCAGCGCGTCTCGCAGCGCCGCATCCACCTCAGTCTCACCGACGCCGGCCGCGCCGGCCTTCTCCACCGTGCGGGCGAGCACGTCCGCCGGGTTGCCTTCCTCGCGCAGGCGCAGGTTTACCACGGCGGCCGCGTCGGATCGACGGCGCGCCTCGGCGCGCGGGTCGAGCACCACCGCGCCGCCGATCACGCGCGGCGGCGAATAGGTGCGAATCACCATGCGGTCGCCGGCATCGGCGACCACCGGCCCTTCCAGGCGGAGCTGGGCCAGCGACGACTCGCCCGCGCGCAGCACATCGCGCTCTAACAGGATCACGCGCCCGAGCACTTCGCTCGCGCCGTGATGGATGCGCACGCGCTCGCGGTTGGCCAGGTCGACATTCTCGTCGCCGGCGAGCGCGACCCGCACGTCCACCGTTTGCGTCACGGCGAAGCGGTCCGGCGTCGCCAGCATGTCGCCGCGGAGAATCTCCTCGAGCTTGACGCCCTGCAGCGCGAGAGCCAGCCGCTCGCCGGCGAGCCCTTCGCTGCGCCTCGCGCCGAAGCTCTGGATCTCGCGCACGCGGACGCGCCGGCCGCCCGGGAGCAGGTCGAGCTCGTCACCGATGCGCACGCGGCCGGAATAGCAACTCCCGGTGATCACCACGCCGATGCCCTTCTGGTGGAACACACGGTCGACGGCGAGGCGAAACGGCCCGCTCGATGCGCGCACTTCGATCGCGCGCGCGATGCCGAGCAGGGCGGCGCGAAGCGCGTCCATGCCGGCGCCACTCCGGGCCGAGACCGGAACCACGGGCGCGTTTTCCAGGAACGTGCCGCGCACCAGCTCCGCGATTTCTTCTCGCACCAGCGCGAGCGTCTCGTCGGTGGCGAGGTCGGACTTGGAAACGACCACCAGCCCGTGGCGAATGCCGAGCGATCGCAGCACCTCGACGTGCTCGCGCGTCTGCGGCATCACGCCCTCATCGGCGGCGACGAGCAGCATCGCCATGTCGATTCCGCCCGCGCCCGCCACCATCTGGCGCACGAAACGCTCGTGGCCGGGCACGTCGATGATGCCAAGGAAGACGCCGTCGGCCAGCGCGAGCGGCGCGAAGCCGAGCTCGATGGAGATCCCGCGTTCTTTCTCTTCCTTGAGGCGGTCGGTGTCGTGGCCGGTGAGGGCGCGGACGAGCTCGGTCTTGCCGTGATCGACGTGCCCCGCGGTGCCGAGGATGAAATGGCGCGCGGCCGGCGCGCCGGCGTCTCCGCGCGGCGCCGACACGCTACTGGACGGCGCGTTCGATGCGGGCGCCGAGCGCGCGGAGCTTGACCTCGATGCGCTGGTAGCCGCGGTCGATGTGGTAGACGCGCAGAATTTCGGAGCGTCCCTCGGCCGCCATCGCGGCGAGGATCAGCCCCGAGCTGGCGCGGATGTCGGTGGCCATGACGGGCGCGCCCGAAAGCTGCTCGCGGCCGCGGATCACGGCGAGGTTGCCGTCGAGGCGGATGTCGGCACCGAAGCGGCGCAGCTCCGGCACGTGGGTGAAGCGGTCGGGATAGATGGTCTCTTTGACCGTGCTCACACCATTCGCGCGGCACAGCACGGCGATGATCTGCGCCTGCATGTCGGTTGGAAAGCCGGGGTACTCGCGTGTGACGACGTCGGTCGCCGCCAGGCGCTTCGGCCCCCTGACACGCACGGTGTCCTCGCCCATCTCCACCTTCGCACCGCAGCGCTCGAGGATCGAGAGCACGGCGCCCATGTGGTGGGGGTTGCAGTGCGTGATGGTGACGTCGCCGGCGGTGACGGCCGCCGCGCCCGCAAACGTCTCGGCCTCGATGCGGTCCGGGATCACGCGGTGCACGAGCGGCTTGATCGACGTGGTGCCGTGCACGACGATGCGCGGCGTGTCGGCGCCCTCGATCTCGACGCCGCACTCCTGCAGCGCGTGAACCAGGTCGGCGATCTCGGGCTCGAGCGCCGCGTTCTCGATCACCGTGGTGCCTTCGGCGAGCGACGCCGCCATGATGGTCTGCACGGTGGCACCCACGCTCGAGATCGGAAACACGACCTCGCCGCCGCGCAGCCGGTCGCAGCGCGCCTCGATGTAACCGTGCTCGAGCTCGATGTGCGCGCCGAGCTTCTCCATCGCCATCAGGTGCAGGTCGATGGGGCGCGGACCCCACGCGCAGCCGCCCGGCATGCTGACGCGGGCACGGCCGTGGACGGCGAGCGTCGGCGCCAGCACGTAGATGCTCGCGCGCATCGTGCGCACCAGGTCGTAGGGCGCCTCGATGCCGTTGGCGTCGGTCGAATCGATGGTGAGGATGTCGCCGTCACGACTGGTCTTCGCGCCCAGCAGGTCGAGCATCGTCACCATGGTGGTGACATCACGCAGGTCGGGCACGTTGGAGATCACGCTTTTTCCTCGCGCGAGCAGCGCGGCCGCCATCAGCGGCAGCACGGCATTCTTGGCTCCTTCGACGCGAACATCGCCGTGGAGCGGAGTCGGACCATCGACCACGAACTTATCCATTTAGGGGCACCTCTCGTGCAGTGACGACTCGATCGCGGCCGGAAAGATCCTGGATCACCTCGACGCCTCCGAAGCCCGCGGAGCGCAGCAGCTCGCCCACCGCGGGGCCCTGGGTATCGCCGATCTCGAACATGACGAAGCCGCCCTGCTGCAATTTCGCGGCCAGCGTGGGGATCAGCCGGCGATAAAAATCGAGCCCGTCCGCGCCGCCGTCGAGCGCGGCCACCGGCTCGTGCTCGCGCACTTCGCGCGGCAACGCGGCCAGCTCGCCGGTCGCGATGTAGGGCGGATTGCACAGAATGGCGGTGTAGCACGGCGCGCGCGGCGTCATGAAGGTGAGGGCGTCGCACTTGGCCACGCGCACGCGCGTCGAGACGCCGTTGATGTTCGCGTTGTGCCGCGTGAGCATGACGGCGTCGCGCGAGATGTCGACCGAGGTCACGCGAAGATTCGGAACGCGCCGCGCCAGCGACACGCCGATGATGCCGCTGCCGCAGCAGAGATCCAGCACCGAGAGCTCGCGGTGGAGCGGGATGCCGCGCAGCCTGGCTTCGGCGTGTTCAACCAGCACCTCGGTCTCCGGCCGCGGCACGAACACGCCCGGCTGCACCTCGAATGGAAACGACATGAACTCGGTGTTGCCGAGGATGTACTGGAGCGGCTCGCGGCTCGCGCGGCGCTCGACGCATTCCCAGTATGTCTCGATGTGCGTCGCATCGATGGCGTCGGTGGCGTGCATGTAGAGGTCGAGCACGCTCCAGCCCAGCGTGTGGCACAGCATCCACTCGGCGTTGCGGCGCGCGTTGGGCACGCCGCTCTCGACCAGCTTCGTCTCGGCGCGACCGAGGAGCTCGCGGATATTCGCGGGTGACGTCTTCATGAGCCGGGCGTCTTCTGGCCCGCGCGCTCGAGCGCGTCGGCTTTGCGCAGCGCGTCCAGCAGGTCGTCGAGCTCGCCGTCCAGCACCGCGCTGAGATTGTGGGCGGTGAAGTTGATACGGTGGTCGGTGATGCGCTGCTGCGGGAAGTTGTACGTGCGGATCTTGGCGCTGCGGTCGCCCGAGCCCACCATGCTGCGACGATCGGCGGCGAGTTTCGCGTCCTGTTCGGAGCGGGCGCGGTCGAGCAGTCGCGTCTGCAGCACCTTCATTGCGGAAGCGCGGTTCTTGATCTGCGACCGCTCGTCCTGGCAGGTGACGACCAGGCCGGTGGGAAGGTGCGTGATGCGCACGGCGCTGTCGGTGGTGTTGACGCCCTGGCCGCCCTTGCCGCCCGAGCGGTACACGTCGACGCGCAGATCGTTCTCATTGATGGTCACGTCGATTTCGTCGGCCTCGGGCATGACAGCCACCGACGCCGCCGAGGTATGAATGCGTCCGCTCGCTTCGGTTTCGGGAACGCGTTGCACGCGGTGCACGCCGCTCTCGAACTTGAGCGTGCCGTAGGCGCCGGCGCCGTTCACGAGCAGGATCACTTCCTTGAAGCCGCCCTTGCCGCTCTCGCTGCTGCTGAGGAGCTCGGCCTTCCACTTCCTGCGCTCGATATAGCGCGTGTACATGCGGAACAGGTCGCCGACAAAAAGAGCGGACTCCTCGCCGCCCGTGCCGGCGCGCAATTCCATGATGGTGTTCTTCTCGTCGGCCGGGTCGGGCGGAACCAGCAGGATCTGGAAGCGCTCGTCGAGTGACGCGCGCTCGGCCTCGAGGCCCTCCATCTCGGCCTGCGCGAGCTCCACGAGCTCGGCATCTTCGTTGGCATCGATGACGGCCTGGTTGTCCGCGATGACCTGCTCGACCTTCCTGAGCCGGCCCGCTACCTCGGCCAGCTCCTGCATGTCGGAGCGTTCCTTGGCAAGCTTGCGCCAGCGCTGGTTGTCGCGAATGATCTTCTCATCCGCGAGTTGCGCGGTGAGCTCATCGAAGCGGACAAGTATGAGGTCGTACTTGGTGGTCATTGCGTCAACTCAGGTCCACGCGCGGGTGGCCGCGAGCGGGGCTGCGCCCCGAGGACGGAGCCGCGCCCGGGTAAAGTCGTTGAGCCTGCTGATGTACCAGACAACGGCCGCGCGGCGCAGTCCGAAGGGGGCTGCTCGCGGACAGGACCCGCGCGGGCTACCTCGCTAACTGTTTGCCGGAATCTTCAACGTCACGTTCT
>DASVAK010000080.1:0-5185 GCA_036376395.1 Candidatus Krumholzibacteriia bacterium
GCCAACCTGATGGTGGCGCTCAAGGCGGGCGGGGCCGAGGTGTCGCTGTGCGCGTCCAACCCGCTGTCCACGCAGGACGACGTGGCGGCCAGCCTGGTGGCGGACTACCAGATCCCGGTTTTCGCGATCCACGGCGAGGACAACGAGACGTACTACAAGCACGTCAATCAGACGCTCGACATCAAGCCGCAGATCACCATGGACGACGGCGCGGACCTGGTGGGCACGCTGCACTCGAGCCGCGACGACGCGCTCAAGCACGTCTTCGGCGGCACCGAGGAGACGACGACCGGCGTGATCCGCCTGCGCGCGATGCAGAAGGACGGCGTGCTCAAGTTTCCGATCGTCGCGGTGAACGACGCGGTGACCAAGCACTTCTTCGACAACCGCTACGGCACCGGCCAGAGCACCATCGACGGCATCCTGCGCGCCACCAACGTGCTGCTGTCGGGCTCCATCTTCGTCGTCGCCGGCTACGGCTGGTGCGGCCGCGGCGTCGCGCACCGCGCGCGCGGCATGGGTGCGAACGTGATCGTGCTGGAGATCGACCCGGTGAAGGCGATCGAGGCCGTGATGGACGGCTTCCGCGTCATGACCGGGCACGAGGCGGCCGAGGTCGGCGACGTGTTCGTCACGCTGACCGGCAACATCGCCGTGATGCGCCGCGAGCACTTCGAGAAGATGAAGGACGGCGCCATCGTGTGCAACTCGGGCCACTTCAACGTCGAGATCGAGATCGAGGAGCTCGAGAAGATGGCCATCAAGAAGAAGCGTGTGCGCAAGGACGTCGACCAGTACACGCTCAAGAACAACAAGCGCATCAACGTGCTGGGCGAGGGACGCCTCATCAACCTGGCCGCCGCCGAAGGGCACCCGGCCTCGGTGATGGACATGAGCTTCGCCAACCAGGCGCTTGCCGCCGAGTACATGGTGAAGCAGCACGGCTCGCTCAAGAAGGAAGTGATGCCGGTTCCGGAGCGCATCGATCGCGAGATCGCGCGCCTGAAGCTGGTGTCGATGGGCTACGAGATCGACACGCTGACCGACCAGCAGATTCGCTACCTGGCCAGCTGGGAGCAGGGGACGTAAGTCTCCGGGCGGTCGCGATGCAACCGAAACGCCGCCGGTCGGAAGGCCGGCGGCGTTTTTTCTTGGTGTCGAGCCGGGGCTTGCGGCGTTCAAAACAGGGTGGCGGGCGTTTCGAATTGACAGGAGCGCGCCCGCAACGATACTCAGGGCGAAGATGAACAAGGAGGACAACATGCGTTTGAAACTGGGCCTGGCGCTGCTGATGGTCGTGGCGGGAGTCACGGCGGCGCACGCCGGGCGACTGTTCGGCGACGTGAAGAAAGGCGACAAGCCCGTGGAGGGGCTGCTGATCACCCTCCAGGCGGTGTCCGCCAAACCCGAGGACAAGGGTGCGGCAACCGGTCCGATCGACTCCGTGATCACGGACAAGGTGGGGTCGTACAAGGTCATGGTGAAGGGCGAAGGGAAATACTCGCTCAGCGTTTACCAGGGAAAACAGACCGCCCGGCTCGAGGTGTTCTCCTACAAGGAACCCACGCGCTACGACCTGGTCCTCGAGGAAAAAGAGGGCAAGTTGACCGTGCGCCGGAAGTGAGCCGGAACGGATGACGGACCAGACGCCGAAGGAGAGCCGGCCCGACCACAAGGACGGCTGGGACAAGGTGCGCATCATGATGCAGCCCCTGGGCGGGCTCATGACCGCGCTCGCCATTGCCATGTTCGGGTTCGTGACCTCGAGCAAGCTGGACCAGCGCCAGGCGCTGGAGACCAACACGCGGCTTTACTCGGAGCTCATGAGCCGGCGCGAGGAAGCGGAGAGCGCCCTGCGCAAGGACATGCTGGTGTCCATCATTTCGTCGTTCCTCAATCCCAACGCCAGCAACCTCAGCAACGACGTGCTGAGCCTGGAGCTGCTGGCGTACAACTTCCACGAATCGCTCAATCTCAAGCCGCTCTTCCTGGAGCTGTCACGACGCATCCGCCGCGAGCAGGCCCGCGCGCAGACCACGGAGGCGAAGGCCGAATACGCGGAATACAACGAGCGGCTGGAGGGCGTCGCGCGCGAGATCGCGCGCAAGCAGTTGATCGTGCTCGAGGGCGTCGGCAAGCGCTTCGACCGGACCGTCGACATGTCGGTGGACCCGGACGGGACGTCGCTCGAGCCGGCGGTGCTCACGCTGGACTCGCTGAAGACCACGGTCTCCATCGACATCCTCCATGTCGATCGCGAGAACCGCGAGATCATGGTGAGCATGAGCCTGGAGACGCCGGACCCGGTCCAGGGGGCGCAGAGCAAGGTGGCGACGTTCGTGGTCAGCTTCTTCGATTTCCCGATGATCGACAACCTGCGCATCGCCGACGGCCAGCGCTGCGCGCTGGTGCTCACCAACTTCTCCGAACAGTCGGCCGACCTCACCGTGGTGCTCTTCCCGGGGGCGTACGCGAGCCTCAAGGAGAAGCCCTACTACAACGAGGTCATCCAGAGTGTGCTGAACGCGAGCGAGCAGTCGAAGCGCTGACGCGCGAGCGGCGGGAAGCGGATTACACGGGATGCCGCCGGGCCAGGGTGACCGGCGGCATTTTCGTTCTTCGCTGGTGCGCGCGGAGCGAGCGCTTGAGCGCCACCAGCCCGGTCCCGGCCAGCACGCCGGCCATCGATCCCACCAGCGTCACCACCACACTCGTGATCAATACCGGGACGATCATGAGCCGGTTGGCCTGCCAGGTGAGTGCGAAGAAGAAGAGCGAAACCAAGCACACCGTCGCGAACATGGTCTTCGCGAACAGGCGCCGGTCGCGGTCGGGAAGCCGGCGCCACGTGATCGGCCCGCGCCGCGTGCGCGCCACCAGCATCAACGCGATGGGTGGAATGAGGCAGGCAAACAGGTAGTTCCACGCCGCCACCAGGACGAGGCCCGGCGAAACGGCGCGTTGCGCCGCCACGATGGAGTGACCGACCCACACCCACACCGCCGCCCCCGCGGTCCAGGGAAGCGCGACGCCCGCAAGAAAGAGCGACGCGATCCACGGCGCCGGGCGGTACATCGGCACGCGTGTATCGACGATTCTCAGTTCCACATATCAAAGATAGCGAGCTTCTCCACGGCCGGCCACGCCGGTGGACCCGATTCCGGCACCGGGGTATTTCCTGCCCGGTTGTCCGGGGTCTTTTTCGGTGCAAAGGCGTAGTATGTTTCCCGCATGACGCCCCGTCCGCTGATGCTGTTCGATTCGGACTGCGGATTTTGCCGCCGCTGGATCGCGCGCTGGCAGCACACCACCGGTGATCGCGTCGATTACGAGGCCTACCAGGACGCCTGCGCGCGCTACCCGGAGATCCCGCGCGAGAATTTTGCGCGCGCCGTCCACCTGATCGAGCCCGACGGTTCCCACAGTTCCGGCGCCGAGGCGGTCTTCCGCGCGCTGGCGCACGGCGGGCGCGGCTGGCCAATCGCCTGCTACGAGAACGTGCCGCTGTTCCGGTCTCTCAGCGAGGGGCTGTACGGAATCGTCGCGCGCCACCGCAACGGCGCCGCCTCGGTCACCCGGATGCTGTACGGAAATCACGTCGTGCCGCCCGGCGAGCGCCGCACGGTCGCGCTGTTCCTGCGCGCGATGGGCGTGGTCTTCGCGATCGCGTTTCTGTCGCTGTGGGTGCAGATCATCGCGCTGGTGGGCGAGAACGGGGTGCTTCCAGCCGGGGAGCACCTGCAGGCCGTGCGGGAGAACGTGGGCCCGATCCGGTACTGGTTTCTGCCCACCGTGCTGTGGCTGAACGCGGGCAACGTGGCGCTGCACGTGGTATGCGGCGCGGGCCTCGCGTGCTCGCTGGCCGCGGTGGCGGGATTCGTCCCCGCCGCGTCGCTCCTCGGCGCGTGGGCGATGTACCTGTCGCTCCTGGGCGTGGGGCAGAACTTCCTGCGCTTCCAGTGGGACACGCTGCTGCTCGAGGCGGGCATGGTCGCCGTGCTGCTGGCGCCGTGGCGGCTTCGCCTTCGCGACGCCGGGCCCCCTTCGCGCGCGGCGCTGTGGCTCGCGCGCTGGCTGATCTTCCGGCTGATGGTGACGTCCGCGCTGGTCAAGCTGACGAGCGGTGACCCCACCTGGCGCTCGCTCACCGCGCTGGAATACCACTATTTCACCCAGCCGCTTCCGACCTGGACCGCGTGGTACATGCACCAGCTGCCGGACTGGTTTCACCGCCTCACGACGGCATGCATGTTCGTCGGGGAAGGGATCGCGCCGTTTCTGATCTTCACGCCGCGGCGGGTGCGGTTTACCGGCGCGGCGGTGATGGTCGCGTTGCAGGCGGGCATCCTGGCGACGGGCAATTTCGGCTTCTTCAACCTGCTCACCATCGCGCTGTGCATTCCGCTCCTCGACGACGGCCTGTGGTCGCGCACGCCCGATGCCGGCAACGCGATCGCGTGCGGCGTTCCGGGAAGCGGCGACGCCCGCCCCGCCGCCCTGCCCGCGGCGGATCGTCCGCCCGCGACGAGCCGGCTGCGCAGCGTGGCGGTGCTCGCCGCTTTCGTGCTGACGCTGGTGCCGTTCTCGGCCGTGTTGCGGCACGACATCCGGCGCATCGGTCCGATCGACACGTTCTACAGCGCGCTCGAGCCGTTTCGCCTCGCGAACCAGTACGGGCTGTTCGCGGTCATGACCACCGACCGGCCCGAGATCGTGATCGAGGGAAGCCGCGACGGTGTGGAGTGGAAGGCGTACGAATTCCGCTACAAACCCGGCGACCCGATGCGCGCGCCGCGTTTCGCGACGCCGCACATGCCGCGCTGCGACTGGTTGATGTGGTTTGCGGCGATGGGATCGGTGCGGGAGAACCGGTGGTTCCTGGTGCTGTGCTGGCGGCTGCTGCAGGGGACGCCGGAGGCGCGGCGCTTCTTCTCGTACGATCCGTTTCCCGGCGAACCGCCCCGGTACATTCGGGCCACGGTGTACAAGTACGAGTTCACCACGCGCGACGCGCGCTCACAGACGCACGCGTGGTGGACGCGCTCGCCGCGCGGTCCCTACGTGCGGACGTTGATGCTGCGCGACGGCGTGCTCACGACCGCGCCGGCGATGTCGGGTTCGTGATGTCGTCGCGGCGCGCGTCGCGGTGCGTTACGAAATTCGCGTGCAGATGGGTCAAATCCAC
>DASVAK010000094.1:0-13364 GCA_036376395.1 Candidatus Krumholzibacteriia bacterium
ACGCCGTCACCGGCTTGCCGCCGAACTCGCGCGTGGTCTTGAAGCGCAGCAGCGAACCGCTCATGCGGCCCTCGTCCATGACCGATTCGCCGTTCTCGCTGGTGATCTTGCCCTTCACCTTGCCGTCTTTCGCCATCGTGATGTCGGCGGTCATCTCGCGCGTGCCGCGCGGCGACGTCATGGTGAGCGTCCACACACCGCTCACGTCGGATGCGGGCGGTTCGGTGGGACCCTCGCTCTTGCGATCGAGGTAGAGACGGCCGTCGACAAAGACCGCGCGCACCTCGGCGCCCTCGGCCCACGGCCAGTCGGTGGCGAGCACGAGGTTCGCGACCTTTCCCTTTTCGACCGTGCCGAGCCGGTTCGACACGCCGAGCACGGCGGCCGCATTCGACGAGAACGCCGCCAGCGCGGCTTCGTTGCTGAGGCCGTTGTCAATGGCGGCGCGCACATTCTCGAACACCTCCGACGTGGTGGCGAGCCCGCCCGAGTAGAACGCGAAGCGGACTTTCCCGGCCGCGAGCGCGGCGGGCGAGGTCGGCGCGAGGCGGCGGTGGATCAATGTGCGCAGCGGCGTGTCGGCCTCGGGATCGCGGTTCTTTTCCTCTTTCGGCCAGTTGAGATTGACCAGCACGGGCACCGACGCGGCGCGCAGCGCGTCCACGCGATCGTAGGCACCCTGCCCGCCGTAGACCACGGCCGGCACGCCCAGCGTCTTCTTGAGCGAGAGCGCGCGGTCGATCTCGCGCCCCAGGTTGGCGGGCACGAGGAACGGCGTCTTCTGCGCGATCGCCGTCTCGAGCGGCTCCAGCGTGCGATCGAATTCCGGTCGCACCCGGCCGACGGGATCCTTCGCGTAGATCGCTTTCACCTTCGTGTAGTGATCGACGTCGAGGAAGACCTGCTTGATGTACGCGAGCGTTCCCATCAGCGAACCCGGGAAGGAACGGAAACTCTCGGTGCCGGAGAGGTTGAGCCGCTGCGCGACGGGCGTCGTGATGACCGCGTCACGCCCGGGCTGGTCGACCAGGTTGATGAGCGCCGCCTGGCCGGTGAAGATTCCCTTCTCGGGCGCCGTCACCGCGGCGGTGAAGCCGGCCTTGCGCCACTTCTCGATGCGCGCGTCGTCGGCCATCTCGTCGGCGGGGTTCACCCACGGCGTCGTCTGCGGCCGATCCCCGGGCCCCATGATGACGGGCGCCTGCGTACCGCGACCTTCGCCCGACGACTCGGGCTCTTTCTTCTGCGCCATCGTGGTCAGCGCGTCGATCATGCCCGGGAAGAGCATGAGCCCCTTGCCGTCGATCATGCGCGCGTCACCCGGAACCTTGACGTTCTTTCCGACGGCTTCGATCAGGCCGTTGGCGAGGAGCACGGTCGCGTCCTCGACGGTGGCGCCGGCGCCGGTGACCACCTTCACGTGCGTGATCGCATAGTAAGGAGGTGGCGACGGGGGTTCGGCGCCGAGCGGCGGCGCCGCGACGGCGAGCAGAATGACGAGGATCAGCAGGGACACAACGAAGCGACCGCGGCCGTCGAGGAAGGCGATCATTGGAAACCTCAACCTGGGTTTGTGCGTCAACCGGTCATGAGGCGTCAGCGGGCTGTGGGGCAGCCGAGGCAGATGATAACACAATGCAACGCGCGTTTCAGTCGTGCGGATGGGGGCGCGGCGCGATCTTGAGCTCGCGGCCCTCGTGGGAAAGCAGGATATCGGCGACGGGGCGCGCGTCGCGGGGCTGCGGCCGGTGGGTGGCCCACCACTGCTCCGCCCGTTCGGCCGACCACGCCGACGGGAGCGGAACCGCTTCGAGCCGCGCGCTCATGGCGCGGGCGCTTTCGGGGCGCCGGTCCGGTTCCTTCTCGAGGCAGTCCATCACGATGTCCTCGAGCGGCGCGGGGATCGGCAGCTCGACCCGCAGCGACGGACGCGCCGCCGGTGTGCGCGCGTGCTCGATCATCACTTCCATCGGCGTCTTCCCCTCGAAGACGAGCTTGCCGGTGAGAAGCCAGTACGCCACGCACCCGAGCGAGTAGATGTCGACGCGGTGATCGGTCGCCGCCGCCCCCAGCACCACCTCGGGCGCCATGAAGCCCGGAGTCCCGCTCGTGCTGCCGTCGGCGGTCAGCTTCAGCGCCGGCTCGTCGGTGCGCTGCGCGCTGTCGAGCTTGACCAGTCCGAAGTCGAGCACCTTGGCAAAATCGAAGCGCGTGCCGGCGCGACTGATGATCACGTTGGCGGGCTTGATGTCGCGGTGCACGAGACCGTTGCCGTGCGCGTCGGCGAGCGACGAGCACACCTGGCGCAGGATGTGGATGGCGCGCTCGGCCGGCAGCGGTCCGTGGCGCTTCACCAGCGTGTCCAGGTCGAAGCCGTCGAGCAGCTCCATCACGTAGTAGAGCGTGCCGTCCTCCGCGACGCCGAAGTCGTAGAGCTGCACCGTGTGCGGGGACTTCAGCGCGGCGGTGGCGCGGGCCTCGCGCTCGAAACGGCGCATGAGGAGCTGAGGATCGCCGCCGATGGCGGAGAGGGTCTCGCGCCGGATCACCTTCACTGCGGCGGGACGGATCAGCAGGCGGTGCCGCGCGCGCCACACTTCGCCCATGCCGCCGCCGCCGATTTTCTCCTCCAGGATGTACTGGCCGAGCTCGCTCACTTCGGCGATCTGCCGGCGCAGGCCGTACATGACGCGGGACGTCACCGTCGCCATGGTGATACCGAGAATCGCCCACAGGATCGTGTTGAGCACGAGGTGCAGCTTCTGGTACGCCGGCGAAAAATTGCCGGGAATGAAATTGGTTGGATGGTGGTGGATGATCGTCACCAGGATGGTCGGCACGAACGCGCACGTCGTGATCACGAGAGTGCGGGCCGGCCGCGACGGGACGAGGATGGCACGCGCCATCACGGTGACGGAGATCGCCGCCACCGCCTGCTGCACCTGGAACGGGTCGTGAAGCGTCATGAGGGCCAGGAACCCGCAGCCCATGACGACGCCGAACGCATCCACCGCGCCCAGCATCGCGCGCGACGTGGTGCGACGGGCGAGGAGCCAGATCACGCCCATCATCGAACTGGCGAAGAAGTGTCCCACCGCCACCGGCATGCGAACCACATCGGGGAACGGCACGCCGCCGAGGAACGACACGCTGCATATCATGATCGTCAGGAAACTGAACGAGAGCAGGAAGACCATCTTGCCGAGCAGCGCGAGCCGGTCGCGCACGAAGCCCACGCCGGCCGACGTGTCGAGCCCGCGGTCGAGCACACCGGTGGTCGTCGTGTTCCCGCCGCGCGGCGGCGAGTCGGAAATGGTCGTGGATTGTTCGTTCGGCGCGGCCATGGATCGGCGGCGAGTATAGCGCGGGACGCGGGGGTCGCGCGATCCCCGATGCCGCCGCGTGGTGGAGGGTGGGCGCGCGGGAGGGCGTATCGGGTCGCGTCAGGGAGGCACGATAGATGCTGGGTTTCCGCAGATTATGGAATCCGTACAGTCGCACTGGAAGAGCCTGCGCAACGGCGTCATCGTCTCGGTGGTGATGCTCTACCTCGTCGAGCCGGCGATGAAGCTCGCGATCGACGTGTTTCCCTACTTCGGCGGTCGCGTGTATCGCTGGATCTGGGACCACGCCGCGTCGCAGGCCGCCGTCGGCGGCGACTACATCGACTTCGCGCTGTTCGCCATCCTGTTCTCCGCGATCGTGGGCGCATTCATCGGCCGGTACGGCGCCGGCGGGCAGGTCTTCGCGCGGCGTGGCCGCCGGTCGAGCGAGAGCGCGTGGTCACGCTGGGAACGGCGGCTGGTCCTGCTGGTCCTCCTCATGTTCGGACCGGTGGCGGCGACGACGCTGCTCGTGGATTTCGCGGCGCAGCAGATGAAGCTCTCGTTCGAACAGCGCATGGCGGTGCTCGCACCCTCCGTCACCGAGGAAGAGGAGGAGGCGCTGCGCGGGCGCTTCGCCGGGCTGGACGGCCGTGACAGCTACGAGAGTCTCAAGGTCGACATGAACATGCTGGCGCGAAGCCACCGCGTCCAGCTCCCCGATCCGCTCCTGTAAGCACGACCGGCCCCGATCAATGGCGCATCCCCGGGGCATCCCCTATAATGGAGCAGCCGCGGACTGAAGAGATCCCATGAGACTGCTCCTCGCCGGCTGTGTGCTGGCCATCGCCGTCAGCGCCGGCGCGCAGACCCCGCCCGCCAATTTCGACCGCGACCCGGTACGTTTCACCAGCGGCCGCTTCGAGCTCTCCGGCGACCTGCTCGCTCCGCGCGAGGGCGCGGCGCACCCCGTCATCGTCTACGTCTGGGGCGCGGGTCCGAGCAACCGCCAGCGCCACATCGAACGCTCCCCCATGCTGCGCGCCTTCCTTGAACACGGCTACGCGGTGTTTCTCTACGACAAACCCGGCTCCGGCGAATCCACGGGCGAAATCGACGGCCGCCACCAGTTCGACGAGCTCGCGTCCATCCTGATCGACGCGATCGACGTGCTGAAAGCACGCGACGACATCGATGCAAGCGCGATCGGTCTGTACGGGTCGAGCCAGGCGAGCTACGTGATGGCGAGTGCGCTCGCGCGGACGACGAATGTGGCGTTCGTGATCGCATGGTCCTGCCCGATGCAGAACAGCATCGAACAGGGAGCTTATCTCGTGCGCAACTACGTGCTGTGTGACGGTGGTTCGCCGGCGACGGCGGATTCGGCGGGAGCTGCGTATAGAGAACGCGCGCTCGCGCGCATGTACACGGATTACCGCGAAGCGGCCCTGGTGCTCGATTCCATCCCCGCGATCCGCGACGGCCTGGGGTGGGCCGGCGTCAGGGAGCAATCCGACTTCACGCCGGCGGATTCAACGTCGGAGTCGTTCTTCGATCCGTCGCACACCTGGGCCGCGCAGAAGATCCCCATCCTCGCGCTCTACGCGGAGAACGACCGCCAGATCGATCCCCTCCAGGGTGCCGGCAGCTTCCGCCGTATCTTTGCGCGCAACGCCGATCCGCTCTCGACCGTCGTGGTGATCCCCGGCGCCGATCACAACATGAACCTGTCGCCACGCGGGTGCATGCAGGACCAGCGCGACGATTACAGGAGCATCGGCGGCAAGACGCCATCGCCGCGATTCATCGACGCGATCGGCGCGTGGCTGGACCGTCTGAACCCTGGTCGGACGCCGCGGGCACGCTAACGAACGAGCACGATCTTCCCGCTGGCCTCCGTCCGGCCATCGTTCCAGCGCAGGAAATACGTCCCGGACGCGACCGGCCTCCCGTTCGCGTCGCGACCGTCCCACGCGATCACGCCGTTCTCTCCCTCCGTTGTCGCGTGAAGAAGTCTCACCACGCGTCCCTGCACGTCGTACACGAGCAGCTTTCCTTCGCTCGCGCGATTCGAGCCGACGACGATCGTGCAACCGACACCGGGTTGGGAGGGGGACGGAAACACGCGCAACCGGCCGCTCACCGCCGCCAGGTCGCGCTGGACGCCGGTGGGCGAATAGTTGTGCGGGCCGGGACCGGCCGGGATGACGCCGTGACACACGGTGCAATCGGTGAGAATACCGGCGCGCCCCTGGATGTCCATCATCACACGATTGTCACGCGCCACACGGCTCGGAAAATCCGCGTGCGGGCTGTTGTGGCAGTTCGAGCACAGCACGCCACCGTGGCCGCGACTGTTGCGATACAGCTGGCCAACCGGTTCACCAAACACGGGCATGTGACAGGAACGACACGACGGCTCATTCAGCCACGGGATGCGGCCGGAGTCGATCGTGGCGGCCAGGTTCTCCATGTTGCCGTGGCAATCCTGGCAGATCACGTTGTGGTTCGCATTCATGGTGCCACGAAGACAACGCGTGTTCGGTCCGGGATGGCACTTGTAGCAGCCATTGATACCGGGGACCTGTGCGTCGATGAAGGCGTGCTTCTCGTGGATGCGCTTCGAGAACCACCCGTGCGTGCCGGGGTTCGGCCCGGTGAGCGGAGTCGATCCGTGGCACTGCGCGCACAGGATCGGCTTGTTCGCCGGATCGAAGCCGCCTTCCGAAGGCCCTTCGTGTGACTCGAGAATCGCCTGCTCGCTCGCGTGGCAGCCGGAGCCGACGCAGTTGATTTCGGTCGACACCGGAACCACGGGATACGCGCGCGCGAGCTCAACGGAGCCTCGGCGCAGGATCACCTGCGCGACCTGGAACGGATCCTCGACCGCGGGCGACGCATCGGAAAAGGGCGTGATGGGAATCCCGTTCGCGCGGAACACGTCGACGTCGAGGTCGAACGTCCCGGTGAGCATCTTTCCCGTGAGCCCGACGTCGGGCGCCAGATGGACGCCGAACAGCGGAAACACGTAATCCCAGAAATTGGTCTTGCCGGCCGAGTAGGTGTTGCCCGGGAAGGAATACTCGAGCGTGATACCGGTAGTGACGATTTCGGGCGGCGTCGTAACGCCACCGCGCTTGATGATCTGCGCCTGCATATTGTTGTAGGGCGGAAGAATCGACATCCGCGAATGATCCTGGTTCATGCAGTGCATGCCGAGATCATTGTTCACGAGCACGATGTAGTTTCCGGTCGAAGCAGTGGGCGCGGGAAGGAACAGCGTGATGCACAACGCGAGAGCAGTCACAACAGCGCGCGGAAGCGCATGCTGCTTCATGACGGCCTCCGATCTTTGCGGCTGATTCCCATTCTATCACTCCCGTGTTGCGCAACAACGACCGAACCGTTGGAGACCGATCGCCACGGTTACCGGATCGACCGTCCTCTATTGCGACCAAGGTCAACGAGCGGCACCTTCGAGCAAAATGAGACGCACCGCATCCACTATCACGCCCTTCGTTATCGGTGAGCCCGCCCACTCGACATCCCGCGATTCCGTCGCTACACTTGGTGTGCTTCCAGCCGACCGCAAGCGTGGCCTCCCCCAACCGCCACGAAAGGAGCCGCCATGATCCGTCCGCATCTTCCGCGCGTTTCCATCCAACACCTGGTGTTCGCGATCGCCGGCCTGGGCCTGGTTTGCATGGCTGGAGATATCGACCCGCTCCCGCCGTCGCACACACCGGCGACGGCTCCCGGGACCGCCGTGATGCGCGCCCGGCTGAACCAGGAAACGGGAACGATCGACGTGGGTGCGTCGTCGGCCGCCGCGCAGTTCGACCCCGACACCGAGCAGGCCCTGCGCCGCGATGCGGCAGGACTGACCGAAGTGCGCCGGCCCGATGGCACCGTGCTGCTCGATCTGCAGGGCCGTTTCCAGTCGGTGGCCATGGTGCATCGCCGCGCCGACGGCAAGCTCCTCATCTGCACCGACAATGAGGTTCGCGCGCAGGATGCGCTGCACGGCGATCTCCCCGCGGCCACGACACCGGAGGTGAAGTGATGCGACGCCTCCTCCTCGCGACGCTGCTCGTGGTCTTGATGGCGCAGGCCGGCATCGCGTCCACGATCCTCATCATCAACAACGACGGCGCCAATGAAGGGTTCAACGATCCCACGCCAGCCGCACCGGTCGGGGGCAATCCGGGCACGACCGTGGGCGCGCAGCGGCTGAACGTCTTCCAGCACGCCGCGAACATCTGGGGCGGCCTGCTCCCGAGCACCATCACCATCCGCGTTGCGGCGCAGTTCAACGCGCTGACGTGCACGTCGACGAGCGCGGTGCTGGGCTCGGCGGGTCCGGTTACAGTCGTGCGCGACTTTCCCGGCGCGGAAGTCCCGGGCACGTGGTACCACATTGCGCTGGCGAACAAGCTCTCGGCGAGCGACCTGAGCCCCGGCAACGACATCAACGCCACCTTCAACTCCAGCCTCAACGGAAGCGCAGGCTGCCTGGGTGGCACGGGCTGGTATTACGGGTTCGACGGCAATGAAGGCTCGAACATCGAGCTGCTCCCGGTGGTGCTGCACGAGCTCGGTCACGGGCTCGGGTTCAGCACGCTGGTCGGCTCGAACGGTGGGCAGCTGCAGGGCGCGCCCGATCTGTACGAGACGTTCATCCGCGACAACACGCAGAACAAGACGTGGGACCAGCTGACCGCCCAGCAGCGCGCCACGTCGGCGGTCAACACCGGCAACGTGGTCTGGAACGGCTTTTTCGTTGGCGCTCACGCTCCGTTCACGCTCGGCGGCACCCCGAAGCTGTACACCAACAGCCCGGCCTCGCTTCCCGACGTCATGGCCCTGGGGCGCGCGTCGTTCGGCGCCGCAATCGATGAAACCGGAGTTACCGGCAACGTGGTTCTTGTCAACGACGGCACCGGAACGACGAGTGACGGCTGCGAGCCGTTGATCAATGGCGGAGCCATCAGCGGCAACATTGCGCTGATCGATCGCGGCACGTGCGCGTTCACGCTCAAGGCGCTCGCCGCGCAGAACGCGGGCGCGATCGCGGTGATCATTGCCAACAATGTCGCCGGGCCTGCCAACGAGCTGGGCGGAAGCGATCCGTCGGTGGTGATTCCCGTGGTCAGCGTGTCGCAGAGCGACGGCAACCTGATCAAGGCTGAGCTCGGCGGCGGCGTCAACGTCACCCTCGCGCTGGATCCCGACGATCTCGCGGGAGCCGATGCCAACGGTCGTGTGCAGCTGTATGCGCCCAACCCGTACGAGAGCGGATCGTCGATCTCGCACTGGGACACGCCGGCATTTCCCGATCTCCTGATGGAGCCGTTCATCAACGACGCCCTGTCGAGCGACGTCGACCTGACGCTCGCGGCCTTCACGGACCTGGGCTGGCTCGACAACCTGCCCACCGGCGTACCGCCGGGCAGGCGCAACGTCGTCGCCCTGTCCAACTACCCGAACCCCTTCAACCCGCTCACCACCATCCGTTACGAGGTGTCGCCGGCGCAGGACGTGACGCTGTCGATTTACGACGTGAACGGAGGGCTGGTGCGCTCGTTCGGGCGCGCGGCGAAGGTGCAGGGTGTTCGTGAAACACAGTGGGACGGTCGCGACAACCGCGGCGTGGCGGTGGCATCGGGCGTGTATTACGCACGCCTCTCGACGCCGCAGCAGACGTTGACGCGCAAGATCGTGCTGCTCAAATGAGCGCAAAGGTGTAAGATCGCACCGGCCGCCTGATTCAATCGAATCGAGGAGGCCTTTCCGTGAACATCACCGTGCTGGGCTGCGGTCTCGTCGGCGGACCCATGGTCCGCGACCTGGTCCAGGATCCATCCCTGTCCGTCGTCGCCGCCGACGCGCGTCGCGATGCGCTCGCCGCGTTGCCCAAATCCCCCAACCTGAAGACCGTCCAGGCCGACCTGTCGGATCCCGCGCGCGTGAAGACGCTGGTCGCCGGGAGCGACCTCGTGTTGAGCGCGGTGCCGGGGCACATGGGCTTCGCCGTGCTGCGCGCGCTGATCGAGGCGCGCAAGAACGTCGTCGACATCGCCTTCTTCCCCGAGGATCCGTTCCAGCTCGACGTGCTCGCGCGGCGCAACGGCGTCACCGTGATCGTCGATTGCGGCGTGATGCCGGGCATGGGCAACATTCTCGCCGCGCACGCGGCCTCGCAGCTCGATCACGTCGAGGAGATCCTGATCTACGTCGGCGGTCTTCCCCAGGTGCGCGAATGGCCCTACGAGTACCGGGCCGTCTTCTCGCCCATCGACGTCATCGAGGAGTACACGCGGCCCGCGCGCTACATGGAGTCGGGCCGCGTCGTCACCCGGCCCGCGTTGTCGGATCCGGAGTACGTGCACTTCCCCGGCATCGGGACGCTGGAGGCATTCAACAGCGACGGACTGCGTACCATGTTGACCACGATCAAGGCCGACCACATGCGCGAGAAGACACTGCGCTACCCCGGCCACATCGAGAAGATCGCGGTGCTGCGCGAGACGGGATTCTTCAGCAAGGAGCCGATCGAGATCAACGGCACGCGCATCACGCCGCTCGAGTTCACCGCGAAGATCCTGTTCCCGAAATGGACGCTCGGCGAGAACGAGGGAGACCTGACGGTGATGAAGGTAACGGTGAGGGGCACCCGCGCGGGCGAGACGGTGACGCACCAGTTCGACCTGCTCGACTACTACGACCGCGAGAAGAACGTCATCTCGATGGCGCGCACCACCGGCTACACGGCGACGTCCGCGGCGCGCATGATCCGCGCCGGGCTCTACGATGTCCCGGGCGTGTCGGCGCCGGAGTTCATCGGCCGCGAGCCGCGATGCGTCGAGTTCCTGCTGAAAGAGCTCGAAGCGCGCGGGATTCGTTACGCGGCGACGATCGCGGAGCGGTCGTTGGCGGTCTAGCGGTCCTCGCTTCGCTGTCGAACCAGCGCCTCGTGGTCGGCGGGATTGGGAAGCGACGACGGCGGATCACTGGCGGGAAACGAGGCCTCGATGGTTTCATCGAGGGCCGCCTCGCGAACCGCTCGCTCTTCCTCGGCTGAAGGCTGACTTCCGTTGTGTTGAACCGGCATGGCTACCACGGCCGGAACATACGACGCGGCGGGAGCCCGGTCCATTCGTCAAACTACCCGCGATGACCATTCTCCGCGCCGGCGACCTCACCCGCCCCGGCGCTACTGGTACTTGAAGATCACCGGGAAGATCGCCACCACGACCCACGCCCACGCCGCGAAGGCGGGCAGATACGCCGTCTGCCAGCGCTCGAGCGCCTTGAACGGCGAGCGCCCGGTGAGGAAACGGGTGTAGAGCACGATCGACCAGCCCAGGTTGATGAGCAGCAGGATGTTCAGGCCGAGCGCCGCCGTCTTGTTGGGGCTGAAGCCGAATTCCGAGATGCGCGCGGTGATCGCCCACAACGCGAGCACGTCGACGACCAGCGCCGCGATCACGAGCAGGAGCTGGAGCCGGTCGAAGAGCCGCGGCGGAGCCTGCGGGTCGCGCGCGGAGATCGCGTAGAGCAAAAGCCCCAGCACCAGCACCAGCAGCAGGTCGAAGCCGATCAGGACCTCGCGCTCGACACTGATGGCGTTGCCCGTCACGACCATGGTGGCCACGAACACGAGCAGCAGCGCCGTGAAGAGCGGGGTGAACAGCCACGTGAGCACCGGCGCCATGTTCTCGATCACGCCCTGCTTGAATTCGACCAGCCAGGCGCCGATGACGATGGCTCCGGCCGCGCCGCACGGGACGATCCATTGCGCGATGAGCGGCTCGGGATTGAATCCGATGGCCCGGAAGACGAAGGCCGTGAAGCCCGCCAGCACGGCGCCGCCCAGCGCAATCAATACGTAGTAGATGAACCATTCCCCCGTGAAGCGCACGAAGTTCATGCGCTGATCGTGGCTTCGCCAGCGCCCGCCCACGTAGGCAAAGAGACTGGCGGTCAGCCACAGGCCGATGGGAAGATGGATCACGGAGAGAATCTCGGTCTGTCTCTCGACGTTGTTGCTGATCCCGGCGAACGGCATGAGATTCATGATCAACGCCGCGGCGACGAAGGGAACCGCGAGGGCGAACCATCCGGCCGCGCGCATTCCACGTTTCAATGCGAACAATGCGGCGAAGAACGGAAGGACGAGAATCATCGCGTTGTGCGCGTAGAACGCCTCGTTGTGGTCGGGGCCGTCGAAGTGCACACCGAAGAGCTCGGGAACCTTGATGGCGATGGCGGCGCCGGCGGCGAGTCCGATCGCCACGAGCGCCTCGCGCTGAACGACCGGTGACGCGGCCTCCGCGCCCGGCGCCACCACGAGTTGCTTCCAGAGACGTTCCGAATATTCGCCGGCGAACTCCCGCGCGACCGAGTCCATGCTGCCCAGGCGCTTGACGGCGACGAAGAACGCTTCATCGGCGTCCAGCCCCGCTTCGCTCAACGCATCCACCTGGCTGCGGAGATGATCCTCGAGCTCATCGATGTCGGCGGGCTTCACCGCCTGCCGCCGGCGGAAGTATTCGCGCCATTCGCTGATGCGTTCTTCGAGCAAAGCGTCCTTCGTCATGACTTCTCTCTTTCGGTTTTGGAATCATCGCTCCCGCGTTTCGACGCGTCGGCAGGCGCGGTCCGGATGCCGCGCAACGCCTGATCGACCACGTGCCACTCGCGTCTCTGGCGGTCGAGCTGCTCGGCGCCGGCGCGGGTGATGCGGTAGTACTTGCGGCTTCGCCCGGTTTCCGACTTGCCCCACACCGCCTCCACGTGACCGTTGCGCTCGAGGCGGTGCAGGATCGGATAGAGCATCCCGTCGGTCCACTTGAGCTCCCCGCTCGAAAGCTCGGAAACGCGCTTTATGATCGCGTAACCGTAGCTCTCGCCTTCGCTTAGTATGGCCAGCACGAGCGGCGTGGCGGACGCGGCGACGAGGTCTTTCTGGATATTCATGGCTGGGCGACCCTCATACTTAGAACCACTATACATTGCAGTACTAGGTATCGTCAACGGGCAATCTTTGCCGCCGGCACTGCTCTGTGGCCGCACGCCTGGCGGGTGCGTTGAAGCACTGGAGAGACGGACGTATCATCCTGGTCTCAGTCGTTGGCCGCAACAGGAGGCACGACGATGAGACCGATCCACGCAATGACGGTTGCGCTGGCCGCGATCCCGGCGAGTCTGTTTCCGCTGGACGCCTCCGCCGGCGTCACCGTGTTCTTCAATCCGAGTCAAGTCGCCACCACCGTGCAGAACGGACCCACGTGGGACATCATCAGCAGCGAAGGCTACCTGTTCACGTACACGCTGGATAAACTCTTCACCGGTGGAGGCGTGGAACCGATCGGCCGACCGATCGCGATATCGTGGCCCGACGGTGTCGAGGCGCAGTACGTCACCACGCCGACCCCCGGCAAGGCCACGATCACGATCCAGCGGGTGGATGGTGGCCTGTTCGACCTGACGTCGTTCACCGCGCACCTGCTCGCCAACGCCGGTGCGGGTCGCGCGATCGAGATCGTTCCGATGCTGAACGGCCAGGAGCCGTTCCCTGATCCGTTCTACTTCGACGTGTCGGGTGTGTACGGGCAGGAGTTCTCCTATGACACATCGCCCAACCCGTATGGTTCGACGGCGCCACTCGTCAACTTTGACACCTACGTCGTCACGTTGACGCTGGATTACGCGCTGACCGCGCTCACGCTCACCGACCACGCGGCGACGTCCGTCGAAACATCGCGCCGGGCGTCCCCTGAGCTTCTGGTGGCGCCGAATCCCGCCAGCACCCGCGTTCAGATCAGCCTGTCGGGCGAACGCACGGGTGCAGGCGGACCGCTCGCCCTGTATTCGGTCACCGGGGCACGCGTGCGATCACTCACGCTCGACGATTCCGGCCGCGCGACGTGGGATCTTCGCGACGACGGTGGTCGACGGGTTGCGGCCGGCATGTATTTCGCTCGGGTGGAGTCGGGACGCGGTGGTCCGACGCTGCAGCGAATCGTGGTCGTGAAGTAA
>DASVAK010000098.1:0-10426 GCA_036376395.1 Candidatus Krumholzibacteriia bacterium
GCGCTCGCTGCGCGAGAAGTCGCCGCGCGTGAACATCATCAGCTTCCGGCGCAACCAGGGGAAGTCGGCCGCGCTCAACGTCGGCTTCCACGCCGCCGACGGCGACTACGTCGTCACCATCGACGCCGACCTCCAGGACGATCCCGCCGAGATCCCCGCGCTCCTGCGCCGCATCGAGGCCGGTGCCGACCTCGTCTCCGGCTGGAAGTCGAACCGCCAGGATCCGCTGACCAAGACCATGCCGTCGCGCCTGTTCAACCGCGTCACCGCGATGGCGACGGGCTTGAAGCTCCACGATTTCAACTGCGGTCTCAAGATGTACCGCCGCGACGTCACCGAGAAGATTCACGTCTACGGAGAGCTGCACCGGTTCATCCCCGCGCTGGCGGCGTGGGAGGGATTCCGCGTCGACGAGATCCCGGTCAAGCACTACAAGCGCAAGTACGGGCACAGCAAGTACGGCGCGCGCCGGTTTCTGAACGGCTTCTTCGACCTGATGACGACCATGTTCGTCACCCGCCGCGCGCTCAACCCTTTGCACTTCTTCGGCCGCATCGCGGTGCTGCTGTTCGCGATCGGGCTCGCGCCGCAGCTCTTCTTCCTGGTGGAGTGGCTGATGGGGAAGGGATTGCACGTGCGCCCCATCATGCTGCTCGGCTTCGTGCTCATCATCGTCGCCATCCAGATTCTCTCCATCGGCCTGCTCGCCGAGCTCATCACCGCGCGCAGCGCGCGCGAGGCGGCGTTCGCGTTCAAGGAGTACCACGTGCGCGGCGGTGCCGCACCGCGCGACACGGTCCGCCCGGAGCCGTGACGCGATGAGGATCTGCCTGGTCGGTCCGGCGTACCCGTATCGAGGCGGCATCAGTCACTACTCGGCCATGCTCGCGCGCGAGATGCGCGCGTCCCACGACGTCCTGCTGGTCAACTTCTCCCGCCTCTATCCCGACTTCCTCTTTCCCGGCCGCACCCAGTACGACGAGGGGACGCCCGCGCTCGGGGTGGAATCGAAGCGGCTGATCGACAGCATCAATCCGCTCTCGTGGCGTCGCGCCGCGGATGCGGTGTGCGATTTCAATCCCGATATCGTCGTGTTCCAGTGGTGGCAGCCGTTCTTCGCGCCGGCCTACCGCAGCATGTGCGGGCGCATCCACGCGCGCACGAAGGCGCGCATCGTGTACGTGTGCCACAACGTGCTCCCGCACGAGTCGTCGCCGGTCGACCGCGCGCTGACAAAGCTCGCCTTCTCGGATGTCGACGGGTTCGTGGTCCAGTCGCGCGAGGACGGCCGCATTCTCTCCGCGCTGCGGCCCGGTGCGCGGGTGGAATTCAACCCCATGCCGGTGTTCGACCTCTTCGCCGCCGCCGTCGACCCGGCGCGCTCCGACGCGCTGCGCCGCGAGCTCGCGCTGGAAGGGCGCGTGATCCTGTTCTTCGGACTGGTGCGCGCGTACAAGGGACTGCGCACGTTGCTCGAAGCGTTCGCACTCGAGGCCGAGCCGCTGGAGGCGACGCTGCTGGTGGTGGGGGAGTTCTACGAGGATCGCGAACCGTATGACGAGGCCATCCGGCAGCTCGGCATCGTGGAGCGCGTGCGCATCGTGGACCGCTACGTGCCCGACGCCGACGTCCCGGCATATTTCGGCGTGGCCGACGTCGTGGTGCTGCCGTATGTGAGCGCGACGCAGAGTGCGATCGTGCAGACGGCGTTCAGCTTCGAACGGCCGGTGATCGTGACGGCCGTGGGCGGACTGCCCGACGTGGTGCGCGATGGCGCCACGGGCTACGTCGTGCCGCCGCAGAACCCGCGCGCGCTTGCCGACGCGATGCTGCGTTTCTACCGCGACGACGCCGGCCCGCGCATGAGCGCCGCCATCCGCGAACACGCGGGCGACTTCGCCTGGAGCCGCTGCGTCGACGCGATCATCTCCGCCTCTTCCCACAAGTAGTGATGCCGGATCCGGGCGAACCGGATTGGCTCGCGAACTCGCGGGTCCTGTCACCGGCCACCCCGGATCAACTCGCCGCGCTCGTTATCGCGGCGAGTTGCCGGGGTCTCCGGCCGGCGCCACCCGCTCGTGCGCTCGCTCGCCGAGCAGCGACCAGGCTCGTCGAGCGTCGGCAGCGAACGCGATTTGTCGACGCGCGCTTCGGATAGACGACATTGCGCGCGGAGACCTGAGCGGAGCGCCGACGCGAGCCGAGCCGGGAAGTCCCGGACCCGCGAGTGCGCGATTGTGAGCGGGGCCGGGAGCGCGCGGCCATGGCCGGGCCGAGTATGAGCACGCCGTCGCGCACGCACGTTGATTGAGGGAAAAGAGCGAGGGCAAGCCCTTCGGAAGTCGTCATTTGCGCGTTGCGGCGCGTGTGGTATCATCCTCCACTCTACCCGTATGGCTGCCCGCAGTACCAAGGCCACCGGTTCGCCCGGATCCGGCATCGAGCCGCAGCGCCGCCCGCAGGGCTCGCGCCTTTCCGGCTCGCCCCGACTCTCCTTCATTGTCGCGTGCGGCGTGATGCTCGCCGCGGTCGCGTTTCTCTACCGCGAGCTTGTTTTCGAGGGCAAGGTGTTCTGGGCGCCCGACAGCATGTCGGCGGCCAGCCTCGCCGCGGCCGGGAAGAAGCTCCTCGCCGAAGGCCACTATCCCTTCTGGAATCCGTACATCTTCGGTGGCATGCCGAGCTTCGGCAGCCTCTCGTTCCTGCCCTACGTCTACCCGGTCAACTTCGTGCTCGGGATTTTCGTGCGGTACCTGTTCTTCCCCGAGTACTCGTGGCTGCTCTTCCACACCTTCCTCACCGGCGTGGGCACGTTCCTGCTGTTGCAGGGGCGCGGCGTCCGGTACGCCGCCGCGCTCGTCGCCGGCGTGCTCATGATGTGGATGCCGAACCTGGTCGCCGTCGGCGCCAACGGCCACGGCAGCCAGGCGTGCGCGGTCGCGTACATGCCGCTCGCGCTCTTCTTCTGGGACCGGCTCTGGCGCGGGAAGGGAATCGTTGTCAACGCGACCGCGCTCGCCATCGTGCTCGGGTTCTCCATGCTGCGCGGCCACCTGCAGGTGTCCTACTACACGTACGCGCTGGTCGGCCTGCACGCGCTGGTTTTCGGGACCTGGCGCGTCATCGACTGGGCGCGCGGGCGTGCTGACGGTGCCCCGATCCTTCCCGAACGGCTGCGCCGCTTCGCCGGCGATTCGCCCGCGGCGCGCGCGGTCGCGGACGTGGCCGGGGCCTGGCTCGTGCTCGTGATCGTGGTGGGTGTCTCGGTCGCGATGTCGGCGGTGCTCTACCTCCCGGTCTCGGATTACGCGAAACATTCCATCCGGGGCGCGTCGATCGAGGGCGGGCTCGACTACTCGTACGCGACCATGTGGAGCCTGCACCCGAAGGAGATGCTGACGTTCCTCGTGCCGCATTCGTTCGGGTTCGGCAAGGAGCTCTACCTCGGCCACATGCCCTTCACCGATTACCCCAACTACCTGGGCGTGATCGTGCTCGGCTTCGCGCTGGTTGCGGTCATCGCGGTGCGCGGGCGCTGGGTGGCGTTCCTCGCCATCACGTGGGTCATCGCGACCCTGGTGTCGTTCGGGAATTTCTTCCCGGTGCTCTACGACCCGCTCTTCAAGCTGATGCCGTTCTTCGACAAGTTCCGCGTCCCGGTGATGATCCTGATCGTCCAGCAGCTCGCCACCATCGCGCTGTTCGGCACCGGGCTCGGCGCGGTGATGTCGTCCGACCGCGCGCGCATCAAGAAGATTGCGCTGCGCGTGTTGATCGCGGCCAACGTCCTGTTCCTGCTCGCGCTGTTCACGCAGGGCTACTGGAAGGGCGGTTGGGCCGACACCATGGCGCCGCACGTCCGCGCCACGCAGGATCCGTCGCAGCAACGCGCGGTGGCGCAGATGGCGGGCGAGTTCCTGGCGCGCGATATTCTCCAGCTCGCGGTGATCGCGCTGCACGGGGCGATCGCTGTGTTCGCGTTCGCGCGGCGCCCGCGCTTCGCCGCGTGGGCGCTCGCCGGCGTCATCCTCGTGCTGGGCTGTATCGACTATTACCGTGTCGACCACAAGATCCTGCACCCCGAGACGTTCCTGAAGCACGACGGCTATCGCATCCTGCGCGACCGCACCGAGACCGAGCGCTTCAAGGCCAGCGACGAGATGATCGACTTCCTGCACGCGCAGCCGGGCGAGTTTCGTGTGCTGCCCGTGGACGGCCCGCAGCGCGACGCCGCCGAGCCGGGCGAGAACGCGCCCATTTCGTTCCAGGTGCAGGGCTTCTTCTCCAGCAACCGCTTCATGGTGTTCGACATCGCGTCGGCGGGCGGCTACCACCCCGCCAAGCTCCAGGACTACGAGGAGTTCATCGGCGCGCTGCGCTTCTCGCTCGAGCACGGGCGCCTGGACCTCGCGAGCATGATGAACGTGCGCTACATCGTTTCGGGGGTGCGACTCGGCGACCACCCCGCGCTCAAGGCGGTGTGGGTGGGGCGCGATTTCGACAGCGAGCCGCGCGCCATCTATGAGAACGCGCAGGCCTTCCCGCGCGCGTGGATCGCGGGCGAGTACCGCGTCGAGACCTCCGATGAAGCGCTGGTCAAGATGGCCAACGGAGAAGTGGACCTGCGCCGCGTGGCCATGCTCGACAAGAAGCCGTCGATCGAGCCCGCGGCCGGCGACAGCGCGGCGTCGGTGACGGTCGTCAAGGCCGACGCGCAGCACCAGCTCTACCAGGTCGCGCTCGACCGGCCCGGGTTGCTGGTGGTGAGCGAGGTGTACTACCCCGACTGGAAGGCCACCGTCGACGGCGCGCCCGCCGAGGTGCTGCGCGCGAACCACGTGCTGCGCGCTGTCGCACTCCCCGCCGGTCGCCACGAGATTTCCTTCCACTACGACTCGTCGCGGGTGCGCGAGGCCGCGGCCATCTCCATCACGACGTTCGCGCTCACGCTCCTGGCGGGCGCCGCGGCGTGGCTGTTCCGGCGAAAGGGAGCCCCGTGGAAGGCATCGTCATAATCCCGACCTACAACGAGCGCGAGAACATCGAGCGCATCGCGCAGCAGGTGCTCGCGCTTCCGCAGGACCTCCACGTGCTCGTGGTCGACGACAACTCGCCCGACGGCACGGGAACGCTCGTCGAGGAATGGTCGGCGCGCGAGCCGCGCGTGCACGTGCTCCATCGCCCCGGGAAGCTGGGGCTCGGCGGCGCGTACATCGCCGGGTTCAAGTGGGCGCTCGCCAACACCGACGCGCGCTTTCTGTTCGAGATGGACGCCGACTTCTCGCACGATCCGCGCGCGATCCCGCGCTTCTTCGATGCCATCAAGGAGGCCGACCTGGTGATCGGTTCGCGCTACGTGAACGGCATCACCGTGGTCAACTGGCCCCTGTCGCGCCTGTTCCTCTCCATCTTCGCCAACAAGTACACGCGCGTCATCACCGGGATGCCGCTGCACGACGCCACCGCCGGCTTCAAGTGCTTCCGCCGCGCCGTGCTCGAGGCGCTCCCGCTCGACCGCATCAAGAGCGACGGCTACTCGTTCCAGATCGAGATGCACTTCCACGTATGGAAGCGAGGCTACCGCATCATCGAGATGCCCATCATCTTCACCGACCGGCTGGTGGGGCAGTCCAAGATGTCGCGGCGCATCGTGTGGGAAGCGGCGTTCATGGTGTGGAAACTGCGCCTCGCGTCAATCCTTAAGAAGATTCCGTGACCGTCTCCGTCGTCATCGTCACCTACAACAGCGCGCGCGTGATCGGCGCCTGCCTCGACTCGCTGCAGGCGGACGGCGCGTCCGGGCTGGCCGAGGTGATCGTGGTCGACAACGCGAGCCCCGACGAATCGGTGGACGTGGTGCGTCGCGGCTACCCGTGGGTGACGCTGATCGCGGGGCGTGAAAATCTCGGCTATTCGAAAGGGGTCAACCTCGGGCTCCAGCACGCCAGGGGGCGATTCGTCCTCATTCTCAACCCCGACACGGTGGTGCGGCGCGGGGTGCTGCGCAAACTGATCGACTTCGTCGAGCGCACGCCCGACGCGGGCATCGTCGGGCCCAAGCTTGTCTTCCACGACGGAACCGTCCAGCTCTCGTGCCGCCGCTTCTACACGCTGCGCGTGCTGCTTCTGCGGCGGACGCCGCTCGGCAAGCTCTTTCCGAACGCGCGCGCCGCGCGCGAGCACCTGATGATGGACTTCGACCACAACTCCACGCGCGAGGTGGACTGGGTGCTCGGCGCCGCCATGTTCGTGCGGCGCGAAGCGGTTGACAACGTGGGGATGATGGACGAGCGGTTCTTCCTCTACTTCGAGGATGTGGACTGGTGCTACCGCATGAAGCAGCGGGGGCTCAAGGTGTACTACCTCGCCGACGCGGTGATCGAGCACGCCCACAAACGCGAGAGCGCGCAGGCGGTCCTCAATCGTTCCTTTGTCGCGCACCTGGTGAGCCTGTTCCGCTACTACGAGAAGTGGAACCCCGTGTTCTACTTCCTCAAACGCTACCGCGAGGTCGCCAAGGTGACGCTGTTCCTGGTCCTCGACCTGGTGGCGTTCAACGCGGCCTTCTTCGCCGCGTACTACCTGCGCGTGCTGCTCTCGGATATATTCACCAACCCGATCTTCCCGGTGCGCGCGTACCATCGCTTCCTCTTCTTCGAGAACCTGCTGTTCGTGTTCACGTTCGCGTTCAGCGGCCTCTACCGCATCCGGCGCGAGACCCGGCCCTCCGACGAGCTCTTCACCATCTCGCGCGCGATCATCATCGCGTCGGTCCTGCTCATGACCAGCACGTACCTGAGCCAGATCCGCACCTATTCGCGCATGGTGGTGGCCTTCCTTGTGCCCGCCGCGATCGTGTTCGACTTCCTGCTCCGCGACGGGGTCCGGCACATCCACCGGCGGCTGCTCGCCTACAAGGTGGACATGAAACGCGCGTGCGTGGTGGGCCCGCGCGACCACGCCCGCGAAATCGAGGCGCGGTTGATGAAGGACGACGCGCTCGGGTTCGACGTGGTGGGCGTGGTGGACACGGCGGGGCAGAGCGACGGAATTCTCACCGGCACCCTCGGGCCGGTGGAGAACATCGAGCGCATCGTCGAGCGCTACCGGATCAACCACGTGGTCGTGCTTCCCAACGCGGTGGGCGACGAGCTGCTCGCCGAGCTGGTGGCGCTCGGGCGCCGGCGCGTGATCGACGTCACCGTGCTGACCGACTACGCGGGGCTGGTGTTCCACCAGGCGCGCGTCACCGCCCTGCAGGGGCGGCCGGTCATCTTCTACCCGCGCGACACCCGCTACCTGCTCGACCGGTTCGTCAAGCGCGCGCTCGACGTGATCTTCGGCGCGGTCCTGGCCGTGGTCTCGCTTCCCGGGTATGTGCTATACTCGCTCTACGCATTTTCGCGCGCGCGCAAGCCGTTTGCGGTCGGTCCGCGCCTCGGCGCCGGCGGAAAGCCCCTCGTGGTACCGGTGGCGGGTCGCGGTCTCCCGGACGGCCCGTCCGACTTCGTCAATCTTCCCCTGTTCTGGCTGGTCGTCATCGGCAGGATGAGCATCGTCGGTCCGTACCCGCTGCGTCCCGAGGACGCGGAGCACGTGGGCCGCGTCGGGCGGTTCCGCTTCGACATGCGCCCCGGCGTCACCGGGTACTGGCGCATGGGACCAAGACGGATCAGCCGCGACGACCTGCTGGTCCAGGACGCCGCCTACGTGCAGAACTGGTCTCTCACCAACGACGCGAAGATCCTGCTCGAAACCGGCGGCGCGATGCTTCGCGGCCGCCAGCGCGTTCTCGACATCACCACCCCGGATGACACGCCCGCGCCACCCCCGACGAGAGGCGATGCGATCAAGGAGGAACGGCATGCGTACTGACCGTGCTCGTCTCGCCGCCGCGGCGGCCCTGGCGCTTCTTCTCGGTGTGGCGCCCGCCCGCGCGGGCCGGTGGTCCAACCACATCGACGCCAGTATGACGCACGAGATCGTGCTCCATGACCAGCAGCTCTACATCGCCACGTACGGCGGCGTCCTGGTCTTCGATCCCGCCACCGAACAATTCACGCAGTACCGAAACGACAGCGGCCTCCCGTCCAACGCGCTGCGCTGCCTCGCCTTCGATGCGGACGGCGACATCTACGTCGGAACCGGCGACGTGGGGGTGGCGAAGGTCCGCATCGCCAACGGGCGGCTCACGCTGCTGCGCTCGCTCTCCGAGCAGATCGACGGGCTCGCGTCGAACCGGATCAACTCGATCGTGGCGTGGGGCGATGTCATCGTGTACGGGTCCACGCCGGGAGCGGGAACGATCCGCAACGACTTCGCGTCCGCGCGCTACTTCCAGCGCGACGGCCTGCCCGGCTCGGACGTGACCGACGTGTTGCCGTTCGGCGACGAGGTGTGGCTTTCCACGGTGGACGACACGCTGTCGCGCGGCGGCATCGCGACGCTCAACGCGCTTGGCATCATCAAGAAGGTGGCGGGAGCGCCGACGGCGACGTACGTCCTGGGCACCGACGGGACGAACATCTGGGCGGGAACGAACGCCGGGGTGCGGCGCTACGACCCGGGGACGCAAACGTGGACCGACCTGGGGCTGCCCACCTACCGCATCCGCTCGTTCTACTGGACCGGAAGCGAGATGTGGGCGGGCGCGAGCAAGGATTTCATGCGCTACTCCGGGACGGGCACGTCGTGGACGACGCACTCCATCAACTCCGTCCAGGATCCCTACCAGCTCCAGGGCGGCAGCGTGGCCATCGAGGTCAAGGGGCTGGCCGTCCTGCCCGGCGGCGATGTGTACCTGGGCAGCGCGAACGAGCCCGAGCTGCGCGGCGCCAACCTGGTGCGCTGGGACGGGGCCAATCTGGCCAACCTCAAGGCCGACACGCCGGCCGCCAACGACACCCGGCGCATGGACATCGACGTCGACGGCTCGCTGTGGGCGTCGTGGTTCAGCTTCTACGTCGGCAAACTCACACCCGACGGAACCTGGGTCAACTACAACTCGGCCGTTCCCGGTGTCGAGATTCCCAGCAATGCGTTCACCAACATCGCATTCCTCGCCGATTCGCAGGGCGAGAAATGGTTCTCTTCGCAAACGCGCACCGACGTCCCGCCCGACCAGTACAAGAAGCTCGACGAGCTCGACGACAAGCTCGATGCGAACTACGGCAACGATGTGTGGGTCCGGCACGTGGTCGGCAGCGGAGGCGGCGACACGTATGGAACGGCGCGCCCGCAGAAGGCGGCCGAGGACCCGGTGGGGAACCGGTGGTTTCTCTCCGACGACGAGGGAGCGTCGCTCGGATGGTCGGGCATCGACATCCTGAGCCGCGACAAGTCACAGTGGTTCGAAATGTCCCCCGCGAAGGACGGGCGCATGCTGAGCGGCAACGTGCGCGATGTCGCTTTCGGATCGACGTCGACATTGGTCGCGTTCAAGAATGCCGGCGTGTACCGGTGGAGCCACGGCGGATTCTCCTGGCCGGCGATCACAAACATGGCCGGGGACCAGTGGTTTATCGAGGTCGCTGTGGGCGGGAAAGACCAGCTGCCGAGCACCGCGGCCATCACGCGCATCCTGCTGCGCAGCGACAACCTGATCTGGATCGCCACCACCACCGGCCTGTTCTACAGCTACGGCTCCGGGGGCCGCGTCAGCACGGTGTCCGTGTACAACGGCATCAGTCCCGGCATCGTGAGCCCCAACGTGCAGGATATCCTGCTGGATCACGACGAGAACCTGTGGGTGGCAACCGACCTGGGCCTGAACCGCATCTCGCGCGAGAGCACGTCCGATATCCAGACGTTCCTGACGCCGGCCTCGTACGCACTGCTCTCGGGCCTGCGCTATTCGCTCGACGTGATCTCGCCGCTCGCGAACGCGGACTGCCGCTCGCTGGCCATCCACCCGACGCGCGACATTCTCTACGTGGGCACGTTCGGCGGCATTTCGATCTATGATTTCTCCGCGCCGGCGCAGACCGCGACCAATCTCTCTTCGGTGTACGTGTACCCGAACCCGGTCTACGTCTCGAAGGGGCACACCGATCTGAAGATCGCGAACATCACCGATCCCGTCCGCGTCGAGATCTACACCCTGGAGGGCGAGCTGGTCGACTCGCGGGAGGTTGCGACGAGCGGTGACGTGGCGTGGGATCTCACCACGCGCGAGGGCCTGTCGGCGAGCAGCGGGCGCTACATCGTCCGCATCGTGGGGAAGTCGGGGTCGGTGCAGAAACCGATCGCGCTGATCCGCTGATCATGCAGTCATGGTGAAACGACTCATCATCGTCGGTGCGGGCGAAGCCGGTCGCATGCTGGCGCGGGAAGTCTCGAACCGCGCGCGCGACCAGTACCACGTGGCCGGTTTTCTCGACGACGCGCCCGGACTCTCGGGCGCGACCGTCGACGGCTTCCACGTGCT
>DASVAK010000100.1:0-8490 GCA_036376395.1 Candidatus Krumholzibacteriia bacterium
AGCCACGCGACGAACACGTACTCGAAGAGCTGGCCGCGGTCGGTGAGGCGCGTGTGCGCGTTGATGATCGCGACCAGCACGAGCGGCGCCGCGATCGCCCACCACGCGCCGGTCCGTTTGAGCGTGCGGAACGTGAGCGCCGTCAGCGCGCCCACCAGCACGACGCGCAGCACGGTGATGGCGCCCATCCCGCCCAGCTTGAAGAGCGCGTAGAAGATGATGGCCGAGAGGTACGAGAGCGGCGACCACGTGGCGCCGGGCACGGTGAACGTGAACGGGTCGTGGTAGATGTACTTCCCCGTCTCGACCATGCGACGACCCACCGCGAGCAGCCAGTAGAGGTCGAGGTTGGGCAGCGGGCGCGCCACCATGGCCATGGCGAAGCCCACCACCAGGACGGCGGCGACCATGTCGAGCGGTTGAAGCGCGGCCGGGCGCCCGGCGGCGGGAGCGCGGCGGGTCGCGTCGGGCGGGTTCGATGGCAGCTTCCGGGGCCGGGCCAATGCGTCTCCGATTGTCGCCAGAAGTGAACAGGGTTGTGAGTGTCCGTGGACAGTCGCGGCGGACAGGTGCCGCGCAACCATCCCGGTGCACCACGGCCAAATGATTCGACGACGTTAGCTTACGGACACGGTTGGCCGCAATGGCGGCCTCGGCACGGTGGTTGCTGCATGCAGTGTGAGCGAAAGACAGGACGGAGGTGGATTCGTCCTTGGATATGGGGCGGGCCGCGACCCCATCGCGCGAAAGATCCGCGCGTCGCGGTCCGTGACCACGTTGAGCCGACCAGGAAGCCCCCGCGAGCACGACGATCGCGGGGGCTTCTTTTCTAGTGCTGCGCCGCCTCGTTCTCGCGCTCGGCGCGAGCGTTCGCCGAGTCCGATACCGCCAGCGATTTCTTCACCACGCCCGCACCCGGGAGCTTCGATTCACCGATGGCGCTGTCGCGCTCGGCGGTGGTCATCGGCTTCTTCGCAGTCGTCTGCGAACCCTTCGAGCACGCGCCGGTGGCCAGCGCGCACATCAACGCCACAAAGACCACGCCGCGCCTCATCGCAGCACCTTGAACGCCCGCTGGCCCCAGTCGTTCTGCGTGAAGCCGGGAATGCACCACAGGATGGCGAGGGGCTCGATGGCGCGCGCCGCGTCGGCCGGTCCCATGTCGTCGACTTCCCAGCCGAACTGTTCCAGGATCCCGGCGACGGTCTGCTTGGCCGCGGCGTCGTCACCGCAGATGAACATGGTCGGTTTCCCTTCCTTGAACTTCGGGTCCACCATGGTGGCCGACCCGACACAGTTGAACGCCTTCACGAAGCGCACGTCGGGAAATTGCCGCTGCAGGTTTCCCATCAACGATTCGTTCGGTCCCGTGAACGCCTTGAGCACTCCGTTGGCCGGCATCTCGTCGTTCAACGGGTTGGTGGGATCGATCACGGTCTTGCCCGAGATGTTTCCCGTCCCCGCCGATTTCAACACGTCGAACGCGGCCGTGCCGCGCACCGCGAGCACGAGCACTTCGCCGAAGCGCGCCGCTTCCTCGAAACTTCCCACCTTCACGCCATGCTCCTTCGCGAATCCGGAAAGCTTGGACGCGTCGCGCGTGCCCATGGTCACCTGGTGACCGTGCTTCACGAATCCTCGCGTGAGCGTCTTCGCCACTTCACCCGAACCGAGAACTCCAACTTTCATGGTGGGCCCTCCTCCTCCGTCATTTTGATTTGATGATGGAATCGATCCAACGCACCTGCGCGCTGACGCGCGTACACGTCGGCCACGCCGTACTGGCCGGGCCGTCCGTTCATGGACGCCGAGCTGACCCCGCAAAGGTAGTGTCGGCCATCCACCTCGAGCAAGCAAGGGCCGCCGATGTCGCCGGGTCCGCCCACGCCCTCACTACCCGTGCCGCCCGGTGCGCGTCGAACCGGAGCAAACAAAACGCGCGCAGCAGCGCTGCGCGCGTTGAGATCGCGACACGAACCATGGGCACCCTGCGATAAAGAATTCCCTCTTACGACGTATGCGGCCGGTGCTCGTCGAACGGGCGCGTCGTCGTATCCTGCCCGCGAATCCCGCTGATCATCAACACCAGGCCGATACCCGCGGCGGCCCAGCCCAGCCACGACGGAACGCCTTCGCGCTCCTGCACGCTGATCTCGGTCCCGCCGATGCCGATGTCGGCCTTCTCGTCATTGTACGTCGGGCCGCTGAGCGCGACGATCAGTCCCACCACCACGAGCACCAGGCCAATCCAGAATGATTTGCGCATGTCATCACTCCTGTAAAGGACGCCCCGGCACGAAATCTAGAAGGCGATGACGGGCGGGTCCAGTTGAGTTGGGTCGCGACATGCGAGATCAGACCTTTTCCTCCGTCGATCACCCGAGCCCGGCGCGGCGATCCCATGCCGCCCCTCGGGGTCGCTCCCGGCGTCATACCATGCGCGTCTTCCACCGCCCGCGCCGGAACAGCATTATGGCGATGACTCCCGCCAGCGACTCGGCGATCACCACGGACCAGTACACCCCGTGCTCGCGCGCCGGCGTGTGCATCGCGAGCAGGTACGCCAGCGGGATCTGCACCAGGTAGAAGCACACGAAGTTGATGCGGGTCGGCGTGCCGGTGTCGCCCGCGCCGTTGAAGGCCTGCAGCCCGACCAGCTCCCACGCGTAGAAGAGATAGCCGTACGAGATGATGCGCAGGCAATCGGCGCCGACGCGGATCACCCGGGGATCATCGGTGAAGATGCGCACCAGCGGTTCGTTCCAGATGATGTAGACCGCCGCCACCACCGCCATGAACGCCATGGTCGCCATGCCGGTCAGCCACACCGATCGCTCGGCGCGCTCGGGTTGTTTCGCGCCCAGGTTCTGCCCCACCAGCGTCGCGGCCGCGTTGGAGAGCCCGTACGCGGGCAGGAACGTGAAGGTGGCGATGCGGAATGCGATCGTGAGACCGGCCAGCGCGTCGCTTCCGAATACCGACATGATGCGCACCAGGCCGATCCAGCTCGACATCGAGATGACGAACTGCCCGATGCCGCCCAGCGACACGCGCACGAGCCGCCACATGAGCTCCGTGCGCGCGCGCAGGTGCGAGCGCAGCACGCGGATGTGGCGCGCGCCGCGGAACAGCACGATGAACTGCATGAGCACACCGGTACCCCGCCCGATCGTGGTCGCAATCCCCGCGCCTTCGACCCCCATCTCCGGGAACGGCCCCCACCCGCGGATGAGCGTCGGGCCGAGCACGATGTTGATGCCGTTCGAGAGCCACAGCACGCGCATCGCAATGGCCGCGTCGCCGGCGCCGCGGAACACCGCGTTCAGGATGAAGAGCAGCATGATCACGACGTTCCCGCCCAGCATCCAGCGCGTGTAACGGAAGCCCTCGCGGATCACCCACTCGTCGCCGCCCATCAACCGCATCGCGTCGCGGGCGAAGAAGATGCCGACCAGCGCAATGGGAATCGACATCAGGACGCCGACGAGGATCGCCTGCACGGCGGTGTTGGCCGCTTCTTCCGGGTTCTTCTCGCCGATGCGGCGCGACACCATGGCGGTGGTGCCGATCGACAATCCGAGCGCGACGGCGTAGATGAGGGTGAGGATGGATTCGGTCAGGCCAATGGTGGCGACGGCGGACGGCCCGATGTGCGCCACGAAATAGACGTCGACGACGGCGAAGACGGACTCCATCGCCATCTCGAGCACCATCGGGACCGAGAGGAGCAGGATGGCGCGGCCGATGGCACCCTGCGTGTAATCCTGCTCGCTTCCCCGGACCGCCTCCGCGAGATCGCGGAGAATTCTCCCGGCCCGCTCCCTCACGCGAGCGCGACGCGAAGACGTGACACGACGAGCAGGGCGATGACGTAGATCGCGGTCGCGATCAGCAACATGACGCTGAAGCTCCAGACCATGGCGCCGAGCACCGCACAAACCGAACCGATCACGCTGGCGCACCCGTTCGCGGCCCATGCCCAGGCCACGTGCCGCGGCTCGGTGGCGCCGATGGCGCGGATGCCGGTGGGAAACGGCACGCCCATCAGGAAGGCGGCGGGCGCCACCGCGATCACGGCGATCGCAAGCCGCGCGGCGAGCGGAAGCCCGAGCAGGTGTCGAAGCACGGGCGGCATCCCGAACGCGATGAGCACGATCACGAGTGGCAGCGCCCACGTCACGGGGCGCAGCACGCTGCCGGTGTCGCCGCGCCGCCGGTCACTCCACGCCGCCCCCAGGCCAGAGAAGAGCAGGATGGCGAAGAGGATGGCGGTCACGGAATACGTCGGGTGGCCGAGGAAGAGCGCGAAGCGCTGCATCAACACGACCTCCACGATGATGTACGCGAGCCCGAGCGCGAAGAAATACCCCAGCCACGTCCATCGCCGCCGCGACGGCACCGCGCGCGCCGCGAGCGGCACGGCGAGCAGCGCCAGCGAGAGCAGCACACCGAGCGCGAGCGCGCACAGGAGCACGATCTGGGCGACCGGGAGAGACAACGGTTCCAGGATCCCGCCCCGGCCGAACGAGCGCAGCGCGCGCCAGTCGATCCGGTCCCACTTCGCCATCTGGAAGAAGAACGGGCTGTCGTCGCGCACGGGATGAATCGCGATGTCGACCTGCGCTTCGACCTCGCGTGGATTCTCCGCCGCCAGGTACGCCTCGACGAACGTGGCGCCGGTGGTGTGCACCGGGTCGTGCTCGATGGTGGCGCCGTGGACGCCGGCCCACGCGCGCGCGGAGTCCACTTCGGCGGCCCGGAAGGGTGATCGCTTGACGAGCATGAGCCCGCGGATTCCCTGCCTCATCACGAGAACGTGGCGCCAGGGCTCGGTGACGCCGCGCTCCTCCAGCGCCGCGCGCGAGAGCGCCGCGAGCCGCGGCAGCTCGTAGTGCCAGCGCGTGATCGAGAGCATGCCGTCGGGCGAGAGGTGGTCGAGATACGCGTCGAACGCTTCCACCGTATAGAGATAATTCTCCGACAGGCTGTACGCGCCCGAAACACTCGCGGCCCAGGTATCGATCAGCGTGAGCTGGATCACGTCGAAGCGGTCGCGGCTGCGCGCGATGAAGCTGCGCCCCTCGTCCTGGACCTCGTGCACGCGCGGATTGTCGTAGGGCGCGTTCATGTACCCGGAATACCGGTCACGAACCAGGTCGAGGATGATGGGATTGATCTCGATGGCGCGGATGGAGCTCGCGCCCATGGCGAGCGCGTTCTGGATGTCGACACCGCCGCCGGCGCCGATCACCGCCAGCGTGCATCCGGGACGGAGCAGGCACGCCACCGAACCGGCGTCCCGCAGCGCCTGTTCCCGCGTGCGCGGCGGCGTCACGGGGGTCGCGGCCGCGGCGTCGATGAAGATCATCGGCGGGGACCCGCGCCGTTCGGTGACATCGATGCGCGCCAGCGCGTTCCAGCGCGAGAACACGCGCCGCGCACCCTGCCCGATCTCGGCGGTGACGGGCTTGGTCGCGTCCATGCGCACGTCGGGCAGCACCGGCACCACCAGCGGAACCAGCATGAGCGCGGTGACGACCAGCGCGGACACGCGCAATCTCTTCGAGACGGCCATGCAGGCACACGACGCCGCGCCCATCGCACCCGCGAGGGTCACCGCCCCGGTCGCACCCGCGAGCGGCAGCACCGCGAAAAGCAGCAACGTTCCCGCCGCGGCGCCGACCAGGTCGAACGCGTAGAGCCTTCCGGCGCGCGAGGGATAGGCGCGCAGCACGAGCACGATGGCGGCGCCCGAGAAACAGAACGGCAGCATGAGAACAACGTCGTAGAGCGCAAAGAACAGGACCTGCACGGGGTCCTGCAGGATGCGAAAGGGCTGGAACGGGATGGCGTTGGCGACCAGGTAGCCCCCCAGCGCCGAAATCCCGAACCCGAGCGCGGCACCGGCCCGGCGCCGTGCGTCACCGGGCCCGGGCGCAAGGAACGACACCGCAACGCCGCTGACTCCGATCCCGAACAGCGCCACCGACACCACGAGAAACGCGAAGTGGTACCAGATCGACACCGAGAAGATGCGGATGAGCGCGACCTGGAAGAGCAGGGTCGCCGCCGAGAGAAGGAATACGCCCGCGTACACGGAGCGCGGCGCCGTGGCGGGCGTGGATGCCGGTGATTTTGCCGAGGGCATGCGGTGGTCCAACGGAACGGTGTGCGGGCCCGGGCGTCCTCGACGGAGCGAGCCGTTCAGTCCGCGAGGGCTTCCGCCGGTTTTCGCAACCGTAGCAGGATCAACAGCCTCAGCACAAGCCGCGCGACCAGCTGCGTGCCGTCCTCGACCAGGGTGGTCGCGGTGGGCAGCAGGATCAGCGTCAGGAACGTCGAGAGAAACAACCCGCCCATGATCACGAACGCCATCGAGTAGTAATAGACACCACCGAGCGACGGTTTCTGGATCACCATCGGGATCAGCGAGATCATGGTGGTGAGCGCGGTCATGACCACCGGACGCAGGCGCTCGCGACACCCGAGCAGCAGCGCTTCGTGCCGCGGCATGCCGAGCCCGCGATAGTGATTGCAGTGCGCCAGCATGACGATGCCGTTGTTCACCACGGTGCCGATGAGAAGCAGAAGTCCCACGGCGGCGGGCTGGTCGAAATCGGTCCCGGTCGCATACAGCGTCCAGAACGCACCCGCGAGCGCGAACGGCAGCGAGACCAGGAGCGTCAGCGCCTGGCGCGCCGACTCGAAGATCGACGCCATCACCGCGAAGATCAGCATGAGCGCCAGCATGAGGTTGGTGAGGAACTCCTGCGCGTTCTCCTTGCGGCGCTCCTCCCACCGGCCGAACGTCCACGAATACCCGTATGGAAAGTCCATTCCGTTCATCGCCGCGGTCACGAGCGGCATGTACTCCTCGCGCGTGCCGGTTTCGAACTTGGCGCCGACCCATACGCTGGTCTGGCGGTTGTCACGCTGGATCTGCCGCTCGCCGGTCTTCTGCTCGAACGTCGCGAGTGACGCCAGCGGAATCTTCTCGCCATCTCCGGTCCAGATCGGGAGATTACGCAGCTGGGCGACGGTCTCGTTGTCCTTTTCGTCCAGCGAGACGCGCATCTCGCGTTCGCCGTCGGCGGTGCGAAAGCGCTGCAGGCGCTGACCGCGGAACGTAAGACCGACCACTTCGGCGGGCTGGTTCGCGTTGATTCCCATGCGCGACGCCGTCTCCCGGTCGACGTGGACGTGAATCTCTTCCTGCGCTTCTTCGCTCCCCGCCTGGGGGTCCTGCAGCCCCGGGATGTCGCCGAGGCGCCGCTTCGCCTCTTCGGCCAGCTGGCCCAGCATTTCGGAGTCCTCCCCGACCAGCTGGAGCGCGATGCGCTTGCCGCGGTCCTGGCGCCAGAACTGGTTGTTCTCCATCACCTCGAGCTTCACGCCCGCGACCTCGGGGAGCATGTCCTTCAGGTTCTTGCGCACCGCGGCGATATTCTCCTCGTTGGCTTCGCCTTCTTTGAGGTAGATGCGCGTCATGACCCACTGATCGCTCCAGAACGAGTAGATCGATCGCGTCATCAGCTTGTCGCGGTGCTGCTGGAGCTCCTGCTCGACGCGCGTCACCAGCTCTTCCTTGCGCTCGAGGCCCATGTTCTCGCTGATGTCGTAGTTGACCTGGACGAACAGCTCGCTTTCCTTGCTGTCGAAATTCTTGTCGACCTTCATGAACGGCCAGTAACCCGACGCCAGCACGGCCACCAGCAGCACCGGCGTCACCCAGCGGTGCTTCAGGTTGAAGACGAGCATGCGCTCGTAGATGTGCTCCGTGCGCAGCATGGCTTTCGTCTTCGGTTTGGGGCGCGACTTGATGAACCACGACGTGGCCAGCGGGATGAGCGTCTGGCTGATGAAGAGCGAGGCGAGAATGACGATGCACACCGCGATGCCGAGCTCCTTGAGATAGATGTTCATCTCGCTCGGCTTGTTGAAGATGAGCGGGAGAAACACGATCACCGAGGTCATGGTCGCCGCGATCACGGCCACCGACACCTCCGCCGACCCCTTGCGCGTCGCTTCCTGCTGGTCCTCGCCCTGCTCCTGGTGGCGGAAGATGTTCTCCATCACCACCACGGCGTTGTCGACCAGCATCCCGATGGCGACGATCAGCCCCAGCAGCACCAGCGTGTTCATCGACCCGCCGCGCGCCCACACGAACCCGCACGCCACGAGGAGCGAGAACGGAATGCACGACGCCGACACCAGCGTGGTCGAGAGCCGGCGCAGGAACGCGTAGAGCACGCACGCCGCGAGGATCGCGCCGAAGATGCCGGTGAAGACGAGATCCTTGAGCGTCTTCTTGATCTCCGCGCCCTGGCTGAACCAGGTGAGGAAGTTCACCCCTTCCAGCTCGGGGTCGTTGTTCATCTCCTTGATGCGCGCCTGCACCGCGTCGCACACCTCGACCGTGTTCGCCTTCGACTCCTGCGAAATGGTCACGCCGATCGCGAAATCGCCGTCGAGGTGGCGCCCGTACTCCAA
>DASVAK010000111.1:0-9542 GCA_036376395.1 Candidatus Krumholzibacteriia bacterium
CACGCGCGGGTGGCCGCGAGCGGGGCTGCGCCCCGAGGACGGAGCCGCGCCCGGGTAAAGTCGTTGAGTCTGCTGATGTACCAGGCAGCGGCCGCGCGGCGAAGTCCGAAGGGGGCTGCTCGCGGACAGGACCCGCGCGGGCTGCGGGCGGGTCAGCGAGTGAATGCGCATGTTGCGCGCGAGCGGGTGGCGCCGGCCGGAGCCCCCGGCAAACCGCCGCGATAACGAGCGCGGCGGTTTGGTCCGGGGTGGCCGGTGACAGGACCCGCGAGCAAGCTATCTCATGCTGGAATCACTCCACGGAGCAGAGCGCGACCGCGTCGCGGCCGCCGGTGGATTCCTCGAGAATCTGCCCGGTGCCCGGCGCGTAGAACTTGTACTCGCGCTGTCCCGGCTCGAGCGGCGTCCATTCCAGCGTTTGCAGCACGCCGACGAAATCGCCGAGATCGATCGACACCGATGCGTCGGTACTCTTCACGCGGGCCTGGTCCTCCGCGATGTCCGGCGCGTACTCCTGCGCGTAGCTCATCCCTTTCTCCGGATCGGCGAGCATGAGAACGCCGGGGAGTGCTCCGTCCACGCCGGCTTCCCACGAGCCCTCGGTCGAGACCACCTGGCCATTCTCGATCGTCTCGGAGTGCTCGCCGAAGTACCAGACGTTTCCGTCTTCGTCCTGGGCGACCCAGTCAAACGTATCCTCGACGAGCGCGCCGTCGACGTACGCCTGATCGTGGATCACGGTGGTGGTCACGCCCATGATCTCCCTGGTTTGGTCGGTCACGGTGACAACGATCTCCTCGCTGCCCTCGGAGGTTTCACCGCAGTAGTGAAACACCTTGCCGGGCTCGTAGGCGAGGTAGGGGTTCGTGATGCCGCTAACAAAGTGGTCGGCGCCGGGGAATTCCGGCGCGGTTACCTTCGTGAGCAGGGGACCGGTTGGCGTCGGGGTGGCGGATTCGCGGGACTCGCAGCCGGCCAGGAGGGAAGCGGCCGTGACCCCGAACAGACAGATGCGAATGATGCGCTGCATCATCCACCTCCTTCGGTGAGGGGGGCGCGTCAGGAGCGGTGATGCTGCAACATAGGGCGGGTGGTTGCGGCCCGCAAGGTGCAGGAGCGGGCGATCACTGGAACTGATCATTGCGCCGGGCGATCCCGAGTGCGAAAATAGATGTGCAACTCACCCCACTGTCGTCAACCGACGCCCATAACCCCAGCCGGGAGGCCGCTACAACATGGTGCGACAGTTCAACTTCGCGCGCGCTGCGCGCGTGCTTCCAGCCCTCGTCGTAGTTTCCGCGCTGCATGCGCAAAGCGCCGGGGCGGCCCTGCAGCCCGGCCGTCCGCCCATGGCCTCCCGGTCGAGTGCCGCCAGCATGGCGGCGCCCGGAGAGCCCGGCTTCGTGTGCGGCACCTACCGCGGCAACGAGCGCGAGATCGCGACGCGGCGTGCCCTGCACCTGCGCAACCAGAAAGACCTCGAGCAGGGGCTCAAGGCCAGCGCGCCGGCGTTTGCACCGTACATCTACGACAACGTGTGGATCGTCCAGGACGACGGTTCCCTCACCATCAGCGGCAACAACCTCTTCGACAATGACGTCCACACCTTCCTGTACACCAAGAGCGGCACCGCATACACCGTCTCGCAGCCAGCGTTCAACTACGACGCCACGCTCGGTTCGCTCATCGCGCCCGGCGACGACGGCGCGGTGCTGGTGACGCTGCCGTTTTCGTTTCCGTTCGCGGGCGCGAACTGGACCCAGATGTACGTGAGCGGCAACGGCGCGGTCTCGTTCGGCGCCGGCATCAACGGCGCCTTCTACGACCCCGCCGATTTCTTCTCCGCGACCCCGAAGATCGCTCCGTATTACCTCGACCTCAACGAGGCGGCGGGCGGCGATGTGCGCGTGCGCAGCGAAGCGGGCAAGTACACGGTGACGTTCATCAGCGTGCGCGAGTTCGGCACCTTCGCGACGAACACGTTCCAGCTCGTGCTCTACCCGACCGGCAACTTCAGCATCACCTTCAACGGTATGGGGTCGAATGTCGCGGACAACGGTTCGCCCATCATCACCGGGTTCCATCCCGGCGGCGACCCGCCGCTCGAAGAGATCAACTTCAACATCATGCCGCACGTGGGCGCGGCGGGCGCGGCGATCTACGAGCAATTCTACAGCTACCCGCTGCCGCTGGTGGACGAGGTCGCGCTGTTCCAGACGTTCTACCAGACCTTCCCGGATGAATTCTTCCAGGTGGTTTTCTTCACCAACTTCTCCGAGGAGATGGGGGGCGCGTTCGCGTACGAACGCAACATCCGCAACAATGTATCCGGCATCGGCCTCGGGATTTTCAACGGCAGCGGACAGTACGGGTCGGACGGTACGCTCGAGAGCCTGTGCAACATGGGCTTCCTGAACCAGTGGACCAATCCCGATCCGACCGCGCGCGTCTTCGGCAAGGGGAACAACTTCCTCACCATCATGGGGCAGGAGTCGGGCCACCGGTGGGGCGCGTTCGTGTACTTCGACAAGGGCTCCGGGCCGAGCAACCTGCTGCTCGGCCGCTCCGACGCGCACTGGAGCTACTACGCCGACATCGATCACAGCTCGCTCGAGGGGGGCGACTGGGTCAACACGGGTGGCAGCAACTACTCCTGCCCGACGCTCATCGACTACTTCTCGGAGATCGACGAGTACCTGTTCGGCCTGCGTACCGCGGATGAAGTGAAGGACATGTTCTACGTCTCGAGCGCATCGAACGACCAGGTCGTGGCCCGGTCGCAGGGAACGCCGCTGCAGGGATCGACGTGCTCGGGCACGTACGTGGGCGTCACGGTGGAAGACATCATCGCCGCGGAGGGCACGCGCACACCGCTTCCCACGAGCGCGCCCCACGACCTGCGCCAGGCCTTCATTTTCCTGGTGGCGGCGGGCACCACGCCGTCGCAGCTCGACCTCGACAAGATCGCGGGGTTCCGCCGGGCGTGGGAGGAGTACTTCGAGAAGTCGTGCGACGGGCGCCTGGCGTGCAACACGAGCCTGGCCGGGCCGTACCCGGTGGGCGTGATCAGCGGTGAGGCGCGCGACCGCTACTCGCAGCACCTCGTGCCGGAGCTCACCGCGCGCTCGGTGGAGCGCTCCTTCACGCAGCACGTGCCGGCCGGCGGCAAGTTCATGTTCCGCTACGACGACAGCCCCACGCGCGGCAGCGGCGAGCCGGTGACGTTGATCTTCTCCGCGCCCGGCTACCAGCCCGACACGCTGGTGACGAACATCACCTACGGCGCGTCGCAATCGCTGGTCGGGTTGCCGTCGGGGATCTGGCTGACACCGGTTGCGACCGGAGCCGGCGCCTCGCCCGCGCTCACCGTGCTCGGGGCGAACCATCCCAACCCGTTCAACCCCCAGACCAGCATCGAGTACACGCTCGGCCAGCCCGGACCGGTGCGCCTGCTCGTCTACGACGCGGCCGGTCGCCACGTGCGCACGCTCGTCGACCGCGCCGAGGCGAAGGGTGAGCATCGCGTCATCTTCGATGGTCGCGACGACGGGGGACGGCCGCTGGCGAGCGGCGTGTATCTCTACCGTCTCGACGCCGGCGGGGTTTCGCTCTCGCGCAAGATGGTGTTGCTCAAGTAGGCGCTCGCCGGCGTACAATGCGCCGCGGTTGCGCGCAGCGCGCCACGGAGCGCCCTTGATCGAGATCACACCCGCCATTTCGCTCGATGAATCCGAGCTCGAGATCACGTTCGTGCGCTCGTCCGGACCGGGGGGCCAGAACGTCAACAAGGTGGCGACCGCCGCCCAGCTTCGCTTCGACGCGATGCACTCGCGCAATCTTCCCGCCGACGTCCGCGACCGCCTGCGCGCGCGCGCGGGCTCGCGTCTCACGCGCGACGGCGTGCTGATCATCACGGCGCGCCGGTTTCGCACCCAGGAACGCAACCGTGCCGACGCCATCGCGCGGCTGGTGGAGCTGATTCGCGCCGCCGCCGTGCCGCCGCGGGCCCGGCGCACGACGAAGGTGTCGCGCGCCGCGAAAGCCCGCCGGGTCGACGCCAAGCGCCGCCGCTCGGACACCAAGCGGATGCGTGGCACGGTAAAAGCGGAGGAGTAAGCCGTTTTTTCGCGCCGGCCCGCTGCCGTTCCGCCCTTGCGGCCGATGTGGTACGCTCATCGGTCGCAACGCACGCCGCATGCAGCGCTCATTCGCACGAGAGTTGGGGTCCCTGGAGGCCCTGTTCGCCTTCCTCGACGAGGCGTCCGAGCGCTATCGCCTGGATGAGGACTCCCGCTTCGCCGCCCGCCTGGCGGCGGAGGAAATCTTCACCAACATGGTCAAGTACGGCGGCGGCGAAGCGCGCGTGGTCATCACCATCGAGGTCCGGGACCAACGCCTGGTCATGGCGTTCGTCCATCCCGGGGCGGTGCAGTTCGACGTCACGGACGCGGGGGACGTGGACGTCAGCGAATCCATTCGGGAACGCACCCCCGGCGGAATCGGGTTGTTCCTCGTCCGTCGCATGATGGACGATATTTCCTACGAGCACGCGGACGGTGTCGCGCGCGTGACTCTAACCAGGCACCTGGGAGGCAGTTGATGTTCGAGATTCGTCGCGGAGCCAATGGCGAAGTGCTTCTTACCGGCCGTCTGGACGCCGCCCAGGTCGACCGTGTGCGCGATGAGCTGAAGAACCAGAACACCTCGTGCGAGGTGAACTTCGAGCACCTCGACTACATCTCGAGCGCGGGCATGGGAGTACTCCTCGGCATCCAGAAGCGCCTGTCCGCCAGCGGCCAGGGGCTCATCCTCACCCACATGAACCGCCACATCCGCGAGCTCTTCACCATCGCCGGCTTCAACCACGTTTTCACCATCAAGTGATGGACTGACAGACCCTTGAGCCCGACCCCGGCTGCAATTTCCGACCAACTTTTCGATCCGGTCGCTGTATGTCCCAGGTGAAGGACCAGAACGCCGACGCCGTCCTGGTGCGGCAGTGTCTCGCGGGCGATACCCGCGCGTTCGACGCGCTGGTGCGCAAGTACCACAAGCCGCTCTACCACCTGGCGTTGCGCATGGTGCGCGACCGGGACGACGCGATGGACATCGTGCAGGGCGTGTTCGTGAAGGTGTACCAGAAGCTTGGTTCGTTCGATGACCGGCATGAATTCTTCAGCTGGATCTACCGGATCACCATCAACGAATCGATCAACTTTGCGAACCGGGCCAAACGCAGCGAGGAGTACCAGAGCGGTGAGACCGCGGTGCTGCCGGCGAGCCAGGAGGCGGCACGGAGCGCGGCGGACCTGAGCGAGCAGATCGGCAATGCCATCGCGATGCTCAAGCTGGACTACCGCATGGTGATCGTGCTCAAGCACTACAACGATTTCTCGTACCAGGAGATGGCGGACATGCTGGGGATCCCCGAGAAGACGGTGAAATCGAGACTGTTCTCGGCGCGCCAGCAGCTCAAGGAGATTCTCACCGCGAGGGGGGTCACACAATGATCGAGCCGGCCATGATCGAACTGATGAACCTTGCCGCCGACGGAACCGCCACCTCCGGGGAACGCCGCCGGCTCGACGAGTACCTGTCGGCGCACCCGGAGGCCCGCTCCTACTATGAGGCCCTGACGCGACTGGTGAACCGCCTCGAGGCGGATCCCATCCCCGACCCGCCGGCCGGGTTCGAGTCGCGGATTCTCGATGCCATTCACCGGTTGCCGGTCCCCGGCCCGGCCCCCCATGAAGCCACGCCGTCCAGCTGGCGCCGCGGGTTTTTCGCCCCCCGGCTCCGCCCCTGGTCGACGTTCGGATTGGGGCTGGCGACCGGCCTCTTCATTCTCGCCATCGTCCAGTACTCCCGCCCGGGATTCTGGGACGCCGCCCGCGATATCAGCCCGTCCGATGTGTCCGGTTCAATGACGGGGCGGCTCGTGGAGCCCATCAGCACCATCCCGGTGGAAACCGCCCAGGGCACGGTGTCGGGCTCGGCCGTCATCTACGGCCGGGGCACGGACATCATGGTGGACGTGAAGCTCCAGTCCACCATCCCGGTCGAGTGGACGGTCTCGTTCGATCCGGACGCCTGGTCGCTGGATCGCGTCGAGCGCCACGGCACCGCGACCAGCGCATTCGCCGCCAGCCGGGGCTCCGTGCAGGGGCTGCACACGGGCGAAGGCGGGGTCACGCTGGTCTTCCACGGCGCCGCCTCGGCCGCGAAAGCCGTTGTACTGAAAGTGCTTCAAGGCGGCGAGCCGGTGTTCGAGGGGACACCGTCTTCTACCCAGTAGACAGCCAGCCCGGCCCGCAGATTTTTTTTTGAGCCATGCACCAACATCCGTTCGCGGGCGGATGTAGTAGGATCGGAATTCAATCAACCCGCAAACCCACCGTCCAAGGAGGTTCTGTCATGTCGAAGAGGTCAACCAGCCTGATGATCGCACTGACCGTGGTCGTCATTGGCGCGGTCGTATTCATGAAGTCCAGGTCCAACGGCCCGACCGGGTCGGATGTCACGGGCGCGATCGGCACGGTCGACAAGTACCGCTCCGAGCAGATCACGCCGTCCGACGTCGTCACCAATGACAACGGCGCGTCCGCCGATGCGTTCTTCGCCGCGCTGGCCAACGACCAGGCGACGATCGAGACGCTCGGCACGCTGTTCGGCCGTCTCTCCGCGCAGGAGCGCCTGTCGATCTATGCCCGGATGGACGCGCAGGCCGCGTCGGCGATCCTGGATCGCGCACCCGAAGCCGAGCGCGCCAACCTCGTCGCCCGCGCGACGGTCGAGGAGCGCGTTGCAATGATCGACCGCATGGACAAGACGGCGCGTGCCGACATGCTCGCGAAGGCCGGCGTCGATGCGACGGCGTATGAGCGCGCGTCGGCCACCGAGCGCGTCAGCATGGTGGATCGCGTCAAGCTCTCGATGGACCGCCTGTCGGCCACCGAGCGCGTGAGCCTGTTCAACGCGGCCACGCCGACCGAGCGCGTCAACATGCTCGGCCGCGCGACCGAGGCGGAGCGCCTGTCCCTGTATGAGCGCGCCACCGCGACCGAGCGTGCGAATGTGCTCGACCGCGCGACCGTCACCGAGCGCACCAACATCCTCGAGCGCGCCAGCATCGAAGAGCGCACGAGCATGGTCGCGAGGATGTCGATCGAGGGCCGTGCCGCCATCGTGGAGCGCGCGAGCGCGAGCGAGAAGAGCAGCTTCCTGGATCGTGCCACCGCGTCGGAGCGTGCGAGCATCATCGCCCGCGCCCCCGAGGCCGAGCGCGCCGCGCTCCAGGGTGCGACGTCGATGGAAGAGCGCGCCGCCATCCTCGGCTATGCCACCGCTGCCGAGAAGGCGTCGTTCCTCGAGCGCGCGCCGGAAGCCGAGCGCGTGAGCGCGTTCCAGCGTGCCTTCGTGGGCGAGCGCGCCGATGCCAGCTCGCTCGAGAAGGCGCCTGAGATGGAGAAGGCCGCAAGAAACTAGTCCGAGCAGACACCCTTCTTCGCATGACGTACGGGGCGCCACGCAGATCGTGGCGCCCCGGATTTTTTGCCGGCTCGAAAGGTGTATACTCGACATCTTCCTCCCCCAGGCTGAGAAGCAACTGTTCTGCCTCCGTCGCCAGACGGAATCAAGGAGCTGACGTGCTATGGCCAAGGTTCTCCTCGTCCTCTACGACGATCCCGTCGACGGCTATCCCAAATCGTACGCGCGCGACGACATTCCCATGCTCGAGCGCTATCCCGATGGGCAGACTCTTCCCACGCCGAACGCAATCGACTTCAAGCCCGGCACGCTGCTCGGCAGCGTCTCCGGCGAGCTCGGACTGCGCAGGTACCTCGAGGCGGCGGGCCACACCCTGGTCGTGACCTCGGACAAGGACGGCGCGGTCTCCACCTTCGAGCGCGAGCTCGAGGACGCCGAGGTCGTGATATCGCAGCCGTTCTGGCCCGCGTACCTCACCGCGGCGCGCATCCAGAAGGCGAAGAAGCTCAAGCTGGCGATCACCGCGGGGATCGGGTCCGACCACGTCGATCTCCAGGCCGCGATGGAAAACAAGGTCACCGTCGCCGAGGTGACCTACTGCAACAGCATCAGCGTGTCCGAACACGTGGTGATGATGATTCTTTCGCTCGTGCGCAACTACATCCCGTCCTACCAGTGGGTGGTCGATGGGGGATGGAACATCGCCGACTGCGCGGCGCGCTCCTACGACGTGGAAGGCATGACGATCGGCACGGTGGGCGCCGGCCGTATCGGCCTCGCGGTGCTCAAACGCATGAAGCCGTTCGATGTGCATCTGCACTACACCGACCGGCACCGGCTTTCGCCGGCGATCGAGAAGGAGTTGGGTCTCACCTTCCACCCGGATGCCGAGTCGCTGGTGAAGGTGTGCGACGTGGTCACCATCAACACGCCGCTGCACCCGGAAACCGAACACCTGTTCAATGACGCGTTGATCGGCAAGATGAAGCGCGGCTCCTATCTCGTGAACACCGCGCGCGGCAAGATCTGCGACCGCGACGCCGTGGCGCGCGCGCTCAAGGACGGCCGGCTGGCGGGCTACGCGGGCGACGTATGGTTCCCGCAGCCCGCACCCCGCGATCATCCGTGGCGGACCATGCCGCACCATGGCATGACGCCGCACATCTCGGGCACGAGTCTCTCCGCGCAGGCACGCTATTCGGCCGGGGTGCGCGAGATTCTCGAGTGCTGGTTCCAGGGCCGTCCCATCCGCAGCGAATACTTGATCGTCAAGGACGGAGCCCTGGCCGGCGCCGGAGCGCATTCCTACAGCGCGGGCAATGCGACCCGCGGCTCCGAGGAGGCGGCGCGCTTCAAGCCGGAGACCCGGCCCGAAAAGCGCGCGTAAGCACTGCGAACGACGGGGCGTCACGGGACCGCCGTGGCGCCCCGTTTTTTTTCTGGTAAGATCGAGCGCGCGAACGCGTCCAATCGTCGCCTCCGACTCAGGCAGGGGTGCCCGGCAAGGAGAGAACGATGAGCCATCCCGCTTACGACGTAATCGTGGTCGGCGCCCGCTGCGCCGGCTCCCCGACCGCCATGCTGCTCGCCCGCAAGGGTCTCCGTGTGCTCGTGGTCGACCGGGCCACGTTTCCCAGCGACACCATCTCCACCCACCTGATCCACGCGCCCGGCGTGGCCGCGCTCGAGCGATGGGGGCTGCTGGAGAAAGTCATCGCCACCAATTGTCCGCCCATTCATACCTACGTCATCGACTTCGGCCCGTTCGCCATCACGGGAAACGCCGGCACGAAGGAGACGCCGAACTCGTACGCGCCGCGCCGCACGGTGCTGGATCCGATCCTTCTCCAGGATGCGGCGGCCGCGGGCGCGGAAGTTCGCGAGGCGTTCACCGTGGACGAGGTGCTGCTCGAAGCCGACGGCACGGCCGGCATCCGCGGACACGATCGCAACGGGAAATCGGTGACCGAGCGCGCACGCGTCGTGGTGGGAGCCGACGGCCGGCACTCGATGGTGGCGAAGGCGGTCGGCGCGGAGCAGTACAACGAGAAGCC